>NZ_QKSG01000004.1:0-309694 GCF_003234035.1 Curtobacterium sp. MCPF17_031 | reverse complement strand
ACACCACCCGCATCCAGGAACGCCTCGAGGGCATGAGCCCGGTCCAATACCGAGCCCATGCCCTCGCGGCATAACCTGAATTCACAGTCCAACAAACAGGGACCAGTTCACTGGCACCGGGCCTCCCGTCCGTCGTGTGGTCGCGCCTACAGGCTCGCGAGCGCCGCGTTCAGCGTCGCCGACGGACGCATGACCGCACTGGTCTTGGCGTCGTCGGGCCGGTAGTACCCGCCGATGTCCGCCGGCTGGCCCTGCACCGCGACGAGCTCGTCGACGATCGTCTCTTCCTGGTCGGCGAGGGTCGTCGCGAGCCCCTGGAACGCCGCGGCGAGCTCGGTGTCCTCGGTCTGCGCGGCGAGCTCCTCGGCCCAGTACTTCGCCAGGTAGAAGTGGCTGCCACGGTTGTCGATCGAGCCGAGCTTGCGGCCGGGCGACTTGTCCTCGTCGAGGAAGGTCCCGGTGGCGCGGTCGAGCGTGTCCGCCAGCACCTTCGCGCGGGCGTTGCCGGTCACACCGGCCAGGTGCTCGAGGCTGACCGCGAGGGCCAGGAACTCGCCCAGGCTGTCCCAGCGCAGGTAGTTCTGCTGCACGAGCTGCTGCACGTGCTTCGGCGCGGAACCGCCGGCACCGGTCTCGAACAGACCACCGCCGCCGAGGAGCGGGACGACGGAGAGCATCTTCGCCGAGGTGCCGAGCTCCATGATCGGGAACAGGTCGGTCAGGTAGTCGCGCAGGACGTTGCCGGTGACCGAGATGGTGTCCTCACCACGCCGGATGCGGTCGAGCGAGAAGCGCATGGCTTCTTCCGGCGACAGGATCTCGATCTGCAGCCCGTCGGTGTCGTGCTCCTGCAGGTAGGTGCGGACCAGGCCGATCAGGACGGCGTCGTGCGACCGGGTCTCGTCCAGCCAGAAGACCGCGGGCGTCGCGCTGGCACGGGCGCGGGTGACGGCGAGCTTCACCCAGTCGCGGATCGCGATGTCCTTCGTCTGGCAGGCGCGCCAGATGTCGCCCTGCTCGACGTCGTGCTCGAGGACCGTGTCCCCGGCGGCGTTCGTGACGCGGACGACGCCGTCGCCCGGCAGCTCGAAGGTCTTGTCGTGGGAGCCGTACTCCTCGGCCTTCAGCGCCATGAGCCCGACGTTCGGCACCGAACCCATGGTCGCCGGGTCGAAGGCGCCGTGGGCGCGGCAGTCCTCGATGACGGCCTGGTAGATGCCGGCGTAGCTGGAGTCCGGGATGACCGCGACGGTGTCGTGTTCGTCACCGTCCGGGCCCCACATGTGCCCGGAGGTGCGGATCATCGCGGGCATCGAGGCGTCCACGATGACGTCGCTCGGGACGTGCAGGTTCGTGATGCCCTTGTCCGAGTCGACCATGGCCAGGTCCGGGCCGGCGTCGATGCCGTCCTGGAACGCCTGCTTGATCTCGGCACCGTTCGGCAGCGCGTCGAGCCCGGCGAGGACCGAGCCGAGGCCGTCGTTCGGCGTGAGCCCGGCGGCGGCGAGGTCGGCTCCGTAGCGCGCGAACACGTCGGGGAAGAACGCCCGGATGACGTGCCCGAAGATGATCGGGTCGGAGACCTTCATCATCGTGGCCTTGAGGTGGACGGAGAACAGGATGCCCTCGTCCGCCGCGCGCTGGATCTGCTTGCGGAGGAACTGCTCGAGCGCGGCGACGTGCAGCACGGTGCCGTCCACGACCTCACCGGCGACGACGGGGATCGACTGCTTGAGCACCTGCTCGCTGCCGTCCTGCCCGACGAAGGTGATCGTCAGGATGTCGTCGGCCGGGGCGACCCAGGTCTTCTCGTTGGAGCGGAAGTCGTCGACGCCCATGGTCACGACGTTCGTCTTGGAGTCCGAGCTCCACTTGCCCATGCGGTGCGGGTGCTTGCGGGCGTAGTTCTTCACGGACAGCGGCGCGCGGCGGTCCGAGTTGCCTTCGCGCAGGACCGGGTTGACGGCGCTGCCCTTGACGCGGTCGTAGCGGGCCCGGACGTCGCGCTCGTCGTCCGTGCTCGGCTCGTCGGGGTAGTCCGGCAGGTCGTAGCCCTGCGACTGCAGCTCGGCGATGGCGACCTTGAGCTGTGGGATCGAGGCCGAGATGTTCGGCAGCTTGATGATGTTCGCCTCGGGCGTCCCGGCGAGCTCGCCGAGCTCCGCCAGGGCGTCGTCCAGGCGCTGCTCAGCACTGAGCCGCTCCGGGAACAGGGCGATGATCCGGCCCGAGAGCGAGATGTCTCGGGTCTCCACGTCGACGCCCGCGGTCTTCGCGAAGGACGCGATGACGGGCAGGAAGGAGTGGGTGGCGAGGAACGGGGCCTCGTCGGTGAGCGTGTAGATGATCTTGGCCATGCTGGCGGGTACTCCCTTGTTCGCGCGGTCCGTGCCCCCCACGCTACTCGCGGCGTGAGATGTCTCGACATCAAGATACCCGTCCTGTGGACGGGCACCACTGCCGGCCGCACCTGTGGAGGAAGGGCACAGCACCGCAGGGCTCCGGGGCTCAGACCGTCAGGCGGAACACCCGGAGGCCGGCGGCCCGCAGCCCTGCCGTCCCGAGCCGTGTGCGCAGGTTCCGGAAGGGTCGGCGGAACCCCGACTCCGCCGTGGCCACACCGAGCTGGTGCAGGACCTCTGCCGTCAGGGCGTGTTCGAGCTTCGGCGCGAGCCTGGTGACCCGCGAGACGGTGATGACGATGCGGACCGCGCCCGGGCGGAGCAGGGGCTCGAGCATCTCGGCGGCTTCCTGCGCACGGTGGAACGCGGGGTCCTCGCCGGGCCGGCGGATCGCGATGACGGCGAGTTCGGCACTTCCGCTCCCGTCCACCTCGGGCACGTCGTCGACACCGACGACGTGCATCCGTGTCGCGTCGACCCCGGCACGGACGGCAGCCGCCCGCAGGACGGGGAGCAGGTCCTGGGTACCGGCGAGCACGACCTCCGCCGACCGCAGGTCGATGGGTTCGTGCCGCTCCCGCGGCGATCGGGCCATGAGGGGTCCTCTCCGTCGCTTGCCTCGACCCTACTGATCCACAGCCGGGAGGCCCGGATCCGGTCGCTCTCCGCACTCCCCACCGCAGATGGCCGCGGAACGAGGGGCTGTACAACCGGACAGCTTCGTGCAGAATGGGCTCCGGCCATGACTCCCCCAGATGCAGACCACCCCAGCAGCACGCCCGTCGTGCACCTGACGCGTCGCGCTGCCCTGGCGGCGGAGCGGGCCGAGCAGGCCGCCGCGACGAAGCCGCGCCTGCGAGCTGCGCGACCGGCAGCCGTCCCGGACGTCGCGACCCGGGACGTCACCACCCCGGTCGTCGCGACCCCGGACGTCACCGCCCCGGTCGTCGCGGCCCCGGTCGTCACGCAAGCCGACACCCGCATCCGCCGGGTCCCGCGGCGGGCTGTCGCGATCGCCAGCACGACGACGGTCGGCACCGGCACCGCGAGCACCAAGACTCCCGTCAGCCGCCGACGCGGAGCCCGGGCCAGCCAGCTCACCCTGACGAGCGCCGCCGCCGCCCTCGCCATGTTCGGTGCCGCCGCGATGCCCGCTCACGCCGGCACCGGGGGGTCCTCGGCGATCGCGACCCTCGCCCCCGCGGTGAGCACCCAGGACTTCGCCGTCACCCAGGTGGCGCTCCCGAGCACCTCGCGCGACGGCTTCACGGTCGGCGGCGGTGTCGCGTCGACGGACGCCGGCGCCGTGGTGGCCGGTGAGACGGTGACCTACGGCGACGCGATCCGCTCCCCGTTCCCGGGCCCGGTCCGGATGAGTTCGGGCTTCGGGTACCGCTCCGCTCCTTGCGGCGCGTGCTCGTCCCTGCACCAGGGGCTCGACTTCAACCCGGGCATGGGCGCTCCGATCGGCGCCGTCGCCGCGGGCACCGTCCGGGTGTCGGGGATCTACTTCTCGTACGGCGAGACCGTCATCATCGACCACCAGGTGGACGGCCGGAAGGTCTCGACCCTGTACGGCCACATGATCCCCGGGTCGTCGCCCCTGCAGGTCGGCGACCGCGTGGAGCCCGGACAGTTCATCGGCAGCGTCGGGTCCTCCGGTGTCTCGACCGGAGCCCACCTGCACCTCGAGGTCCTGATGGACGGCACCCTGCCGGTCGACCCGGCCGCCTGGCTCGCCGCCCACACCGGCCGCGCACTCTAACGAGCAGGTCTCCGAACCGGTACCGGGCCTCCCGTCCGGTGCCGGAGGGACGCACACGTAGCCTTGGCGCATGGGTATCGACGTCCGCAACGAGATCCGCGACTTCCTGTCCAGCCGTCGAGCCCGGCTCACCCCGGACCAGGCCGGCATGCCGGCCTTCGGCGGAGGCACCCGGCGCGTCCCGGGACTCCGACGACACGAGGTCGCGATGCTCGCCGGCGTCAGCGTCGACTACTACACACGGCTCGAACGAGGCACCCTGAAAGGCGTCTCCGAGGGCGTGCTCGACGGCCTCGCCACGGCGCTCCAGCTGGACGAGGCAGAGCGGGCGCACCTGGCGGACCTCGCGCACCTGGCGAACGCCGGTGTGAAGACCACCCACCGTCCGGTGCCGACGTCGGTGCGCCCGGCGGTGCAGCGACTACTCGACGCGATCACCGGCGCCCCGGCGTGGGTGCGCAACGAGCGGCTCGACATCGTCGCCGCGAACACCCTCGGCCACGCGCTCTACGCCCCCGTCTTCGCCGGCGCCGGACGTCCGGTGAACACGGCGCGCTTCGCGTTCCTCGACCCCGCGGCCCGCGACTTCTTCCCCCGCTGGGAGCAGACCGCCCGCGACGCCGTGGCCGTCCTCCGCACCACGGCGGCATCGAACCCGTGCGAGCCCGGGCTGATGACACTGGTCAGCGAGCTCTCGGCGAAGAGCGAGGAGTTCCGCACCTGGTGGGCCGAGCACGACGTCCACGTGCACCGCTCGGGCCGGAAGCACCTACACCACCCGATCGTCGGTGACCTCGAGCTGACGTTCGAGGCGCTCGACCTGGTGGCCGACCCCGGGCTGACGGTGTTCACGTACGGCGCCGACGCCGGGTCGGAGTCCGAACGGTCCCTGTCGCTCCTCGGCACCTGGGCCGCCACCGAGCTGGCCGAGCAGCGTGCGGCGGCCCGGACCTCGGAGCCGGTCGACCAGGTCGACTGAGACCGGCTTCGACAGACCGGGACCGGGTGCCGACGACGTCACCGCCGTAGGCTGACGGCGTGACGAGGACTGCGGACGGACCCGCCGGCGAGGCCGAGCACGGCAGGGCCGACAGCACCGCCGACAGCGCGTCCCGTCACCGCCGGCCGGAGCCGGTCTTCGAACGGGCGATCCGGGTGGCGCTCGGGCAGGCCCGCACGGTCCTCCACGTCCGAGCCGGTGCGGATGCGGGCGCTGGTGCCGGCGCGTACGAGCCGCGCGACCGGGACCTGACCGCCGTCGAGCCTCCCGACGAGGCCCTGCCCTTCGCCGACGACTCGTTCGACGCCGCCTCGTCGGCCTTCGCACTGCCCGTGTGGCCCGACCTGGAACGGGGTCTCGCCGAGGTCCGTCGGGTCACCCGTGGGCCGGTCGTCCTGCTCACCCGCGACCCGGCCCGCATCGAGGACCACTGGCTCGCCGACTACGCCCCGGACGTCCTGGCGAACGAGGCCCGGCGCTGGCCGACACTCGACCGGATCGGCGACGCCCTCGGCGGGGTGGTCACGACGACGCCCGTGCCGATCCCCTTCACGTGCGTCGACGGGTTCTCCGAGGCGTACTACGCCCGGCCGGAACGACTGCTCGACGCCAGCGCGCGCCGGGCCGACCCGGCGTGGGTCTCGGTCGACGAGATGACCGCCGCCCGCTCGGTCGCCGCCCTCCGCACCGCGATCGAGGACGGCTCGTGGGACGCCCGGTACGGCCGGCTCCGCGTGCAGCCGTCGTACGAGGGCTCGCTGGTGCTCGTCGTCGCCCAGCCGTAAGGTGAGGCCGTGAGCAACCGTTCCGAGGAGGTCGTCGGCGCCTGCGCCGACATCAGGGCCTGACGCCCCTGCCGTGTCATCGACACGGCTTCGTCGTCGACCCCTCCAGAACGAACGCACCTGAGACGCACACTGCTGCGCCGGTGCCAGAACGACAGGTTCACCATGCTCCCGATCACCATCGAGGCCCTCCGCGCCTCCTTCGTCAACGCCTCCCGCCGCGAGGTCACCGACATGACCGTCCCCGACCTCGACGCCGTCGACTGGGAGGACCTGACCTTCCTCGGGTGGCGTGACCCGAAGACCTCGCGTCGGGCCTACGCGGTCATCCCGACCCTCGACGGCGCCCTGATCGGCATCGTGTTCCGGCAGGCCGAAGCGTCGCCACGCTCCCGTGCCCAGTGCTCGTGGTGTCAGGACGTGAAGCTGCCGAACGACGTGGTCTTCTACTCGGCCAAGCGCTCCGGTCCGGCGGGTCGGAAGGGAGACACCGTCGGCACCCTGGTCTGCCAGGACTTCCAGTGCTCGCGGAACGTCCGGAAGACCCCGCCGCCGGCGTACGAGGGCTACGACGTCGAGGCCGCACGGCTCCGGCGCATCGAGGACCTGCAGCTCCGCGTCGCGGGCTTCGCCGCCGAGGTCTGACCCCGGGACCTGGACCGCTCAGGGACGGACGGGAGGCGCGGTGCCGGCCCGCACCGCGCCTCCCGTCCGGTCAGTGCGGCAGCGGTGGGTTGTCGAACGCGATGCGGAGCGTTGCGATCCGCCACACCTCGTCGGCCACGCTGAGCGTGAAGGTGGCCGTGCCCGTCGCGACGATGACCGGCGTGGTGCCGTCGACGGCGATCAGCGTCAGGAGGGCGGTCGCCCGGCTGGTCCCGTCCGCGGCACCCGTGATGACGGTGTTCGTGAGCAGGTGCCGCTGCTGGACGGGCGGCCCGTCCGGTGGTGCGGAAGCGAAACCGATGATGGCGTCCCGCCCGCGGATCGGGCCCATGACGACCTGGTCCCTGACGGCGAAAGACCATTCGGCGTCGTCCCGGTGCACGGCGGCGAGGGCGTCGAGGTCGTGCGTATCGAGCGCCGAGCCGTACTGCGCGATGACCTGCTGGATCTCGTGGGTGGCGGCGCTCATGCGACGGTGAGCACGATCTTGCCTTCGAGGTGGCCTGCGGCGGCCCGCTCGTGCGCGAGCTGCGCGTCGGCCAGGGTAAAGGTGCTGTCGATCGCGACGCGCACGACCCCCGTCTCGAGGAGTTCGGCGAGCTGGGCGAGCTGGGCACCGCTCGCGCGCACCTGGGTGCTCGAGACCGACACCTCCGCGGCCGCGGCCTGCTCGGGGTCGACGGGACCGGAGAAGACCGGGAAGAGCGCACCACCGCGCGTGACGTTCGCGAGGAACCGACCGGTGGCCGGCCCGCCGACACTGTCGAGGACGAGGTCGAACTCCGCACCGGATTCCTCGGGGGGCGTCACCGTGTAGTCGAGGAACTCGTCCGCTCCGAGTTCCTCGAGGAACTGTCGGTGCGCTCCCGAAGCGACCGCGACGACGTACGCGCCCTTCCACTTCGCGAGCTGGACGGCGATGTGGCCCACACCGCCGGCGGCTCCGTTGACCAGGACCCGGGTTCCCTCGTGCAGCGGCACCGGGCGGTGCAGCTCCGCTTGGAACGACGGCACGGTGTCGTGCCCGAGCTCGATGAGGAACTGCCAGGCCGTCAGCCCCGCCATCGGCGCCGCGGCCGCGTGGACGTGGTCGATGCTCGCCGGCTTGTGCGCCAGGTCGGTCGCCGGTGCCGCGACGTACTCCGCGTACGCGTTCGCCGGGGCGTCCGGGAAGCGGATCAGGCCGAAGACCTCGTCGCCGGGCACGAAGTCCGTGACGTCGGGGGCGACCGCTTCGACCACGCCGGAGATGTCCGAGCCGAGGATCAGGGGGTAGGCGAGGACGGGTCGCCACTCCGGCGGCAGGATCGTCATGCCGTCCCGCATGTACCAGTCCGGTGGGTTGAGCCCGATGGCGTGGACCCGGACGAGCACCTCGCCCGCCTGCGGCTCCGGCCGGGTCACCTGCTCGTACCGCAGGACCTCCGGTCCGCCCGGGGTGTGGACCTGGACTGCGTGCATCATCAACTCGGTCATCGTGTCTGCCTGTCGGTCATCTAGACTGGACCGAAGTGGACCAGTGGTCCGAATATATGGACCACTGATCCAGATAGCAAACGAGGTGCCCGGATGCGAGCAGACGCACGCAAGAACCACGATGCCCTGGTGGACGCGGCTGCCGCCGTCTTCGCTGAGGACGGGGCCGACGCGTCCCTCCGCGTCATCGCCCGTCGTGCTGACGTCGGCCTGGCGACGCTCCTCCGGAACTTCCCGACCCGGGACGCCCTGCTCGAGGTGCTGCTCCGCACCGGCTTCACGGAACTGGCTGAGCACGGACGAGCCCTGATGACGGCGGACGACCCCCGCGCTGCGCTGCTCACCTGGGTCCGGGAGTTCGTCAGGAGCGCCGACGTCTACCGTGGTGTCATCGACGTCATGGCCTCGGCGATCCACGACCCGGACTCCGCCCTGCATGCCGCGTGCGTCGAGATGCGGACGTCGGGCGCGGAGCTGCTCGCACGCGCGCAGCAGGCCGGGGTCGCTCGGTCCGACCTGGACGGCGACGACCTGTTCATCCTCGCCGCCGGCTTCGCGTGGACGCGCAGCCAGGCTTCCGCACCCGCTCGCCGCGAGCACGTCCTCGACGTGCAGCTCGCGTCGCTCGGGACCTGATCGCGGCCCCCCGGGCCCGACGACGAGTGGCCGTCCGCGCGACGCCCCACGCGGAGACGGACGGGAGGCCCGGTGCCAGCTGGCACCGGGCCTCCCGTCCGACCGGTGGTCGCGTCAGCGACCGATGCTGGACATGTCCGGGTAGCGGTCGCCGGTCGGCAGCGGCAGCGACGTCAGGCGCTCGACCTGCTCGGCCGTGAGGGTGAGGTCGGCGCCGCCGACGTTCTCCTCGAGGCGCGTGACGCGCTTCGTGCCGGGGATCGGGACGATGTCGTCGCCCTGGGCGAGCAGCCAGGCGAGCGCGACCTGCGCCGGGGTGCCGCCGACCTCGTCCGCGATGCCCTTCACGACGTCGACGATCTTCATGTTCGCCGCGAATGCCTCCTGCTGGAAGCGCGGGTTCGCGGAGCGGAAGTCGTCGTCACCCAGGTCGGACGGCTTCGTGATGGCTCCGGTGAGGAACCCACGGCCGAGCGGCGAGTACGGCACCAGACCGATGCCGAGCTCACGGAGGGTGTCGAGCACGTCACCCTCGGGGTCCCGCGTCCAGAGCGAGTACTCGCTCTGGAGGGCCGTGATCGGGTGGACGGCGTGGGCCTTCCGGATCGTGGCGGCACTGGCCTCGGAGAGACCGATGTGGCGGATCTTGCCCTCCTGCACGAAGCCGGCGAGCTGTCCGATGACGTCCTCGATCGGCACGGCCGGGTCGACGCGGTGCTGGTAGTAGAGGTCGATGTGGTCGGTGCCGAGCCGGCGGAGCGAGCCCTCGAGGGCGACGCGGACGGACTCCGGCGCACTGGAGATCGCGCGGGTCTGGGTCGGCGTCTGCTCGTCGGCCTCGTGGTGGTACAGGCCGAACTTGGTGGCGATGACGACCTCGTCGCGGCGGCCGTGCAGGGCCTCGGCGAGGAGCTCCTCGTTCGTGTACGGGCCGTACGCCTCGGCGGTGTCGAAGAGCGTGACGCCGAGGTCGATGGCGCGGTGGATGGTGCGGATGGACTCGGCGTCGTCCGAGCCGGCACCCGAGTAGAAGGCACTCATGCCCATGGTGCCGAGGCCGATCGCACCGACCTGGAGGTCGGCGAGTGTGCGTGTCTGCATGCGTGGTCCTTTCGTTCGCAGTCCCCGGTGTACTCGCCTCCGCCGGAGCCGAGGGAGGCACTGACCGTGCCCGCCTGACGGGAATGCACGGCAGCGGCGTCTGCGCACGAGACCACGAACGCCGACGGACCCGGTCCGCGCGATGTGCGCGGTACCGGGTCCGTCGGGTGGTGCGAGCTGGTCGTCAGTGCTTGCGGAAGTACGCGTTCGACGCCGGCAGGAACATCAGTACGGTGGCGACGATGACCAGGATCAACGTGATCGTCCCGAAGACCGAGAAGGCGGCGAAGATGCCGAGCAGCTGCAGGATCGCCAGGACGAGCAGCACGATGCGGGCCCAGTTCCGGCCGTCACGCATCTTGAAGACGATGAAGAGCTCGACGAGTGCGATGACGATCGCGATGACCGCGCCGACCGTCAGCCCCGCGCGCATGGTCGTGTCGTCCGTCTGCGATCCGACACCGATGACGTTGATGATGCCGCCGATGATGCCGACGACGACGACGATCAGCCAGAGGATGAACGAGACGGTGACCGTGGTCGGACGACCGGTCGCGGAGGTGGTGCTCATGCTGAGGATCCCTTCGTGGCTCGGCGAGCCTGTTGAAGCTGAACGTAGTCTTCGAAACAGCTGATGTCCGTTCTCCGCGTGGTCGGATCGGGGCGTGAACCTGACCTTCCGGCTCCTGTTGCTGACGCTGCGCGTGCGCCTCTCCCCGCGTCGCCGGCTGTCGCTGTGGGACGAGTCGCGGACCCCGTTCCGCGTGACGCTCACGGACCTGGACCCGCTCCGGCACGTGAACAACGGCAAGTACCTGTCGCTGCTCGACCTCGGCCGCTTCGAGCTGATGCTCCGGTCGGGTGCCTGGCGCACCTTCGGTGAGCACGGGTGGTACCCGGTCGTCGCCGCGCAGACGATCACCTACAAGCGGTCGCTGACGCTCGGGCAGCGCTTCGAGTTGCGGTCGCGGGTGCTCGGTGTGGACGAGCGCGCCGTGTACATGGAGCAGACCTTCGTCCGCCACGAGGACGTCATAGCCCGGGCCGTCGTGCAGGCCCGGTTCCTCCGTCGGACGGGAGGCACGGTGCAGCCCGACGAGCTGCTCCCGGCCGTCGGTGGGTCACCCCGCGACCTGACCCTGCCGGGCTGGGTGACGGCCTGGGCCGACGCCGTGCGGGTCAGCGGCGCCGGGAGGGCCTGAGTCCTACCATCGGGCCATGGAGATCGAGCCGTTCGTCGTCGCCGACGCCGCTGCCTGGCGCGCCTGGTTGGACGGCCACGAGGACCTGTCCGACGGGGTGTGGCTGGTGCTCGCGAAGAAGGGCACCACGAGTCCGACGAGCCTGACGTACGCGCAGGCCCTCGACGAGGCGCTCTGCTCGGGGTGGATCGACGGGTCCAAGCGCGGGCTCGACGCGGCCACGTTCCTCCAGCGGTTCACCCCGCGGCGGAAGGCGTCGCTGTGGTCGCAGCGGAACGTCGGGTTGGTCGCGGGGCTGATCGCGGCCGGACGGATGCGGTCCCGTGGGCAGGCGGAGATCGACCGGGCGCAGGCCGACGGCCGGTGGGACCGGGCGTACGCGGGTGCGGCGACCGCCGAGGTGCCCACCGACCTCCGTGTGGCGCTCGACGTGGTGCCGACGGCGGCTGCGCTGTTCGCGGACCTCGACGCGACGAACCGGTACGCCGTCGTGCACCGGGTGGTGACTGCTCCGAGTCCGACGGCGCGAGCGAACCGGGTGGCGAAGCTGGTCGGGATGCTCGAGCGCGGTGAGACGCCGTACCCCCGTGCCCGGGCGGACCCTCAGGAACGTGGTGCCGGGCAGGCGTAGACCGGGTGGATGACCACTGGCACTGACACCACGAACCGTCCGGCCGCATCTTCCGGCACCTTCCGCATCGGCGGGGACCTCGAGGTCAACCGCCTCGGCTACGGCACCATGCAGCTCACGGGCCCCGGCGTGTGGGGACCGCCGAAGGACCACGACGAGGCGATCCGCGTCCTCAAGCGCGCCGTCGAACTCGGGGTGAACTTCTTCGACACCGCGGACTCCTACGGCCCCTACGTCGCCGAGGAGCTCCTCAAGGAGGCCCTCCACCCCTACGGCGACGACGTCGTCATCGCGACCAAGGCCGGCCTGACCCGCACCGGCCCGAACGAGTGGCCGCCGGTCGGCCGCCCGGAGTACCTGCGCCAGGAGGCCGAGATGAGCCTCCGCCGCCTGGGTCTCGAGCGCATCGACCTGTTCCAGCTGCACCGCATCGACCCGAAGGTCCCGCTCGAGGACCAGATCGGTGAACTCAAGAAGCTGCAGGACGAAGGCAAGATCCGCCACATCGGGCTGTCCGAGGTCTCCGTCGACGACGTGAAGGCCGCGCAGGAGATCGCCACGATCGTCTCCGTGCAGAACCTCTACAACCTCACCGACCGGTCGGCCGAGGAGCTCCTCGACTGGTCCGAGCAGCAGGGCATCGGGTTCATCCCGTGGTTCCCGCTCGCGACCGGTGGGCTGACCGGCGATGACTCGCCGCTGACCGAGCTGGCGAAGCAGAAGGACGCCACCCCGGCGCAGGTCGCACTGGCCTGGCTGCTCAAGCGTTCGCCCGTCATGCTGCCGATCCCGGGCACGTCGAGCGTCGACCACCTCGAGGACAACCTGCAGGGCGCGACGATCGAGCTCTCCGACGACGAGTTCCAGGAGCTGTCGAAGCTGCACAGCTGACGCACCGAACCGCATGACAGGAGGCTCCCCACCGGTCCGGTGGGGAGCCTCCTGTCCGTCGTCCGGATGATCTCCGTCCCGACCGCTTGCCGAACCATACCGGGTATGTGCATACTCGGTATGCCCGAGGGGAAGTGCTCCGACGGTCGAGGGGGAACGATGAGCGTTCGCATGGGCGTACTCGCACTGCTGGTGGCCGAGCCGGGCTACGGCTACCAGCTCCGGGGGGAGTTCGAGCACCGCACGGGGGGCAGCTGGCCGCTGAACATCGGCCAGGTCTACACGACGCTCGACCGGTTGGAACGCGACGGTCTCGTGGCCCGCGGCGACGCCGACGACGACGGACACGTCGTCTACACGGCGACCGACGCCGGGCGTGAGGCCGTCGACCGCTGGTTCAACGAGCCGGTCCCCACCAAGCGCGGTCGCGACGAGCTGGCGATCAAGTTCGCGATCGCGGTCACCGTGCCCGACGTGGACGTCCGACACCTGGTGCAGGTGCAGCGGACTGCGGCGCTCCGGGCGCTGCAGGACCTGACCCGACTGAAGCGCACGACGGACCCGGCGACGGAACTGGCGTGGTCACTCGTGCTCGAGTCGATGGTGTTCCAGGCGGAGTCCGAGGTCCGGTGGCTCGACCACGTCGAGTCGAGCGTCGCGCGGTACCAGCCGGCGCCCCGAGCCACGATCGACACCCCCGACGACGAGGACGCCTACGGCAGCGAGCCAACCGGCCGCCGTGGCACGGGAGCCGTCCGATGAGCACCGCACCGCTGCTGGAACTCGACGCCGTCGCCGTGCAGTACGGCAGCGGCGCGCAGGCTGTGACCGCCCTGGCCGGTGTCGACCTGACGATCCGACCGGGCGAGATGGTCGCCGTGATGGGCACCTCAGGCTCGGGCAAGTCGACACTGCTGTCCGTCGCCGGCACCCTGATGCCCCCGACGAGCGGCGAGGTCCGCATCGACGGCGAATGGGTGTCCGACCGGCCCGCCCGTGAACTCGCAGCGCTGCGGCGACGGGTGCTCGGGTTCGTGTTCCAGGACTTCAACCTCATCCCCTCCCTGACCGCGGTCGAGAACGTGGCGCTGCCGCTGGAGCTCGACGGCTGGCGGACCGGGCGTGCACGGAAGGCCGCGGAGCTCGCGCTCGAGAGCGTCGAACTCGGACACCGTCTGGACGCCTGGCCGGACGACCTCTCCGGTGGTCAGCGACAGCGCGTCGCCATCGCCCGCGGGGTCGTCGGGGACCGCAAGCTCGTCCTCGCCGACGAGCCGACCGGTGCCCTCGACTCGCAGACCGGCGAGGTCGTCCTCCGCATGCTCCGTCGGCACGTCGACTCCGGCGCCGGGGCACTGCTCGTCACGCACGACGCCCGGCACGCCGCGTGGGCGGACCGCATCGTGTTCCTCCGCGACGGCCGGATCGTCGACGAGTCGTCGTACGCCGGCGTCGAGCTGGTCCTGACCGACTTGCAGGAGCAACCGTGAGCGAGCGGCCCCGGCGGGACACACACCGTCCGACGATCCGCAGCCGCTCCCCGTTCGCCGTCCGCCCGGCACTGCTGCTGGCCCGACGTCTGGCGTTCGCCCGGCCCGGGCGTGCGGTGCTCGTCGCGGCGCTCATCGGCTTGCCGATCGCCGGCCTGGCCGCGGGCGGGGTGGTCATCGCGTCGAGCACGCAGAGCACCGAGGACCGGTTGACCGTCGAGCTCGGGCAGTCCGCGGCGATGCTCGAGGCGAACGGCCCGGACCTCGCCGGCATGCGGCAGGACCCGGTGGACCGGTACACGTCGACCATCGCGAAGAAGAGCCCGCTGCAGCGGTACTACGACCGTCCGGACACCTCCGACGCCGACGCCAGCGCCTTCCCGACGCCCGACCTGCTGGGCTCGGTACCCGACGGCGCGGCGTCGATCCCGGTCCGGCAGGGCACCGCGGTCGTCAGCGGCCCCCGCGTCCCGGTCACGGTCAACGCCGTCGAGGGCCAGACCTGGGCCGGCGCACTCCAGGGGCACTGGGAGCGCATCGACGGCGGTGTCCCGCGGTCCGGGGACGAGGTCCTCGTCACCCCGGCGACCCTCGATCGTCTGGACATCGCCGTCGGCCAGACGCTCCAGCTCAACGACCCCGTCCAACGGCAGGTCACCGTCGTCGGGACGCTCCGCGACCTGGGTGTGCCGAGTTCGACCCTCGCGGTCTTCGGCCAGTGGGGGTCGCTCGGGCTCGAGGACGACGGCACCGCACAGGTGTTCCTGCCCGACCGCAGCGTCACCTGGCCCGAGATCCAGCGGTACAACGACCACGGCATCGTCGTCGAGTCGCGTGCCGTCGTGCTCCACCCGCCGTTCCCGAGCACGAGCACGCGCGGCGCGGGGTCCCTCATCAGCTACGGGTACGTCGGCCTGGCCGGGGTGTTCGCCCTCTTCGAGGTCGGGCTGCTCGCCGCTGCCGCGTTCCTGGTCAGCTCTCGAGCCGACACCCGGACCCACGCGGTGCTCGCCAGCGTCGGCGGGGACCGGCGCTTCCTGTTCACCGTGGTGTCCTCGTCCGGGCTCGTGCTCGGTGCCGTGGGGGCCGTCGTCGGCAGCGCGCTCGGCATCGTCGGCGGTGTCATCGCGTTCCACCTGCTCGACTCCGGCGACCGCGCGCAGTACCCCGGCGTCCACCTGCCCTGGCTGGTGCTGCTCGTCGTCCTGGTCCTCGGGCTCCTGGCCGGCTGGGCGGCGTCGCTCGTCGCCGCCCGGAGCGCCAGCCGGGTCGACGTGGACAGCGCCCTCCGTGGTGCGACCCGCCCCGCCCCGGTGTCGCGTCGACGACGGGCCGCGGCGGCCGGACCGGTGCTCGCCGTCGTCGGCATCGTGATGACCCTGGCCTGCGGCATCGGGGTCCTCGCCCTGAACGCCCGCCCCGTCCAGGAGGACCACCTGGCCCTCGTCGTCGGCGCCGGGGTCGCGCTCGGGCCGTGCCTGGCGCAGCTCGGCATCGTCATGGCCGCCCGTCGACTGCTCGGCGCGGTCGCCCGCGTCGGCGAACGATTCGGCCTGCCCGCCCGGATCGCCGTGCGGGACGCCGTCCGCAACCCGGTCCGGACCGTCCCGGTGCTCGCGAGCGTGATGAGCGTCGTGTTCGTCGCGACCGTCGTCCTGACCTTCACCGCGTCGCAGTCGACCCAGAGCAACGAGCAGTACGAGTTCAGGACCGCGACGGGCGTCGGGACGACCGCGGTCACCGACGTCGACGGGGTGCCGGACGCCGACCTCACCGCGCGGGCGGTCCGCGTCGTGCGACAGGTCGTCCCGGAAGCCCACCTCCGCGTGCTCGGCGCGGGCATCGAGAACCGCTCGGACGACGCCCCGGTGACGTTGCCGGTCGACGTGCACCGCCCCGACTGCACGAGCGCCGGCAGCGGACCCTGCGCCGGGTGGTTGGTGGGGCCGGACAGCACCAGCCCGCACGTCCTGACCGGCAGCGCCGACGACCTCGGCGTGCTGATCGGACACCGGCCCTCCCGGGCCGCCCGGGCAGCGCTCGAGCGCGGTGACGCCGTCGCCGTCCGCCCCGAGTTCGTCCAGGACGGTGTCGTCCGGTTCGACACCCGCAAGGCATCGCAGTTCGCGATGTACGGGGAACGACCGACCGGTCGCCCCCTGCACACCATGACCGTCCCGGCCGTGGTCGAGCACACCGAGGAGCCGCTGCAGATCGCCGTCTTCCTCACTCCGCAGGGTGCCGCACGACACGGCCTGGAGACCGAGCCGAACTACCTGGTCGGGAGCTTCCCCGACGGCATGTCGACGGAACGCTCCGACGCCCTCGCCGCCACCTGGCAGGCCTCCGCCGGACAACAGGCGGACTCCTGGTACCCGTCGTTCAACGTCGAGGCCGGACCGCAGGACCCGTTCCGTCCGATCGCCCTGGTCGTCGTCCTGCTCGCCGGCATCGTCACCCTCGGGGCCACGACCGTCGCGATCGGACTGGCCCGCGCCGACGGCCGCCGCGACGACGAGGTCCTCGACGCTATCGGCGCCTCCCCCGGGGTCCGTCGTCGGGTCTCCACCTGGCAGGCCGCGGTGCTGACCCTGGTCGGTTCGCTGGTGGGCGTCGCGCTGGGGGTCCTGCCGCTCCGGGCACTCACGCTGCGGTTCACCCCCACCCCGCTCGGCGTCTCGCACCTGCCGTTCGCGCCGGACCCGACCTCGCTCGTCGTGCTCGCGCTCGGCCTGCCGCTGCTGGTCACCGCCGGGGTGTGGGCCGTCGCGGGGCGTCGGCGGAAGGTGGCGGTGCGCCGGACGGCCTGACGGCGGACGGCCTGCACGCCGGACGGGAGGCGCGGTGCCAGCTGAAACCGGGCCTCCCGTCCGGTGTGCGGTCGCCGCCGCTACTCGGTGAGCTTGATGAGCAGGGGCAGGAAGAGCCCGGCGAGCCAGGAGAGCACGAGCACGGAGGCGCCGATCGCAAGGAGCCGACGGCGACGACGCTGCCTGGGGCTCTCGGCGACGCCCCAGACGCCGGCACGGACCAGCAGGCGGTTCGCCTCGCCGACCAGGCGGCGGACCTCCGGGTCCTCCATGTCGAGGTGCCCGTTCTCGGCGTGCTCCGCGATCGCGGTGGCCTCGTCGACCGTCAGCGCGGTGTCACCCGTCGCGCGGTCCCTGCGTCGCATGCGCCCACGGTAGCCCGCGGGTGCCCGGAGGGCCACCGGTGGCGCCGGGCGGCACCCGCGGCGTGCTCCCGCGGCGCGCTCCCGCGGCGCGGTCAGGCTGCGCACAACAGGAACCGGCTCGAACCGCGGACTCCCGTGGCTCGAGCCGGTTCCTGTTGTGCGGCGGCAGTGCGCCTCGGTGGCGGGGCGCGCCGGTGGCGGGGCGCGCCAGTGGCGGGCTGCCACCGGCGGCGCCGAGGTGGGCGGCGACGGACGGGAGGCGCGGCGCGGTCCGGCACCGCGCCTCCCGTCGGCGGTCACTCGGGCAGCGGCTCAGCGTAGGTGCGGAACTCGCCGCGCTCCGTGTGGATCGCCCACAGTCGCTCGGCGATCGACTCACCCGAGTGGTCGTCCTGGCCGTCGTCGATGCCGAACGGGATGATGAGCTGGCCGACGTGCACGTCCTCGTCGCGGACGGCGTCGTGGAGCAGCTGCGCGTAGGCGCTCTCGCCGGCGAACGCGACCGAGGTACCGGTCACGCGCGCTCCCGGGCGGACGGCACTGCCGCCGTTGACGAACAGGATCGTGCCGTGCCCGAGCGACCGCATGCCCGGCAGGACCTGGCGGACGGCGTTCACCGAGCCGTAGACGGAGAACTCGATCGGGCCGACGAGGTCTTCCGCGGTCGTCTCGAGGACCGGCCGCATGTACTCCTTCGCCGGCAGCGGGCTGTACTGCAGGACCTCGATCGGGCCGAGCTGCTCGGTGGCCTGCTCGAGCGCGTGCCGGAGCGAGTCGCCGTCCCGGACGTTCGCGGCGAACCCGGCGGCCTGGTGGCCCTGCTCACGGAGCGACGCGGCGAGTTCGTCGAGCCGCGCCTGGTTGCGGGAGATCAGGGCGACGGCGAAGCCCTCGCGGGCGAAGCGTTCCGCGACGGCGAGCCCGAGGCCCTTGCCGGCGCCGACGATGGCGATGGTGGTCATGTGTCCTCCAAGGACAGTGAGGTGGTCCTCCCACTGAACCAGGCCACCTGGTCCGGCCACTCGGGCAGGTCGAGGCCCGCGGGCGCGCCGGTGGCAGCCGGATGGTCACGGCAGCGGCCGGGAGATCGGGTCGAGTCGGCATCCCTCCCCCTCGACCGCGAGGCGGCACCTCGGCGGCAGCGCCGAGATGAACTCGATCTCGAAGACCCCGGCACCCTCGATGGTCGCGGTCTCGATGTCCAGGAGGAACTCGACCTCGGCCCAGCCCGGGTTCCCCGGACCCGCCGGTGCTGGCAGCACACGCGCCGAGAAACCCGCGACCCAGGCCCGGTGCAGGACGCCCGGGAGGCTCCGCGATCGGACACGACGCGGCAGGACGACACGCATCCACATCCGGAGCACCTCCACCTGCACGGTCCGCCGCGAGCCACGACGTCCCTGGATCGAACCTCGGTCGTCCTCCGGGCGTCGATCAGCGTCGCGCATCCCGGATGGGGACCGTGAACTCCACCGGCGAGCGCGGCTCCTGCGTGCACGCCGAGGTCTCCACCCGCAGCGTGGCAGGCATGTCCCGTCCCACCTCTCCCCACCGGATCACCCGGGAGAGCGCTCGTGCGGCGCTCTGGTTCTGGCCGTCCGTCTGGGCAGGCGTCGCCGTGGTCGTGACCCTGCTGCTGCTCGTGGTGCGTCCGGGCCCGTCCGGGTGGCGCTGGCCGGGCGGGCAGGAATCCGCCGGTGTCCTGCTCCAGGTGGTCGCATCGAGCGTGATGGCCGCGACGACGGTCACGTTCTCGCTGACGGTCGTCGCGCTGCAGTTGTCGTCACAGCAGTTCTCCCCGCGGCTGCTCCGCGAGTTCGCTCGTGACCGGGTCACGCAGGCCGTGCTCGGGATCCTGCTCGCCACCTTCGTGTCCGCCCTCACCTGCGTGCTCGGGATCGGCGGCACCCGGCTCCCGGTGTTCGCCCTCGCGCTGGTCTTCGTCCTGGGGATCGCGTCCGCCGGCGCGCTCATCGCGTTCGTCGGGCACATCGTCCGGTCGCTCCGGATCGACTCGCTCATGCGGGCGGTCCACGGTGAGACGGCGGCGATGATCTCGGCGACGTACCCGCCGAGGACCGACGGGAGGCCCGGGGCCGGCTCCGACGGACTCCCGGACGACCGGCGGGACCCGAGCCGATCCCTGCCGGACCGCGTGCCGGAACTCGACCTGAGGGCGCGTCGCACCGGGTTCGTCCGACGCATCGACACGGAAGCGCTGACACGCGCCGCCCGGCGGGACGACGTCGTGGTGCAACTCCGGGTCATGCCCGGGGACCACGTCACCCTCGGCGCACCGATCGCACGGATGTGGTTCCGGAGCCGCCCAGCCGACCCGTGGGACGTCGTCGAGCGGGCCCTCGAGATCGGGTACGAGCGGACGATGGAGCAGGACATCGCGTACGGGTTCCGCCAGCTCACGGACATCGGGGTGAAGGCGGTGTCCCCGGCGATCAACGACCCGGTCACCGCCGTGCACGCGATCGGCTACTGCGCCGACCTGCTCGTGCGGCTGGAAGGTGTCGTCATCCGCGACCGCCGGGTGCAGGACGGAACCAGTGTGCTGCGGCTCGTCGTCCCGGACCGGGACCGGCGGTATTGGCTCGACCTGGTCTGCGGTCCGCTCCGCCGCTACGGTTCTGCCGAGCCGATCGTCCTGGGTGCACTGCTGCGGATGCTCCGGGACTGTGCGGCCTCCACCCAGGACCCGCTCGACGGCGAGGAGTTGCTCCGGCAGGCCGACCTGGTGCTCGAACAGGCGTCGACCACGCTCGCGGCGGTCGACCTCGAGGAGCTCGCCGATCGGCACCGGCGGGTCGGTGCTGCGGTCCGGGGCGACCTCGACGCAGCGTACGACGACCGGGCCGGCGAGACGAGGTCGGTCTGATCCCGTGGCTGCTCGGAGCCGTCAGCACCCAGCGGTTCCGCACCTCCGCGGGGTGCAATCGAGGGACATCGCCCGGGAGGCTCACCATGGGAAGAACCCGTCGCACCGTCTCGGCCGCGAGCGTCGCGCTCGTCGCCCTGGCGCTGACCGCCTGCACGAGCGAGGACGGGACCGACCCCTCGGACGCACCCCGGGCCTCCGCCCCGGCCGACCTGGCAGCCGGGCAGGTCGCACCGGACGGTGCCACGACCGACGTGGTGGCCGGACTGGAGGCCCCTTGGTCCGTCGTGCGCACCGGTGACGGTGCCGACGCCCTCGTCAGCCTGCGGGACTCGGCGGAGGTCCTCGAACTGTCGGAGGACGGCGAGCGACGCACCGTCGGCACCGTCCCCGGCGTCCGACACGGCGGGGAGGGCGGCCTGCTCGGACTCGCACTGCAGGACGACGGGCTGTTCGTGTACTCGACCGGGGAGGACGGCAACCGCATCGAGCGCTACGACCTGCAGGGGTCGACGGGTTCGTACGAGCTCGGTGACGCCACGACGGTCATCGACGGGTTGCCCGCCAACACGTTCCACGACGGAGGGCGGATAGCGTTCGGCCCGGACGGCATGCTCTACGCCAGCGTCGGCGACGCGGGGGCGAGCGAGGACGCCCAGGACCGGGACTCCCTCGCCGGCAAGATCCTCCGGCTCACCCCGGACGGCGACGTGCCCGCTGACAACCCGTTCCCGGACTCCCCCGTGTGGAGCCTCGGACACCGGAACGTGCAGGGTCTGGGGTGGAGCGCGGACGGGACGATGTTCGCCTCCGAGTTCGGGCAGGACGCCCGCGACGAGCTCAACGTCATCGAACCCGGCAGCGACTACGGCTGGCCCGAGGTCGAGGGCACCGGCGGCGAGGACCAGGGGTTCGTCGACCCCGTGCAGCAGTGGGCCACCGACGACGCGAGCCCGAGCGGCCTGACCGTCGTCGGCGACACCGTCTTCATCGCCAACCTGCAGGGCCGGATGCTCCGCGGGGTACCCGTCGACGACCCGAGCAGTGCGCAGGAGTACTTCGTCGGTGAGTACGGCCGCATCCGGACGGTCCTGGCAGGGCCCGACGACACGTTGTGGTTCGTCACGAACAACACCGACGGACGCGGCGACCCCGGCGAGGACGACGACCGGATCGTGCAGGTCCCGCTGACCACGGGCTCGTGAGCCCCACCGGGGTTCGCTCCGTCAGGGGACGAGCCGCTCCGCGCGGTAGCGGTCGAACAGCCGGGTGAACGAGTCGAGCGTCCGGTGGTGCTCGGTGAAGCCGGCGAGTCGGCTCTTCGACATGTCGGTCATCACCTCGATGTCCCGCCCGAGGTCGGCGTCGGTGTGCCACCAGGACGCCAGCCGCTCCAGGTCCGGCTCGACCAGGCCGTGCTCGGCGACGATCTCGGCCCAGACGGGGGCGGCGTCGACCATCTGCTCCTCGAAGGGGCGGGGTGCGGTGTCGAAGCCCTCGGCCTCGACGCCCAGGTGCGCAGCGAGCCGCGGCCACATCCAGCGCCAGCGGAAGACGTCGCCGTTCGCGGTGTTGAACGCCTCGTCCGACCCGGCCGGGTCCGTCGCCGCCCACACCATCTGCGCGGCGAGCAGGTCGGCGTCGGTGACGTCGGTCAGGCCGTTCCACTGCGTCTCGCTGCCGGGGAAGACCATCGGTCGGCCGGTGTGGCGGCTGATCGCAGCGGCGACGGCGATGGTGAGCCCCATGTTCATCGCGTTCCCGACCGCGTACCCGAGCACGGTGTGCGAGCGGTGCACCGACCACGTGAAGCCCTGGCGCGCGGCGGCGGCGAAGAGCTCGTCCTCCTGCGCGTAGTAGAAGTTGTCGACCTCCAGGCGTGGCTCGTCCTCGTGGAACGGAGTGTCCGGCATCGCGCCCTGCCCGTACGCCTCGAACGGACCGAGGTAGTGCTTCAGGCCGGTCATCAGCGCCACGTGCTGCACGGGTGCGTCGGCGTGCGCCGCGAGCAGGTCGCGGACCATGCCCCCGTTGACGGCGATGTTCTCGACTTCGGTCGCCTGCCGTGACCACGCCGTGAAGAACACGTGGGTGGCCGGGACGTCCGCCAGGGTCGAGTTCAGCGACTCCGCGGAACGCAGGTCGGCGGAGCGCCAGGTGACGCCCGGCCGATCGGCTCCCGGGCGGCGGGACAGTGCGGTGACGGTCCAGCCGTCGGCGACGAGGTGGCCGACGATCGCCGATCCGGCGATGCCGGTGGCACCGACGACGAGGGCGTGCGGGGTCGCGGTCATGCGGGTCCTTCCGGTGGAGGGCGGTGAACCGGAGACAACACCTGTCGGCTGTGTGCATTCCGTCCCGCGGGTGGTCCTCGGACGGGAGGCGCGGCGGACAGGGGTACGGACGTCACCTCCCTCGTGTGGTCGCCTCCGCGCTCGGGTCACCGTGGGTCGATCGGCCCGAGCCGCAGGACGGTCGCCGCCCAGTCCTCGACTGCCGGCGCATGGGTCGCCACGATCACCGTGGCCCCGGCTGATGCGAAGTCGGCGAGCGCCTCCAGCACCATCCGCGCGTTGTCGTCGTCGAGTGCGCTCGTCGGTTCGTCGGCCAGGATGACGTCGGGCTGCTTCACGAGGAGTCGAGCGAGGGCGACGCGCTGCTGCTCGCCGCCGCTGAGGTCGTGTGCCCGGTCGCTCCCACGCCCCGCGAGTCCCACCCGCTCCAGCGCCTCGGCTACGGACGTCCGGAGTCCGGTCCGTGCACGACCCGGACGGCCGATCCGGATGTTGGCGTCGACCGTCATGTCGGGGACGAGGCCGAAGTCCTGGAAGAGGTAGCCGAGGTGGTCGCGCCGGAGTCGTCTGGCTCGACCGGGGCTCCTGCCCGCGTTGGTCCCGTCGATGCGGACCGTTCCGGAGTCCAGCGAGTCGATGAGCCCGATGCAGTCGAGGAGGGTCGACTTGCCGGAGCCGCTCGGCCCGGTGAGCGCGAGCACCTCCCCGCACGCCACACCGAACGACAGGTCCCGCCAGAGCAGCCGTCCGCCACGGTGCTTCGCGGCGCGGTGGACCTCGAGCATCACGAACCACTCCCCCGGGACCGGACGACCGCCCTCGTCGAGACGGCGACCACAGCGACGGCGACCACCGTGAGCACGACGAGCGCTGCGACTGCGGAGACTCCGCTCACGCCAGCGGCACGCGCAGCGGGATCGAGCGCCGAGACGGCTCCTGACCCGTCAGCTCGCGTCTGCCACCAGCGATGCACGACGGCGATCCCGCCGGCTGACAGCAGGAGACCCTCGACCAGCAGGAGGTCGCCGTTCACGCGAGCCGGTGGTCGACCGGCGGCGATGCCGGCGAAGAGCCGACGGCCGTGACGTCGGTGATGTGCCGCGGTACTGATCACGGCGAGGACGACGGCGACGGTGAGACCGCTGATCACCGCGAGGACCCCGATGCCGACGGCGGTCGCGGCCTGCCGTTGGCGTTCAGCCACCGCCTGCCCCACGGAGACGACCGCGCTGAACTCGTCGCCGAGACCAGCGGCCTCGATCGCACGGTCGGCGACGGCCTCGGAGGTGAAGACGACGTCGCCGGTGGACAACCAGGCACCGAGTTGGTCCGGCGTGAAGACACCGGAGGCATCGGGGACGACGACCACCACGGCGTCGGTCGACCAGGAGGCCGCCGAGGAGTCACCTGCGTACGTGTACGCCCCGGTCGATCGGAGGGCCCCGCCGCCGATGTGCCGTCGTTGCTCGTCGGGCGCCCCGCGGAGTTCCCAACCCACCAGCGCACGGATCACCGCCCTTCGGTCGAGGTCCGACCCCGGCGGGGTCCAGACGGTGATGCGGTCGTCCGTCACGGTGATGCGGTCACCGTTTTCGGCGCGGAGGTCCTGATGACGCAGGTACTCGGCGTCGACGAACAGTCCCGGCACCGAACCCGGACCGGTTCCCGTGCCCACCTCGACCGCAGCGGTGAGCAGGGCATCGTGCCGGTCCAGGGCGCCGCCGACGAAGTCGCCGATCCGGTCCCAGTAGCCCTGCGTCTCGGATCCGGGCCGCGGGTCCGGGGTCACCCAGAGCTGGACGGCGTCCCCGGCTGCCTGCAGCTCGCGGTCGCCGGAGTCCGACCTGGCCGCGGCGACGGCAGCCGTCACGTCGAACACCGCGGCGACCAGCAGCAAGACCGCTGGCAGTCGAGCGGCATGTGCCACCAGGACGAGCGCGCCCGGAAGCCGAGCTCCCCGCAGGGTGGCCGCGATGGGCCGGCGAACGGCGATGAGCGTGCCGACGACGTGGGCTGCCACGACCGGGACGAGCAGCGCTGTGGTGAACACCGCGGCCGACATCGCGAACGTCTCCCACGACGCGAGCCCGTTGTGGAACCAGAGGAGGAGTCCCACGACTGGTACGCCGACCAGCACGACGGTCAGGGTCGCTCGGACCTCGGACAGCTCGGCGCACACGATCGCGCCTGCGCTGCGGCCGTGCAGTCGGCGCACCGCGGTCCGTCGCGGTGCGCCGATCGTGCCGACGAAGCAGAGCGCCACGCAGCCGAGCACGAGGGTGCCGGTGAGCTGGGACGTGTTCTGGACGCCGCCGGTCACGCCGATGCGATCCAGGACCGGCACCGTCTCGGAGCTGGTCGTGAAACCAGCACCACGGAGTGCTGCGGCGGTCGCACGCTCGGCTCCGTGGTCGCCGATGACCTCGTACGAGCCGGTGGGGTCGTAGCGGTCGAGTGCTGCCATCGGTCGCACCGCCGTGCGCACCGTCCGGGAGAAGTCGGGGTAGCCGTCACGCAACCAACCGGCCCCGTCGGTCCCCGGAGCAGCGGTCACCAGAGCAGTGCGCCGGGTGGTCGGTGCCGACCGGTCGGCGACGGTCCGGACGATCGTGGCGTGGTGTCGTCGAGCGACGTCCTCGAGGGAGACGGCGATGCGGCCGTTCGACGTCGTCCCTGTCCCGGCCGCCGCCGTCACGACCGACGAGACACCGACCACTCCGGAGTCGCTCAGTCGCAGCATGCCGAGGAAGGCGAGGACGACGGCGAGCAGGGGTGGGATGACGTAGGCGAGTCGCACTGACCGCATCCGCATGGAGTCTCCTTCCGGTCCGCGGCAGGACCGCGGCCGCGAGCGGGGCGTTCCGACGGGAACGCCCCGCTGTCCGGTCAGCAGTTGTGGTAGTACGCCTTGTTGCCGCTCCGGGCCTTGGGTGCCGTGGCGAGCGCGTACCTGCCACCTGCCACTCCGGTGACGCGCTTCGACTTCACACCGACAGCTGTGGCTCCGTGACACCGACGCTCGCGGAAGAAGTTCGACCAGGCGTCGTCCTTCCCGACACCCCACTGCCAGAAGCTCCCACCGCCACCGTCGTCCTTGCGTGCCGTGCTGCCGCGGGTCTCACCGCTCGAGCCAGGACCGTCGTCCGTCATCAGGACGCCGCCCGCTTCAGACCCGTGCCCGAGTACCTCGGTCGGTGAGGCCGATGCGACGGCGGCGGGTCCGACGACGAGTGCGGACGCCAGCGCGAGTCCGACCACCAGTGCTGGTTTCTTCTTCTCCATGTCTGTTCCTCTTCCTGCCCCCCGATGGGGCAGGAAGAGGCTGTCAGCACGAGAGCGACGACGTCGAGTACTTCGTATTCCAGAGGATGCGAAGCGGCTCACACGACGAGCGGCCCCGCCACCTCGACCTCGCCGCGCTCCACGAGCCACCGCACGGCGTCCAGCACGGTCTCCTCCGCCGTGTACCGGGGCGCGTAACCGAGCAGCCGCCGGGCCTTGTCGATGCTGAACACGTGACTGCGCGACAGGTGCTCCCAGCTCGCGTCGGCGTGCTCCGCAGCGGTGGCGGCGCGGAACCGGTCCCACGTGACGGACTCGAGTCGGGCCTCCCGTCCGAACCAGGACGCGGCGAGCGCGGCGTACCCGCGGGCGGTGAGCGCGGTGGGGGCGACGACGGAGAAGTCCTCGCCTGACGCCGCATCGCGGTGTTCGACGGCGAGCGCGAAGGCCTGGGCGACGTCGTCGGCGTGCACGTGGTGCATGGTCTCGGCGCCGAGGCCGGGCACGAGCAGGGGTTCCCCGGCGGAGAGCGTGCGCCAGACCGACGGGTCGAGGTTGCCGACCGGGCCGATCGGCGCCCAGCCGGGGCCGCTGATGTGGCCGGGGTGCAGCGACGTCGTCGCAAGACCCCCACGGGCGGTTTCCTCCTTGAGCATCCGGGCGATCGCGTCCTTCTCGATGCCGTACTCGCCCTGCGGCGGGGTCGCGTTCTCCTCGGTGACGGGCAGCACTGCGCTGGGTCCGGCGCGCCAGATCGAGCCGCAGTGGATCAGGTGCGCGTCGGTTCCGCGGAGCGCCGTGACGAGTGCGGTGGCGGACTCGAGGGTGAAGCAGACGAGGTCGATGACGACGTCGGGTCGCAGCGCGACGATGCGGTCGCCGAGGACGCCGTCGCGGTCCTCCAGCTCGCGGTCGGCGGTGACCTGCTCGACCTGCTGCCACTCCGGGGCGTCGACGTAGGCCGAGCGGGTGCCGCGGCTGATGGTGACGACGTCGTGGCCGGCACGCACCAGACGCGGGACGAGGAAGGTGCCGATGTGGCCGGTGGCCCCGATCACGACGACGCGCTGTCTGCTCATGCCGTCACCGTACGCGCGGCCGACCCGCAGCCACGCGCAGCGGACGATGCCGTCGTCCGCCCGGTGGTGAGGGGCTACCGTCGATCCCATGCAGCGACGCACACTGGGCCGTACCGGCCGTGAGACCTCCGTGATCGGACTGGGCACCTGGCAGTTCGGCGGTGACTGGGGTCCGGTCGCCGCGGAGGACGCCTTCGCCGTGATGGACGCCTCCGCCGAGGCCGGCATCACCCTGTTCGACACCGCCGACGTGTACGGCGACGGCCGGAGCGAGCAGCTCATCGGCCGCTGGACCGCCGCGCACCCCGATGCCGGGGTCACGGTCGCCACGAAGATGGGTCGCCGCGTCGACCAGGTCCCGTCGAACTACGTCGCCGCGAACTTCCGGCAGTGGGTCGACCGGTCGCGCGAGAACCTCGGCCAGGACACGCTCGACCTCGTCCAGCTGCACTGCCCGCCGACTCCGGTGTTCGAGGACGACGCCGTGTACGACGCCCTGGACGCGCTGGTGTCCGACGGCTCGATCGCCGCGTACGGCGTCTCGGTCGAGACCGCCGACCAGGCCCTCACCGCGATCGCCCGTCCCGGGGTCGCGAGCGTCCAGGTCATCCTCAACGCGTTCCGGCTGAAGCCGCTCGACCGCGTGCTGCCCGCCGCCCGGGAGGCCGGGGTCGCGATCCTGGCACGGGTCCCGCTGGCCTCGGGGCTGCTGACCGGCAAGTACACGACCGAGACGACGTTCGCACCGGAGGACCACCGCACGTACAACCGTGACGGTCAGGCCTTCGACCAGGGCGAGACCTTCAGCGGTGTCCCGTTCGCGGACGGCGTCCGTGCCGCGCAGGAGTTCGCCGCGGCTCTGCCCGAGGGCGTCTCGGTCCCGCAGGCCGCACTGGCCTGGGTCGTCGCGCAGGAGGGGGTCACCGCCGCGATCCCGGGTGCGCGCAACGCCGAGCAGGCACGGTCGAACGCCGCGGCCGGGTCCCTCGACCTGCCCGGGGACCTCGACGCGACCGTCCACGACCTGTACGACCGGTGGTTCCGTGCCACGGTCCACGAGCGCTGGTGATCGCGACCGCGACCACCGACGGACGGGAGGCCCGGCTCACCAGGTGAGTCGGGCCTCCCGTCCGTCGGGTGGTCGGCTCAGCCGGCCTTGACCACGGCGCGTGATCCGGCGATGACGGCGACGTCCTCGGCGACGGCGACCACCTTGTCGGGCAGCACGGTGCCGACGGCCTTGCGGGCGCCCCAGGCGACGTAGGAGCCGACGAGGGCCCCGATCGCGCCGAGGATCGCGCCCTCGATGCGCAGGTCCGACTTGCCGGACTTCGTCGTGGTGCCGAGCGCGAGCCCGGCGAACGCGCCCGCACCGATGCGGCCGAGGAGCGCCGGGAAGGCGATCCGGTTCGGGGTCTTCGGCAACTTGTCACCGATGATCTCGCCCGCCGCACCGGCGACGAGACCGGCGCGACCGATCGACGAGTCGAAGGTCTTCCAGTCCTGCCAGTCACCGCGCAGGTTCTTGTCGCCCTGGTGCAGGCCGAGGACGGCGAGCGGTGTGGCGGAACGGCCTCCGCTGAGGATCCCGAGCAGCAGTGCACGCGTCAGGGTGCTGGTGGTCCGGCTCTTCTTCGACATGTGTTTCGTCTCCTTCGTGTCGCCGTCGACGCTACTCAGCCCGGCTGTCCCCGAGGCTCAGCCCTTGACCGCACCGGCGGACATGCCGGAGACCAGGTTGCGCTGGATGATCATGAAGAACACCACGACCGGCAGCGAGAACAGCACGGAGGCAGCCATCTGTCCGGTGAAGTCGGTGCCGGCGGTCTGCGTCGTGAAGGACGCCAACCAGACCGGCAGCGTGTAGTGCGCCTGGTCCTGCATGAACGTGTACGCGACGATGTAGTCGTTCCACGCGGCGATGAACGCGAAGACGCTCGTCGCGATCATGCCGGGCATCACGAGCGGGAACAGCACCTTCGTCAGCACCTGCCAGGTGCTCGCGCCGTCGATGCGGGCAGCTTCCTCGATCTCCATCGGGATGGCCAGGAAGAACCCGCGCATCACCCAGATCGAGAACGGCAGCACCGCGGCGACGTAGGCCAGGATCAGCCCGGCGTAGCTGCCGGTGAGTCCGGTCTGGTTGAAGATGAGGAACTGCGGGATGAGCAGCGCGGTGCCGGGCAGCATCTGGACGAGCAGGATCACCACGAGGATGGTCCGACGTCCGCGGAACCGGAACCGGGACAGTGCCGCCGACGCCAGGATCCCGAGCACCAGCGACAGGACGACCGCCCCGACCACGACGATGCTCGAGTTCTTCAGGTAGACGAGGAAGTCGGCGCGGGTGAACGCGGTGACGAAGTTCTCGACCGTCGGGTGTGCGGGGGCGAACAGCGGGGTGCTCGTCAGCGCTTCCGACCGCGGCTTGAAGGCGGTGTTCACCATCCAGTAGACGGGGAAGATCCACACCACGCAGAAGACCACGGCGATGGTGCTGCTGACCCACTTGACCGGACGACGTCGACGACGGATGCGTTCGGTGGCGGCGACGCCCTTCGGGGTCGGGACGGCTGCGGGGACGTCGGCCTCGACGGGGATGCCCGTCGGCAGTGCGGTTGTCACAGCTCTTCTCCCGATCGGACGAGGTTCCGGATGTAGAGGGCGCTGAGGACCATGAGGATCAGCGCAGCGATCACGGCGACCGCGGAGCCGGTGCCGATGTCGTGCCCGACGAAGGCGGTGATGTAGGTGAAGACGCCGAGGGTCGAGGTGGCACCGTCCGGGCCGCCCTGCGAGACGAGCCAGATCTGGTTGAAGACGTTGAAGTCCCAGATGATCGACAGCATCGTCACCAGCAGCAGCGTCGGCCGCAGGTACTCGATGGTGACGACGCGGTAGACCGTCCACTCGGAGCCGCCGTCGAGTCGGACGGCTTCCTTCACCTCGAGCGGGATCTGGGTCTCGGCCGCGTACAGGGTCAGTGCGATGAAGGGCACCGCCTGCCACACGACGAGCATCCAGATCGACGTGTACGCCAGACCGGCGCTGTTGCCCCAGTCGGTGTTCGTCATGTCGCCGAAGACGTGCAGCTGCGTGAGCATCCAGTTGACGACGCCGTAGCCCGGCTGGAACAACCAGTTCCACACGAGCGAGGACGCCACGTTCGGCATGCCCCACGCGCAGATGAGGACGATCGTCACGGCGTAGCGGAGGACCACCCCGAGCCGGGTCATCAGGTGGGAGACACCGGCGCCGATGAGGATGCTGCCGAGCACCATCGCCGCGGTGAACAGGATCGTGCGCACCAGGGAAGCCCAGAACGCCGGGTCGGTGAGGATCTGCACGTACTGCGCCAGGCCGACCGCGTCGTAGGCACCGGTGTAGAGCGAGCGCTGGTCGTAGTCGGTGAACGACGTGAAGACCAGGAAGACGATGGGGGCGATCGTCACGAAGACGAGCACCAGGCCCGCCGGCGTGAGGAGCCACAGCGGGGCGAACGAGCGGGTGGCGCGACGGCGGGGTGACCCACCGGGCCGGTCGTCGCGCGAGCGGGTCGGACGGTCGGTGCGCTCCTGGCTCGGGCGGGTGGCGGAGACGGTCACGTCTGGCCTTTCCGTGAGGGGCGGACGGTGCGGGTGCCGCGGCGTGTGCCGGGGTGCCCGCACCGTCCTGCGTCGGTCGAGGAGTGCGGCCTACTCCTTGTTGAGCGTGGAGTCGGCTGCCTTGTCGAAGGTCGCGGCGGCTTCCTCCGGGGTCTTCGAGCCGGAGACGATGCTCGAGAACAGGTTGTTGATGCTCTGGTCACCCTCGAGGTCGGCCCACCGGGAGTTCGCCGGCGTGGCCTTCGAGTTCAGCGCTGCCGTGAAGAAGCCCTTGTTGATGTCACTGAGCGTCGAGTCGGCGGCCTTGATGCCGTCGGTGCTGTTCGGGATCCAGCCGTTGTCGCCGTACACGTACTTGCTCTGCATCTCCGGGCCGGACGCGATCTTCACCCACTGCAGGGCCAGGTCGGTGTTCTTCGACTTGGCGGCGACACCCCAGTCGGAGCCGCCGAGCATCACCGGCTGGGTCTTGCCGGACTTGCCCGGGAACGGGAAGGTGCCGAGCTTGTCCGCCGTCATCTCGGGGTTCGCCTGCTCGACGAGCCCGAGCGTGCCGCTGGTGCTGAGGATCGCCGAGGCCTTCTCGTCGGCGAAGACCTGGTTCATGTCGGGGCTGTCGGTGTTGAGCGTCGCGGAGGCCTTCGAGGAGTAGTCGTTCGCGAACTCCTTGAAGTCCGCCAGACCCTGCTGCGCCTTCGCGTCGCCGAAGCCGGCCTTCCAGGTGCCGTCCTGCTCGGTCGCGATCTCGCCGCCCGCGTCCCAGACGAACTGCATGCCGGCGTACCAGTACTGACCGGGCATGTAGAACGCGGAGAAGTCGCTGGCGGTGTTCTTCGCCTTGACCTTGTCGAGGTCAGCGGTGAGCTCCTCGTACGTGGTCGGGGCCGTGGTGATGCCGGCGTCGGCCCACATCTGCTTGTTGTAGATGACCGATCGGGCACCGGCGAACCCGGGGACGCCGTACAGCGAGCCGTCGACGGTCGCCGGGTCCGAGAGCCCACCGAGCCAGGTCTGCCCCTGAGCGAGGTCCTTCTTGTACGGCGTCAGGTCCAGGAGCGCCCCGTTGGCGGCGTAGCTCGCGACCTGGGTGTTGCCGAGGTCCAGGACGTCCGGCGGGGTGTTCGTCGCCAGGGCTGTGGAGATCTTCGTCGTGATGCCGTCCCACTGCTGGATCTGGACCTTGACCTTCGCGCCGGTCTTCGCCTCGAACTCCTTGTTGATCGCGGCGATCGTCTTGTCCGAGTAGTCGCCGGTCATGGCCCACACGGTCAGCGTCTTGCCGTCGCCCTTGACGTCGGCGACGTCCTTGGTCCCGCCGCCGCCCCCGCTGCCGGCGTTGCCGGCGCTGGAGCAGGCCGTCAGGCCCATGGCGAGGGTCAGGGCCACGGCAGTTGCTGCCGCGAACTTCTTCGTACGCATTGCTTCTCCTTGGTGGTCGTTCTGCTGTGTCGGTGTCGGGTCAGCTCACGCCGAGCTCCGCGGCGAGCAGGAAGGCTGCTCCGCCCCGGAGGATCAGGTCGCTGTTGGTGGAGGTTGCGGTCACGGAGAGGTCGTTGCCGACGCTCGCGAGGGTCCGTGCCGTGGCCGTCACGCGGACGGCCTGGATGAAGGGGCCCTGGACGAGGTCGGCGGGGCCGGTGACGACGATCTCGGTGATGTTCACCGCGCTGATGATGGGCGCGAGGACACCGCCGAGGGTGCTGCCGGCGGAGCGCAGGACCTCGTCGCGGTCGTCGGGCGACGCAGCGATCCGGCGGGTCAGGTGTTCGGCGCCGATGAGGACCTCGAGGCAACCGCGACGACCGCACAGGCAGGGTTCGCCGTCCTCGTCGATCGTCAGGTGTCCGATCTCACCGGCGGCGAACCGCTCGCCGAGGACCAGACGGCCACCGAGCACCATGCCCGTGCCGACACCGTGCTCGAGTGCGACGACGAGCAGGTCGTTGCCGGGCTCGACCTCGAAGGCGTGCACGCCGAGGGCCGCGGTGTTGGCGTCGTTGAGCACGTGCACGGGCAGCCGGAAGTGCTCGGTGAGCTGTTCCTGCAGCGGCAGGCCGGCGCCGAGGGCCACGGAGTGCAGCACGGTGCCCGCGGCGTCGATGACCCCGGGGCAGCCGACCGCGATGCCGAGCAACCGGCGGGTGGTCATCGTGGTGAGGCGTTCCACCAGCCGGATGATGCGGACGACGGCCTGTTCCCCGGTGGCGCCGTCGACCTCGATCTTCGCGCTGTTCACGACGTCGCCGCGGAGGTTCGTGACGGCGCCGACGAAGTGGTCGGGGAGCGACAGGTCGACGACGACGATGTGGAAGGCGTCGACGTTGAGGTTGATGAGGGTCGCGGGTTTGCCGACCCGCAGGTCCTCCCGCGGGCCGAGCTCGGTGACGAGCGCGTCGGCCTCGAGCTCCGCCACGAGTCCGCTGACCGTCGGGCGGGTGAGGCCCGACTGCCGGGACAGGTCGGCGCGGCTCATGGCCCCGTCGGTGAAGAGCGTCTGCAGGATCAGCGAGCGGTTGTGGGCCCGGCTGTGCTGTGGGAGCGCCTTGCTGCGCGGGCGTCGGAGCTGCGCGCCGAAGGCGGTCTGTGCGTCCGTCTCGTTCGGCATCAGATCTCCTCCCTCCGAGCGGTTGCCTTAGTAAAGGACCGTTCCTAATCGCCTGTCAAGACCCGATCTGCAGCCGTAACAAGCGCGTGATCTGGCGGAAACAGGCGGAAGTCACTGCTTGCCACGGATGCGTAAGGCGTGTTTACTAACCCGCATGCGCAGCCCAGACGCCGCGTCCTCGACGCCGAGGCCGGACACCCCGACGACCGGTCCCCGATGAGGATCGGCCTGGACATCGGCGGGACGAAGATCGACGCCGTCGCGGTCGCTCCGACCGGGGAGACCGTCGACCGGGTCCGCGTGGCGACCGGCTTCGGTGCCGAGACGGTGGTCGCGAACACGCTGCAGGTGATCGACTCGCTGCGGGCACGGACCGGCACGACACCGACCGCGGTCGGCATCGGGATCCCCGGGCTCATCGACCACGAGACCGGCTGGGTCCGCCACGCGGTGAACCTCGGGCTGTCCGAGGTCGCGCTCGGCCCGCTCGTCGCCGACCACGTCGGGCTGCCCGTGCAGGTGGAGAACGACGTCAACGTCGCGGCACTCGGCGCGGCGCAGGCGATGCACCTCGACGGCCCGCACGCCTACCTCAACATCGGCACGGGGTTGGCCGCCGGCATCGTGGTGGACCGCCGGCTCTGGCGTGGAGCCCGCGGGAACGCCGGCGAGGTCGGCCACATCCCGGTGCTCGCCGACGGCCCCGTGTGTGTGTGCGGGCAGCGCGGCTGCCTGGAGACCGTCGCGTCCGGCTCGGCACTCGCCACCGCCTGGCCCGGGCACCCGGGCAGCACCGCCACGAGCGTGTTCGACAGTGCGGATGACGGCGACCCGGCGGCGACCGCCGTGCGGGACCGCTTCGTCGGCGGCGTCGCCTCGGCCGTCCGGATCCTCGTGGTCACCGCCGACGTCGAGTCCGTCGTCATCGGCGGTGGGCTCGCCGCCCTCGGCCAGCGCCTCCTCCTGCCCCTGCGTGCGGACTTCGACGAGGCCGCACGCTCCTCCCCCTTCGTCGCGTCGCTCGGCCTGTCGTCACGCGTGCTCCTCGCGCCCCTCGACCAGCCGCTCGCCGCACTCGGCGCCGCTTTCCTGGCTCCCGAGTCAGCCGTGACGGCCGCCTGACGCGAGGGGCGGGACCCGGCCGAGCCGGGCCTCCCGTCGCGTCGAGTCGGGGACAGTGGCGGGCGGGGCGCGTGTACTTGCCCGCGAAAGCGACAGATCAGCGCGGACCGCACGCGCACATCTGTCGCTTTCGCGGGGTGGACCGAGCAGCGCCACTCGGCGCCGGGGTCAGTGGTGTGCGGTCAGCGCCACGGCCCCGGCGCTGCGGGCGTCGTCGGGCACGAGGTCGCCGGTCGCTGCGTCGTCCATCGCGGCGGTCATCTCCGCGAAGAACGCGCTCATCTCCGTGAGGGTCGTGGCTGACAGCCGGTCCGCCGCTGCGATCATCCGGGCGTGGACCCCGGTCAGGTGCGACCGGACGGTGTCGTCGCCGTTGTCGGTGGCGACGAGCACGAACCCGCGACCGTCGCTCGGGTCGGCGCGGCGTTCGACGTGGCCGGCGGCGACGAGTCGCTTCACCAGGGCCGTGGTCGACGCGGTCGTGATCCCGAGGTGCTCCGCCAGGCCGGTCGGCTTCACCACGGTGCCGCGCTGCCGGGCCTGGAGCAGGTGGCGGACGGCGGCCATGTCGGTCGGGCCGAGCTGCATGGTGTCGCGGGTGCGCTGCCGCATGGCGACCTCGGCGGACCGGTAGCGGCGCATCGCGTTGAGGAGTTCCACGCCGGTCTTCGTTGAGCGGTCGGGGTACCAGTACCCGGAGTCGTCGTAGGTCCTCGCGTCGGCCATGGGGTCCCACCTCGTCCTCGGCCACTGGGCGCAGCCGATCCCCCAGGACTACCAGCACGGCGGGTTGGCGGGTCCAGCGCCTCCGCGGGCTTGTCCCCCGGTCGCCCGGCCGGTCCTGCCACGGCGAGACGCCCCCGTCTGTGTGGAACGCCCCGGGGACGGCCGAGACGCCGCAGGGATCGGCGGCGTCCCGGCACGATCGCGGCGTCTCGCCGGGACACGGGCGTCTCCGCTGGACGTACCCCGTGAACCACACCGGAGCGGGAATGCGCGCAGGGCTGCGCGTGTACAGATCATCACCTCGACGAAAGGAGTCCGCCGTGATCGACGACGACCGCACCCCAGGCCAGCGCACCGACGTGGCCCAGCACCCGCAGTTCCGACTGCAGGACGACGAACCGACGGGCTTCGGCCGCTGGCTCGGACTCATCAACGCCGGAGACTGAGCTCTCCGGGCGCGACCACGACACAGACGGGAGGCCCGTCACCGGTCCACGAGACCGGTGACGGGCCTCCTGTGTGTTGTCCCGGCGACCGGCGGCACGTCCGCTCACGCGCGTACGGTCGGAGCGTGCACGGCATCGGTGAGATCGACGAAGCCGGGCGGCTCCGGCTGCTCGGCAGCGCGGCGGCTGGTGCGGGCTTCGCGCTCGTGTTCACCATGCTCGTCCTGTCGTCGTTCCAGACCGCGACCCCGCAGGTGCTCGTGACCGTCGGACTGCCCGCAGCCCTGGTCGGTGCCGCGGTCGCCGGCTGGTTGCAGCTGCGGTCGTGGCGGGTCGACGGCGGCTACGAGAACGTCGTGATGGTCCAGCGCTGGGTGACCGAACGGCACGTGCCGAGCGGGGTGCCCGCCGAGATCTGGGTCCCGCGACTGCAGGCCCAGGCCGACCAGCAGACCGCAGGATGGGGCAAGATCGTGCTCGCTGTGTTCTGGAGTGCGATGACCTGGTCGATGCGCGACCAGCACGGCACCGTGATCACACTGCTGCTGCTCGGGCTGTGGGCCGGCCTCGCGCTGTGGAGTGCGCTGTGGGTGATCCCGCGCTCTCGGGTGGCACGCGACATGCTGCGGCAGGGCGTCGTCGCCCGCGACTGAGTCGTGGCTGCGATCAGCCGAGGGCCGCCGTCGCGGCCCGGAGCTCCTGCAGGACCTCGAGCGCGTGGCGTGCCAGCCCGTCGTCGTCGCTCCGCTCGCCCTCTGACCAGCGGGCGTAGCCCTGCTTGAACGCCAATACCCCCATCTCACTGGCCAGGTGGGCCGTCGTCTCGGGCACCCCGCGTTCGAGCAGCGCCGTGGTCATCGCGGCCGCCATGCCGACGCTCTTCAACGCGTCGCGCTCCTGCAGTTCGGTGCTCGCCGCGACGGCGGCCTTCAGTCGTGGCCCGAGTTCGCGGTTCCGGGGACCCATCTCGCCGGAGGCCCGCTCGAGTCCGGCGGCGACAGCCTCCAGGGGGCTCGCGTCGGCCGGGGCCCCGGTGATCCCTTCGGCGAGCAGGCGGCTCAGGGTCTCCTGCCCGGCGACGAGCAGCTCGCGCTTGTCGGGGAAGTGCCGGAAGAAGGTGCTCTTCGTGACACCGGCACGCTCGGCGATCTCCGTCACGGTCGTCGCGTCGTAGCCCTGCTCAGTGAACAGGTCGACGGCGGCGATGACGAGTCGATCCCGTGCCCCTGGTTCCCATCGCGCCATGGTCCGATCCTAGCCGATGGGACAATTGTCCCATCGCGGGTCTACAGTGACGGTACACATGTCCCATCACTCGACTCGAGGAGTCCCCATGCACGTCTTCGTCACCGGTGGCACCGGCACGATCGGCACCGCCGTCGTCGCCGAGCTGCTCGCCCACGGCCACACCGTCCTCGGGCTCGCCCGCTCGGATGCCTCCGCCACCGCCCTCGAGACCGCCGGTGCCGAGGCCCTGCGCGGCTCCCTCACCGATCTCGACGTCTTGCGTGACGGCGCCACCCGCACCGACGGGGTCATCAGCCTCGCGTTCAGCCGCGACTACGGCAGCGCCGACGCACTCGAGCAGGGACTGACCGAGGAACGTGAGGCGATGGCGACCCTCGGTGCCGCACTGATCGGGACGGACAAGCCGCTCGTCACCGTCTCGGGCACCCCGTGGGTGAACGGGCGTGCCTCGACCGAGGCCGACCCGCTGCCGATCGAGGGGCCGGTCGCGAGCCGCGCGGTCGCCGTCAACGACCTGCTCGCACTGTCGTCGCAGGGCGTCCGCACCTCCGCCGTCCGGATGCCCCGCACGGTCCACGAGGACGGGCAGGGCGGGTTCGCCGGGCTGCTCACCCAGGCCGCGCGGAGGACCGGGGTCGCCGGGTACCCGGGTGACGGCCAGCAGCGCTGGCCCGCCGTGCACGCCCGCGACGCCGCTGCGCTCTTCCGGCTCGCGCTCGAGTCCGCACCCGGCGGCACCGCATGGCACGCCGTCGCCGACGAGGGTGACCGGGTCGTCGACATCGCGACCGTGGTCGGTCGTCGCCTCGGCCTGCCGGTCGAGTCCGTGCCGGACGACACGTTCGGGCCGTTCGGGCCGATCTTCGCCATGGACCAGCCGTCGTCCAGCGTGCACACCCGGCAGGCGCTCGGGTGGGAGCCGACGCACCCGTCCCTACTCGAGGACCTCGAGGCGCTGCAGCCCTGACGGACCGCGCACGACGACGGACGGGAGGCGCTCCATCAGCTGGTGGGGAGCCTCCCGTCCGTCCACCCGCCACTGCGCTGCCCGGACGTGCCCGGCACGGCGCGATCCGTACAAGCTCCTCGTCCACTCGCCCCACCCCGTCTACCGTGACCGCCGGTCCGGCGCGTGCCGGACGCGGCGAGGTGGAGGGCGCAGATGACGAACACGACGAGCACCGAGGACCAGGTCGCCGGTGTCCCTCCGACGGTCCCGGACGACGACGGCGGTGCGGAGCAGGCCCGCACCACGCGGCACCACGTCACGCGCGTCGCGTTCATCGCCGCACTCGGCGGGTTGCTCTACGGGTACGACACCGGCGTGATCTCGGGCACCCTCATCGAGATCGGCAAGGAGTTCTCGATCGGCTCGGCCGTCAAGGAGTTCATCACCGCGTCCATCCTCGTCGGCGCGATCCTGGGCGCCTTCCTGACCGGTCCGGTCTCGGCACGGATCGGCCGACGCCGCACGATCCTGCTCATCGCCGCGGTCTTCATCCTCGGCGTCCTGTTCGCCGCGGTGTCGCCGAGCCCGGTGTTCCTCGTGCTCAGCCGGCTCTTCCTCGGCCTGGCGGTGGGCGGGTCGACGCAGACGATCCCGACGTACATCGCCGAGATCGCGCCGGGGTCGCGGCGCGGGAGCCTGGTGACGGTGTTCAACTGCGCGATCGGCGTCGGGATCCTGGCCGCGGCGCTCGTTGGGGTGACGCTCAACGGTGTCGTGTCATGGCGGTTCATGATCGGCGTCGCCGCGGCCCCCGCGATCGTGCTGCTGCTCGGGATGCTGCGGTTGCCGGAGAGCCCGCGGTGGTTCGTCTCCCAGGACCGCGTCGGGCCGGCACGCCAGGTGCTGCGATGGCTGCGGCCGACCCACCGCGCAGCCGAGGACGAACTCGACGAGATCCGGCGACTCGACGACGCCGAACCGGACTCGCGCTCGGGGCAGTGGGCGCAGCTCCGGAAGCCCTGGGTCCGTCCCGCGCTCGTGGCGGGCCTGATCGTGGCCGCGTTCACACAGCTGACCGGCCTCGAGATGATGATCTACTACACGCCGACGATCCTGACGGACGCGGGCTTCCCGCACGTCTACTCGCTCTGGGCCAACGTCGGCGTCGGGGTCGTCTACCTGCTGATGACCTTCGTCGGGTCGCGGATCGTCGACCGGGTCGGCCGCCGACGGCTGACGCTCGTCATGCTGCCGGGAGCCGCACTGAGCATCGGTGCCTTCGGCGTGCTGTTCTTCGTGCAGGGCGGCAAGCCCTCCCCCGTGCTGACGATCGTGCTGATCCTGCTGTTCATGTTCTTCCAAGCCGGCGGCATCCAGGTCGTCGGATGGCTGATCGGCTCCGAGATGTACCCGCTGCGGGTGCGTGCCGCGGCGACGAGCCTGCACGCGATGGTGCTGTGGGGTGCCGACCTGCTCGTGACCTCGACGGCACTGACGCTGACCGGGTGGATCGGGCTCGGCGGCACGATGCTCGTCTACGCAGCCCTCAACGTGCTCGGGTGGGTACTCGTGTTCCTGCGGGTGCCGGAGACGAAGGGGCGCTCGCTCGAGCAGATCGAACAGTCGCTGCGTGACGGGACGTTCCTGCCGCGGTCGTCGAAGCGGTCCTGACCGACGCACCACGAGACGGACGGGAGGCCCGGTGTCAGCTGCACCGGGCCTCCCGTCCGTCAGGTGGTCGCGTCGCGACCGCGGGTCAGTTGTAGCTGGCCACCCGGTTCGGCGCGGTGTTGCCCGCCGGGGTCGGGACGGCACCGCCGACGCCGTTGATGACGCTCGAGATGGTGCCGACGTCACCGAGGGACACCGTGACCAGGCCGTGCGCCTTCACGCCGGCCGTCTGCGGGACCTCGAAGGCGCGGTCGGCGTGCACCGACTTGTTGGTGTTGAAGAAGCAGTAGACGCCACCGCCCCAGATCTCGTGCTTGGTGACGGTCGACGCCACCTTGTAGGCCGCGTACCCGGCGCCGGTCGGGCTCTGCCACGAGGCGTTGTCCGGCACGTCGTACGGCATCTCGTTCTGGAAGAAGATCGTCCGGCCGTTGTTGCCGTTCCACTGCACTTCGTACTTCTGGTAGTGCTCGACGAAGAGGCCGGTGGCCAGGACGTCGTTGCCGTTCACCTCGACACCGGTCGCGCCGGTGTTGACCGTCCAGCCCGTGGCGGCTCCGCCGTGGTCGGCGCGCCAGGCCCAGATGTGGTCGACGAGGGTGTCGTCGGCGTTCACCTGCAGCGTCGTCGTCGCCCTGCCCTGGATGCTCGAGCCGACGCGGAAGAACACGTCCTGGATGCTCTGCGGGTCGGCCGCGTGGTCGACGTGCGACCCGCTGGTGCCGAGACGGAGCAGCTGCGCGCTGTTCTGCGTTCCGGCGTCGACGACGAGGTTCGAGACGTTCACGCCGGCGACGTCGGACGAGGTCAGCACGGCGTTGCCCCGCGTCGGGACGAGCGTCGGGAAGCCGATGCCGGTGACGACCGTGTCGGCCCGCGTGATGTTCAGCGCGGAGTCGAGCTGGTAGGTGCCGGGCGTGAAGAACAGGTTGAGCCCCTGCGCCAGCGCACTGTTGATCGTCGCCGCCGAGTCGCCCGGGTGCGCGACGTAGAAGTTCCGCATCGGGATGTCGGTGCCGCCGGTGTTCGGCCAGGTGACGCCGCTCGAGTTCTGCTTGAGCGACGGCACGAAGACGTGGTACTTGTCCGACGAGTCGATGTACAGGTACGGCTTCTCGCGGGTCGTCGGCGTTGTGGCGAGCGTCGTGTAGCTCTTCGAGAAGTCGTTCGCCGGAGCGCCCTGCACGCCCGAGAACGTCATGTTCCAGTTGCCGCCCTGCCACGAGCCGAGCGTGGAGTTGCGGGTGTACCACTGCTGCTGTGAGCCCGAGGTGACGGTGCCGTCGACCTTGCTGTCCGCGATGTACCCGCCGGACGAGTAGCCCTGGCCGCCGTCCTGGTTCGACGGACCCATGGTCAGGTTGCCCTTGATGTGCACCCGGCGCATCGGCGCCGCCTGCGACACCGCCCAGCGGTCGGTGCCGCCCTCGGGCACGATCGCCAGGTTCTCGACCGAGCGCCAGAAGTTCTGCGTGGCGTTCGACTCGTCGCCGGCGTTCCACCCCGAGTCCACGTTGACCGCGCCGTTGATCGTGACGTCGTCGGGGTTCTTCCCCAAGCCCGCGACCGAGGTGTAGAACCCCAGGTTCGCCCACACCCGGCCGTAGTTGCCGGGCTTGAACATGAAGGCGTACCGCTGCGATCCGAACTGTGCGGTGGTGCTGCGCAGCTGCGAGTTGAACGCCGCGTCGACGTCCGCCTGGATCGTCGACGTCGGCGTCGAAGGGCTGTAGACCTTGACGCTGCTGCCGAAGTCCGGGGTGTCGCTCGTCGTGACCGCCTGGGCCGAGATCGCCGGGACCAGCGCCCCCACGACGCCGGCACTCACGGCGAGGGCGACGAGGCTTCTCATCCGTCGTTGCATGATGCTCGATTCATGACCGGTGCGGCCCCGTTGCCGCACGGTCGCGACGCTAGACCCGATCCGACATGCTCCGCAGTCGGACGAACGGCGGACAAGTGCCGGTCCCCGGACGAACGCGTTCGGCCGCCTGATCACCACCCGAAGGCGACCAGACGGCCGGCTCACCACCCTGGGTGAGAGAGCAGAGCGCAGATACCCGGTCCGCGCCCTGGAGCCATCATGGCGGAACCGGGAGTGCTCCACCGCCCCCACTCCACGGCTAGACCGTTCCGTCGGCCTGGTGGTCGGCGCTCAGCGGGTGGGGGTGACCGGGATGTCCCAGTACGTCGGCTGCTCGTACTGCTCGGACCAACCGCGGCGCATCCGGGCGGCCGCACGGTCGAACGCGTCGACCGGGTCCGTGTCCGGCGTCAGCAGCGCCTGCAGCCGGAGCCCGTCGTAGAGCGCCAGGAGCTGCTGCGCACCCCGCTCCGGGTCCATCGTGGCGGGCTCGCGGCCGTCTCGGACGTCCGCGGCCAGCGCCGTCCGGATCGTCTGCCGGAACTGCAGGTACACCGACCGGTAGTAGTCGGCACCGTCGACGGTCGGGTCGGTGGCAGCGCCGAGGATCGAGGCGAGCAGACGCATCAGGCCCGGCTCTTCGACGTGCGCGGCGAGCAGCGCGTGCAGGAACGCGACCGTGCCGCGCTCGGTGATCATCGGCAGGAGCGGCGCCGAGACCGCCAGGCTCCAGCGCTCGACGGTCGCGGCGAGCAGGGCGTGCCGGTTCGGGAAGAGCCCCTCGATCTCGGCGACGCGCATGCCGCACCGCTCGGCGACCGCCTCGGTGGAGAAGGCGGCCGTGCCGGCGTCGTGCAGCACCGCGATCGCGCCGTTCAGGACCCGCGTGCGCGGGGCTTCGGCGTCCGCCGGGTCCTGGCTCGTCAGCGGAGCGAGGGGGTGCTTGCGGAACCACTCCAGCAGCGCGCGGGCTCGGGACGCGCCGAACTCCGCGTCCGTCGGCCGCTGCGTGTCGAACAGGTCGCTGAAGCCCGGGACCTCGCGCATCAGCGGGTCGAGGGGCTGGAACGCCATCGACCAGTCCGGGAACGAGCGCTGCTGCACCGGGTCGTCGCAGAGCACCCGGACGTTGGTGTGGCGCGGGTCGAGGCGGATCTGCTCGAGGCGCTCGTGGACGACGTCGTCCTCGCCCTCGATGATGCCGATGCAGTTGGCGTCGCGGTGCGCGAGCATGCCGGTGATGCCGAGCCGGGTGTTCTTCTCGCGTCCCACTGCCAGGATCTGCGCGAGTTCGGAGTCCGAGATCGGTCGGGTCTGCGTGCTGGTGTAGACGAGTGTGCGCACGGTCGGCCTCCCTGGTCGTGGCAGGGCGGGGTGCCCTGGAACGAGTCAAGTGCGCGACCAGTGGCGGCACCAGTCCCGTGTTCGGGTCGCGTGGGCGCGGTGGCGGCGGGACCGCCGGACGGGAGGCGCGGGCCGGCGCCGGTCCGCGCCTCCCGTCCGGAACGATGGGTACAGTCGGAAGAACGAGCCCGGGGCGGGCGCGCAGAGGGGGAAGACTTCGTGGGGGACATCCAGTACGACGAAGCGTCAGCCGATGCGCTCGTGCGTGCGGCGAGCGCTGCCGCTGAGCAGCTCCGCGGTCAGGGGGCGGGTCGACGGGCAGCCGTCGAGCTCGGCACCGACGACTTCGACGGCGCGTACGCCAAGCGCTTCGAGGAATCCGCGCGGATCGAGGCAGCCGACCGCCCGAAGTTGGCATCGGTACTCGACGACCTGGGCGACCAGGTGAACGACGCGACGGCGGCAGCGAAACGCGAACGAGAGCGGCGAGAGGACCTCGCGGCCTGGCAGGTACGGCAGGACGAACGCGACCGGAAGGCTGCCGAAGCACCGGTGAGCCTCTTCCCGACGCCACAGCCGCCGAGCTTCGACTTCAAGCCGTCTGAGACGCCGATCGCGCCGCCGAGCATCTCGGCCGCGTTCTCGGCACGGGCTCGGACGCGGACCGGAGGTGGCACGCCCAGCGGGAAGAGCTCCGCCGATCCCGACAACCTGCGGTCCTTCGCCAGGGACTACCGCGCTCTCGACCGGAGCACCGCGGAGAAGCAGACGACCTTGCTCAACGCTTGGCACGGCTTCACCGGCTCCTGTGGATGAGTCCGCATCTCGTCCGCGACCTTCTTCATCGGGTTCAACCGGTTGCTCGAGGAGAACGGTGAGGACTCCGCGTGGGCCGACCGGATCGCCGACGCGTTCGAACGGGCGGGAGGCCACGGGTCGCTCTCGAACGCGACGCTCGACGTGTCCGCCGCTGCCGACCTGCCCCCCGCGATGCAGCAGATGTTCGCCCCCGGCCTGACTCCGGCCGAGGTCGCCGCACTCTGGGCGAAGCTCGGCTACACGTCGGCGGACGCAGCGGACCTGAAGTCCCTCCCGCTCCCGGTACTGGGCAAGCTCGGCAACCTGGAGGGTGTCGACTACTGGGCCCGCTCGACGGCGAACCGGGTCGTGCTGAAGGCTCGGATCACCGAGGCAGCGGACGAGGTCGAAGCGCTGAAGTCGACGATCGCCTACGACAACGGCGCTGCGTGGAGTCGGGCGTCGACGAACCTCGACGCGCTGCGCAACATCGACGACTCCCTGGACAAGCACAAGCACAACGGCGACCGGTACCTGATCACCCTGACCGAGGACGTCCCACCACTCGCTGCGGTGTCCATCGGCAACCTCGACACGGCGAAGGACGTCACCTGGGCGGTTCCCGGCATGGGCTCCTCGACGACGGGCATGGATTCGTGGACGAACTCCGCGCAGAACATCTACGACCAGCAACGCAAGGGGGGCCCGGCCGACCGAGCGGTGATCGCCTGGATGGGGTACGAGGCTCCTCCCGTTCCAGTGATGTCGGGCAGCGCAGACCCAGGCGTGCTCTTCAACGGCTACGCGAAGCCGGGCGGCGACAACCTCGCTGCGTCGGTGCGCGGCCTCGATGCGGTCCGGTCCGGAGACATGCCCGTCACCAACGTCGTTGCGCACTCCTACGGGTCAACCACGTCTGCGTTCGGTCTCACGCAACCCGGCGTCCAGGTCGACACGTTCACCACGATCGGATCCGCTGGGATCCCGAACTCGATCCCGACGGCGGACGACATCCACGCCGACCACGTGTACGCGGGCCAGGCGCGCAACGTCTGGGCGATCCCCGGGGACGAGAAGGGCGACCAGTGGGCCGCGTCGGGTCGGCTGAGCCCGGTGCACAACATCGACCCCACCTCGAGCGACTTCGGTGCGACGGCGTTCGGCGCGGACGGGATCGAGGGCGATGACACGATGCGCGGGGTGAAGGACCACGGTGTCAGCACACCCGACGGCGAAGGCTACCTCGACCTCAACACCGAGTCGCTCGCGAACGTCGGGTACGCCACCACCGGACAGCCTGAACGCATGACCGCGTACGAGCCGAAGGGGTTGACCGACTTCGAGAAGTCACTCCTCGAAGAGATGATGAGAGCGCCCTGACGATGAACCGAAGCACCCACCGGGCGGGGCGACTGGGCTTCATCGCCGTCGTCGCCGTGACCGCCGCACTCACCCTGACCAGCTGCGGAAGCAGCACGCCCGGAGGCATCACCGTGAAGCCGTCAACCGTCAAGAAGTCGATCGTCGACCTCGTCGAACGCTCCACCGCTGCGATCGGCGGCAAGTGGGAGGTGTACAGCGGTCCGTCGGTGGAAGCCTGCGGGGAGGGCGCTGAGGACAAGGCTCGCTACGTCTACATCATGGACAGGGTCGACCAACCGACCGGTGACCCGACCGCGGACCTCGGCAAGATCAAGGCACTCTGGAAGAGCGATGGGATCGAGGTCACCGACTACAAGAGCGGCGGCGCGGACCCACTGCTCGGAGTCCGCGGTTCCGGCGGCCCGACGACGTCCATCGGCTTCGACGCCTTCCCGAAGGGCTACAGCGTCACCGGGGTGTCCCAGTGCGCCGACGGGAACGTGAGCGAACTGCGCAAGTCGGAGTGACCGTCACAGCAGCCGGTGCACTTCCTGCGCCCGCTCGCTTCGTCTACATCCTCGAGCGGGCCGGGGCGGACGGTTCGGCTCCTGAGACCGACATCGCCACCGTCGAAGAGCTCTGGAAGAGCAAGGGGATCACGACCGAGCGTTTCGTCAGCGGCGGAGCCTCCGGGAACGTGAAGGACCTCCGGCAGCCAGAGTGATGCACACACGAACGTGTGCCGGCCTTGCGCTCCTCGTGACGACGGCACTGACCGTGAGCGGCTGCAGCGGCAACACCACCGATCCGTCGGATGCGAAGGAGACGATCGTCGACCTCGTGGAGGAGTCGACCCGTGCGGTGGGCGGTGCGTGGACGCTGTACCGAGGTCCCGCTGCTGAGGTCTGCGAGCAGCCCGGCGGCGGAGAGGGCGCACACTTCGTGTACATCCTCGAGCGGGAAGGCGCCGATGGTCCTGCGCCGGCTGCGGACATCCGCACCGTGGAGAGGCTCTGGAGGAGCAAGGGGATCACGACCGAGCGCTTCCAGAGCGGGAGCGCGGACCCCTTGACCGGCGTGAACGGAAGGGGCGGTCCCGTCACCACGGTGGGCTTCGACGCGTACCCACAGGGCTACACCATGACCGGCATTTCGAAGTGCTCGGACGGCGACGTCAAGGAACTGCGTCGCGAAGAGTGACCCGGCCTCGATCGCAGAGCAGGAGGACCACCACCGTCGCTCTGGTCCTCGTGGGTGCGTCACTCGCACTCACCGCTTGTGGGAACGACCCGCCCGGACGCGTCGTGCCTCCCGATCAAGCGAGGAGCACCGTCGTCGACGTCGTCGAGGAGACGACCGAGGCAGTCGGTGGCGACTGGGCGCTCTACCGCGGCCCTGATGCCGAGGTGTGCGAGCAGCCGGACGGGAGGGACGGCGCTCGCTTCGTCTACATACTCGAGCGGAAGGGCGCCGACGGCTCCACGCCGGCAACGGACATCCGCATGGTCGAGGAGCTTTGGGAGGGCAAGGGGATCACGACGGAGCGCTTCGCCAGCGGCGGTGCCGACCCATTCACGGGTGTCCGAGGCGCCGACGGCCCCGTGACCTCGGTGGGCTTCAACGCCTACCCGCAGCGCTACAGCGTCACCGGCGTCTCGACGTGCTCCGACGGCGACGTGGCCGAACTGCGACAGACGGAGTGACGCCCCGGTCCGGCACGCCGCACGGCACTCCACGCTGACCGCAGCGAGCAGGGCCGCACCCCCCCGGGTACGGCCCTGCTCCGGATCAGCTCACCGACCTCATTCGGTCCGTCGACGACGTGCCACGGTGATCCCGACTCCGGCCGTCAGCAGCAGGAGCGCCGCGAGGGCCGCCGACCCGATCTCGGCACCGGTCCAGGCGAGGGAGCCCGGCCGCTCGGTGACCGCACCGCCCGCGGGCCCGGAGCCGGAGCCCGGGTCGCCGACGGTGCCGGTCGGCGTCCCTGCGGTGCCGCCCGGTGCAGGCGTGCTCGGCGTCCCACCACCTGGTGTTCCCGCTCCCGGCGTTCCGGCTCCCGGCGAGGGAGCCGGGGTCGGCGTCGGGGTCGGCGTCGGCGTCGGGGTCGGCACCACCGGTGCTGCCGCCACGGTGACGACCACCGGGTCGGACGCGGACGCGTCCGCCGTGGCGGTCGCGCCGAACGCCGCCACCAGCGTGTGGTCACCGGCGCTCAACCCGTCGGTCAGGGTCAGCGTCGCGACCCCGTCCGTCACCTCCGCCGTTCCGAGTGTCGCCGCGGCGGCACGGGCACGAGCGGAGGGCTCGCCGTCGCGGAACGTGACGGTGCCGTCGGTGTCGCGGCCGGTGACCGTGGCGGTCAGGACGACCTCGTCGCCTGCGACCGGCTCGGCCGGGGTGACGGACAGGACCGTCTCGGTGGGTGCGAGGACCGCGAGGGTGGCCTGGGCCTCCCGGCCGGAACCGGCGCCCTCGGCGGACACGGCGAGTGCACCGAGGTCGGCGTCCTCCGCGATCCGCAGGGTCGAGCTGGCCGTGCCGGCGCTGTCGGCGACCACCGTGTCGATGACCGTCGTGCCGGAGCGGAAGGTCACGGTCTCACCGCCGCGGAAGCCGGTACCGGTGAGCTCGACCGATCCGCCGGGTGCGACGGTGTCGGCGGACGTACCGAGGGTCACCGGGGTGACCGCGGCGGCGCGTTCGGCGCAGACGTCACCCTGCGCGCCGACGGGCGGCAGCTCGGTCGCCGGTGCCGTGACACCGTCGTCCTCGCGGACCGTCAGGTTCGTGAACGCCGTGGCGCCCATGACCGCGTTCCGGGTGTTCGTGACGCTCACCTTGAACGCCGAGCTCGGCGTCGCGGAGACCGCGGTGTTGCCCGCGGTCGGGACGGTGACGGCCTGGCAGGTCTCGCCGGGCGCGAAGGTCACGCGCTCCATGCCGACACCGACCGACCCGGTGGCGGAGCCGAGCACGCTGACGTAGCCGGTGACCGGCCGGTCGGAGGCGCGGGACAGGTAGACGGCGACGTCGGCGGTGCCCGGGCCGTCACCCTCCTCGACCGTGGTCGGGGCGACGTTCACGGTGGTGCGGGTCGCCGCGACGGCGGTGCCGACGCTCGGGGTGCCGAAGGCGAGGTCGGACAGGTACACGCCACCGGTCCCGGTGCCGTCCGCGCCGACGCCCGCGGTGAAGCGGACCTCGCGGACGTCCGTCAGGTCGACGCCCGTCATCGAAGCCGTGGGGATCGCGAGCTGCTGCAGCACGATCTTGTTGAGCGTGGTGTTCGTGCCGCCCGGCATCCGGTTGACGGCGAGCGGGTTGATCGCCGATGCGGCGGTCGACCAGCTGCCTCCGGAGCCGTCCAGGACCGTGACCCGGAAGTCGGTGCCGGTGGGCACGGCCTCGTCGGGTGCGGTCTTCAGCGTCATCTGTGTGCTGCCGGTGACGTTGCGCGCGGAGGCGGGGACGGACACACGGAGTTCACCGGTGCTCGGCACCGCGGGGTCCGTCGTCGAGGCACCCGTCCAGAGGAAGCGGGTGGTGGGGAACGTCGGGACGTTCGGCGCGAACGAGCCCGGCGTCCAGTGCGGGACCTGTGCGGAGGCCTTCGTCGTGGCGCAGAACGGGTTCGACTGCGGCAGCGTGCGACCGGTCAGGTTGGTGCAGACCGCGGCCGTCGCGCCACCGACCGTGCGGACGAGCGAGCTGGACGTCGTGAAGTCGGTGACGAGCTGGGTCTTCCCGGTGGGCTGCGTCGCCATGGTCCGGACGTCCGCGAACGGCGTCGCGGTGGTCGCGGGCTTGACCGATCCGTCGAACATCGACTGGAACTGCGTCTCGCCGCCCATGGTCAGGCGGAAGAAGCCGGTCATGTAGCTGACGCCGACCTGGTACTGCTGCGCCGCGGTGAGGCGGGTCGGGTTGGTCGTCGAGCAGGTGGACGTGGTGTCGCTCGTCCGCCAGTCGTCGCCCGTGGCCGCCGGGTACAGGCCCGGGGTCCACACGGTGTTGAAGAAGTTGTGGTTCGCGCCCATCACCCACACGGCGGACCGGAGGACCTGGTCGCCGAAGGCGTGGCGGGAGTCGTCGATGAAGTGCTGCCCCTGCTGGTTCGACACGTCGCCGTCGCAGTAGGGCAGGAAGACGGCGGTCGGGACGTCGGGCAGCGTCATGCGGCCGAAGTCGACGGGCGCGAGCGGCAGGACCGCCTCGATCCCGTACGGCTTCGGGAGCGCCTGGTTGAGGGTGGCGGCCGAGACCACGCCCTCACCACCGCGGGAGTGGCCCATGATGCCGACGTGGCTCAGGTCGAACCGGCCCTTCAAGGACGCTGCGGTGAGACCGGAAGCGACGGCCGGCTGGTCGGTGCGGGTGGTCGCGCGGACGAGGGCGTCGTCGAGGGTGCGGGTGGTCGTGGTGCTCGGGGTGGCGTCGGTCGCCGTCGTGACGTCGTCGTAGGAGACGGCCGTTCCGGCATCGGCCTTGCCGAGCATCCCCAGCGTGTCGAGGATGAGCTGGCCGCGGGCCTCGGCGCCGTAGTCGAGCGCGAGCTGGTTGTCGTTCGAGTTCACGGCGTTCGCCGCGATGGAGACGACGTTGTAGCCGCGGGTCGCGAGCGCCCGGGCCGTGCCCTCGTACCCGAGGTACGAGCGGACGTTCGACTGCGTCGGGCCACAGGGCCAGCGCAGCGGGTTCGCACCGGTGCCGGCGCACGAGGTGTGGCGGCCGTGCAGCAGCACGACGGTCGGGCGCGCACCGGCGGCGCTCGTCAGGTACATCTTCCCGGTGAGCTCACCCCGGATGCCGCCGATCGCCGCGAGCGGGATCGCCTGGTCGCCGAAGTCGTACTCCGCCTCCGTCACGGAGTAGGCGCCCGCGGTCGACGGGTCCTCGACGGCAGCGGCCGTCGCGAGCGACTTCATCTGCCGCTTGAGTGTCCGGTTCTCGGGGACGGGCGGCGTGACCGGGGCCGTCGTCGTCTCCGCAGCCTTGTCCTCGTCACCGCTCGACCAGGCCTTGCTGACGTCGGTCGCGTCGGCGACGGACCGGTCGGCCGTGAGGACCTGGAGGGTGCGGCCGTCGGCGGACTCGGTCGCGAGACCCACCGGCTCACCGTCGACGACGAGCGTCGGGGCGTCGTCGACCATCGGCAGGGGCTCGTCGAGGTCGAGGGACACCAGGTACCCGCCAGGGGTGGTGGTGACGTCCCAGTCGCTGCCGGATGCGACGACGGGATCAGGGGTCGGTGCCGCGAACGCAGGGACTGCGGTCAGGGCGAGGGCGGGAGTCAGCGTGGCGGTGATCGCCAGTGCAGCGAGCCGACTCCGGGAACGGGTTCTGGGCAAGGGGCTCCTCGTGTGAAGGGTTTCTCATGAGGAAGCTTCGAGGGGACTCAGCGTCTGCCGAGCATCGGAAACGGGGTCGTAACCAACACTTGACGGGCAGGAAACACCCGCGGCATGCCTGGTCCGCAGAGCGCAGCGAGCGGTCCGGACGGGTGGTCCGCGATCAGCGCGCGAACAGCACCTGGACGGTCGCGATGACGACGACGATCCCGATCGGCACGCCGGCGATCAGCAATGCGGCCGGGATCCGCGTGCGTCGGATCGTCCGGGGTCCGCCGGCGCCGCGGGCGAACTCCGTGGCCGCGACGAGTTCCGGCGCCGCAGCGGGCAGGATCGGCGGAGGAGCGGGTCGGTCGTCCTCGAACGCCGGGACCTCGACCACGAAGGCGGCCGGGTCCACGGTCGGGGGCAGCTGGGTGTACCGGCTTCGCTCGGTCCGCTCGTCCATGGTGCCCTCCCTGCGTGCACAACATGCCGCCCGCCGGGAGTCCGGAAGTGCAACCAGTGGCTCGCACCACCGCGCACCGTTCACCCCGCAGCGAGCAGCGCGTCCGTCTCCTCCGCCGTCGGCGCGGTCGCCGGTCCGGTGCGGGTCACCGCGAGTGCCGCCGCCGCGTTGGCCCGTCGGACGGCGTCCTGGAGGCCCGCCCCACGTCCCAGCGCCGCCGCCAGCACGCCGTCGTGTGCGTCTCCCGCCCCGTTGGTGTCGACCGCGACGACGGGGAACCCGGGGACCAGGACCGGTTCGCCGCCGGACTCGACGACCCAGCAGCCGTCGGCACCGTCCCGGACGAGGGCGGTGCCCCGCGCGGCCGCGGCGATGGCCGCGGTCGCCTCGGCGAGGGTGGCCGACGTCGGGGACAGCAGACGGGCCTCCCGGCTGTTGGCGCTGACCACGTCGGAGCGTGCGGACACGGCGGCCAGGACGGCGGCCGGCAGGGTGTCGACGAGGGGTGACGGGTCGAACACGACGCGGACGGACGAGGGCACCGTGCCGAGCCAGCCCGCGATGGCCGCGCCGTTGACCGCGTGCGCCAGGCCGTAGCCGGAGACGAAGACGACGTCGTCGGCGCGGAGTGCGACACGGTCGAGGTCGGCGCGCGTGAGCTGCCCTTCCGCGCCGACGCTCGTGACGAAGGTGCGCTCGGTGGTGGCGTCGACGAGGGCCACGCAGTAGCCGCTGTCGACGTCGGGGAGACCGGGCTGCACGACGGTGACACCGGAGTCGGCCAGGGCGCGGCGGACGACGTCACCGAAGGGTCCGGTGCCGTACTGCCCGGCGAAGACGACGTCCATGCCGTCGCGGCGGGCGGCGACCATGGTGTTGAGGCCACCGCCGGCCGTGATCTCGGAGCCGTCGGCGATCACGTCGCCACCGGGCTCGGGCAGTTCGCCGATGCGCATGACGATGTCGACGATGACGTTGCCGACCGAGACGAGGCGGCTCATCGGACGGTGTGCTCGGTGCGCGGGAGCGGCGCGGACTGGTCGGGCTGCTCGTGCAGGGTCCCGCGCGGGCCGCCGGTGAGCAGGTAGACCGCCGCGGCGACGATGAAGGTGACGACCCAGCCGAGGCCGTTCGCACCGATCCACGTGTCCGAGAACGCGCCGACGAAGACCGGGTCGGCGTCGCCCACCTGGACGTTGGTGAACAGGAAGCCGACGACGATCGCGACGACCCAGGCGGTCACGGCACGCCAGGCGATGCCGCCCGCGTACCAGTAGCGGCCACCGCGGCGCAGGTCGAGCAGCGCGGCCGGGTCGTACCAGGTGCGGCGGACCATGTCGGCGATGAAGACACCGAGCCAGGCGGTGATCGGGACGGCGAGCACCGAGATGAACGTGATGAAGGGGGCGTAGAAGCCGTCGGCGACCAGCATGAAGTACATGGCACCGAGCGTGGTGATGACGACGTCGACCGCGACGGCCCACACCCGCGGGACCTTCACGCCGAGGGTCAGCGTGGTGAGGCTCGCCGAGTACACCGACAGGTGGTTCGACAGCAGCAGCCCACCGAACGCGGCGATCAGGTAGGGCACCGCCATCCAGCTGGGCAGCATGTCGCGGATCGCGGCGACCGGGTCACCGGCCTGGGCGAGTGTCGGGTCACCGGCGGACACCAGGGAGCCGAGCCCGACCAGGACGACGAGGGGGATGCCGGCACCCGCGGCGCTGGCGGCGACGAGCTTGCCGGCGCGGACGCTGGTACGCGTGTAGCGGGCGATGTCGGCGCCGGCGGTCGCCCAGCCGATGCCCGTGCCGGCGGCGATGGTGCCGACGCCGATCACCATGGCGGCGATGGGTCCGGCGGGCTGCGCACCGACGACGTCCCAGTCGATGCGCGCGACCAGGAACACCGCGACGAAGACGTTGAGGGCGCCGAAGACCCACGTCGCCCACTTCTGCACGGCGACGATGAACGCGTGGCCGAGGCCGGAGATGAGCACCGTCGCGGCGACGAACAGCAGGATCGCGACGACGGTGACGACCGGGTGGGCCTTCGAGCCGCCGTCCGTGCCGAACAGGATCGTGAAGAGCGACAGCAGCACGAACGCGGCCGTCGTGGTGTTCACGGTCTCCCATCCCAGGCGACTGAGGAGCGAGACCGCGGTCGGTCCGATGTTGCCCCGGACGCCGAAGACGGCGCGGCTCAGGGTCAGGCCGGGTGCCCCGCCCCGACGGCCGGCGATCGAGATGACCCCGACGACCGCGAACGACCCGGCGGCTCCGATGACGGCGACGAGCAGCGCCTGCCAGACGGTCAGGCCCTGGAACGCGACGAGGGTGGCGCCGAGGGGCAGCCCGAGGATCGAGATGTTCGCGGCGAACCAGACCCAGAACAGCGCACCGGGTGTGCCGGTGCGTTCGGCGACCGGGACGGGCTCGATGCCGCGCTGCTCGATCGTGGTCAGCGTGCCGGACTTGGTGCCGGAGTCCGTGGGAGTCGTGGTCATCAGGTCCTCTTACGTCGTCGGAAGGGTGCGAGGGGTGGGGCCGGGCGGCGGTGAAGGGGGGAACACCACCGCCCGGCGGTCTGGAGGGCGCTACCGGGGGGCGGCGGCGCGGAGGGCGAGGAGCTGCTCGGTGAGCTCGTCGAGGTGCAGGTCGTTGACGGTCTCGACACGGTGCACGGCGTCGTCGGACCACGACGCTGCTCCGTGCACGGCGCCGAGGACGGCTCCGGCCATGGCGGCGATGGTGTCCGTGTCGCCGCCGATGCTCGCCGCCGTGCAGACGGTCTGCCAGGGGTCGAGGTCGAGGGCGACGAGGGCGAGCGCTGCGACGACGGACTCCTGCGACGCCACACTCGTGCCGATGAGCCCGGAGACGACGTCGATCCGCTGGTCTGCCGGCACGGTGGCGAGGTGCCTGCGGGCCCACTCGGTGCGCTCGGCGATCGAGGCACCGGCGACCCAGTGTCCCCGCGTCGCACCGATCCGGGCCGCGGCGACCGCCACGTCGAGCACCTCGGACCGTGTGGCACCGTCGATGCCGGCGGAGACCGCCGCGGCGATCGCGCTGGCACCGGCGATGCCGAGTCCGGTGTCGTGGGTGACGCGCGAGGCGTCCTGGACAGCGTCGACGAGAGCCGTGACACCGTCCGTGCCGGTTTCCCCACGCCCGGAGAGCGGTGTGGCGATGCCGACCGGGGTGATCCGCATGGCCGCCCCGTTCGTGGTGCCGGTCGAGCCGGCTTCGGAAGCGGGGACCCCGTCGAGGATCCGCTGCACGGCCGTCTTGGTGCTCGGTCCGAGGAGGTCGAGCGAGCCCTTCGCCGCCATCGTCCGTTCCCAGGCGATGAGGGCCTCGGCGAAGTCGACCGGGTCGAGTCGTCCGCCGCCCTGCACGAGCAGCTGCGCCACGAGGACGGCCTGCTCGGTGTCGTCGGTGATGCTCGCCGCGGGCATGCCGTGTGCGATCCGCTGGTGGGGACCGGCGTCGACGAACCCGTCGATCACCCCGTGGTCGGCGCGGATCTGGTCGAGGGACATCGACTGCGTGGGCATGCCGAGTGCGTCCCCGATCGCCAGCCCACGGAAGGCCGCGAGCGCGTGCTCGTACCCGGCGGCGGTGGTGGTGGTCGTCATGACGCGCTCCCGAACTTCATGTGCAGGCGGAACCGGCTCGGGTCGAGCAGGCTGTCGACAGCCTCCACGAACCTGCCGTCGGCCGTGCGGGAGACCCGTCGGCTGTGGATGAACGGCTCCCCGACCGCCCTGTGGAGGGAAGCCGCTTCCTCCGCGGTGAGCGGCTGCACGTCGACCCACTGCTCGGCGAGCGCGGGCACCAGCCCGGCGCTCGCGATGGTGGCGGTGAGCGAGTCGTCGACGAGACCGTCGTCGACGGCGCTGGCGAGCCTCCCGAACGGCGGGACCAGGCTGCGCTCGAGCGAGACGTCCGGTCCACCGACCACGTGGCGGACGCGATCGACCGCGATGAAGTCGGGGTCGTCGAGCCCGAGCTCGGCGGCCTGCCCGGGTCGGCTGACGCGCTCGATGCGCAGGACGCGGACGGCGATCTCGGTGCCGGTGGCAGCGAGCGAACGTGCCCAGCCGCTGCGGGGGTCGAGCGCGGCGCCGTCGAAGGTGACGATCGAGCCGATGCCGCCGTGGATGGCGATGTACTCCTGGTCGGCCAGGTCGGCGAGCGCTGCCCGCACGGTCCCGCGGCTGACGGCGAAGCGTTCGGCCAGGTCGTGTTCGCCCGGCAGGCGTTGGCCCGGCGCGTACCGGCCCGTCGCGATCGCGTCGCGCAGGGCGTCGGCGACGAGGCGTCGCTTCGGTGAGACGGGCATGAACAGCAGACTACATGTACAAGACCTGTTCAGTTCGACGCAGGGTCCCACGCTCCGTTCAAGCGGAGCGTGAACAGCAGCGGATCGTCGTTCGGCCGGAACGACGTGCTGGGCCCGAAGTCGAGCCGCCCGTCTTCGGCACGCCGGCTTCGACGCCGACCCGCTGCGACGCATCCACCGGGTCGACCGAGTCGGCCGAAGCGATCTCCTCCTCGAGCTCGCCGACGGACGCGTCCGGCAGGTCGAGCTGCCGGAGGACGTCACGGTACCCGTCGACACCGGCCTTCGCGCCCGCCACCGGCACGGTGTTGACACGGAGGTGGAACAGCCGTCCCTTCGGCAGGATCACCTCGCCCGACGCGTCCTGCATCTCCTGCGCGTTGTCGAGGGCGTCGAAGACCACCTGGGTCGCCTGTACCCGGACCTGCTTGCCGCCGGGGAGCAGGAACCGGACCGGACGTCCCCCGGCTGCCTCCGAGCCGTACGCACCGACCCGGGTCCGCGCGCCCTCCGGCACGTCCGTGTCGATCCCGAACGCCTCGACCGAGGGCGGCACCGTCAGGTCCCAGGTCTCGACGCCGTTCTCGTAGGAACGGGCAGTGGGTTCGGGGCCTCGGTGGCTCACGCCGTGCTCGCTTCCCCCGGAGGAAGGTGAGCCGTCGGCGCATCCGGTGAGCAGCACGACCACGGCGGCGGCCAGCGCAGTTCCGAGAACGTGACGGCGACGCGGTCCGCCGCGGCTGACCCGGACTGCGCCGGCGATCCCGCGGTCGGCCGCGATCACAGCACGACCACCGTCGTACCCGCCGACGTCGCCGGCCGGTCCATCGCGGCGAGCGCCGCCGGTGCCTCGTCGAGGGAGATGGTCCGGCCGACCAGCGCTGACGGGTCGAGCCGCCCCTCGGCGATCTCGGCGAGCATCGCCGGGTACTCGTGGGCGGACATGCCGTGACTGCCGAGCAGTTCGAGCTCGAGCGCGATGACCCGGCCCAGGTCGACGTGCGGGGTGGCGTCCTCGCCCGCAAGCAGACCGACCTGCACGTGCCGACCGCCGGGGCGGAGCGCGGCGATGCCCTGGCGGACGAGGGACGCACGGCCGAGGGCCTCGACGACGACGTGGGCGCCGCCGTCCGTCGCCGCCCGGAGCTGCTCGTCGACGTCGTCGGTCCGCGCGTCGACCGTGGTGGCGGCACCGAGGGAACGAGCGAGGGCGAGCGCCTCGGCGGAGACGTCGACCGCGACGACCCGGGCACCGCGCGAGACCGCCACGACGATCGCCGAGAGCCCGACTCCCCCGCAGCCGAAGACGACCACGTGCTCCCCCGTCGCCGTGCGTGCACGGTTCACGACAGCCCGGTACGCGGTGGCGAACCGGCAGCCGAGTCCCGCGGCCGTGGGGTCGTCGATGGCGTCCGGCACGGCGACCAGGTTCGTGTCGGCATGGTGCACGACGACCTGTTCCGCGAACGAGCCGGGGCGGTCGAAGCCGGGCTGGGTCTGGTTCGGGCAGATGCTCTGACGGCCGGCGACGCACGTGGGGCAGGTGCCGCACGCGTTGACGAACGGTGCGGTCACACGTGTGCCGGGCTGCCACTGCCGGACCTGGTCGCCGACCCGCTCGACGACGCCGACGAACTCGTGACCGGGGACGTGCGGCAGCGCGACGGTGTCGTCGTGGCCGTGCCAGGCGTGCCAGTCGCTGCGGCAGACGCCGGTGGCGACGACGCGGACGACGGCAGCGTGCGGTGGGCACGCGGGTTCCGGGACGTCGGTGACGACGGGCGTCGCGGAGAAGGAGTCGAAGGTGACGGCGCGCATGAGCCCGATCCTGCCACCCGGGCAGTCAGCGCCCGGCAGTCAGCGCCGGGCGATCAGGGCCGGCCGGCGAGGGGCAGTGCGGCGAGGACCTCGTCGATCACGGCGGACATCGGTCGGGCAGCGGCAGCGTCGTCCTCGGCCCAGGTCTCGAGCGCGACCTGGAACACGAGCACGCCGACCTCGGCCAGGACGGTGGCCTGCAGCGGGGTCTCCCCCCGTTCGACGAATGCGCCCCGGGCAGCGCGGACCAGGTCGGATCGCTTGCGGGCGTCCCGGTCGCGGAGTTCGTCGTTCCCCTCGACGATCCGGCGCCAGGCGGCGGTCTGCTCGTGGTTGCCGTCGAACCGTGCGGCGGCGACCTGGTGCAGCACGCTGCGGATGACCTGCATGGGCTCGAGGTCGGTGGGGGCGTCGGCGATGAGTCGTGCGGCGTTCGTGGGGATCTCGTCGCCGGCGAAGACGACCTCGCGCTTGTCGGCGAAGTGTCGGAAGAACGTCCGGGTGGTCAGGCCGGCGCGTGCGGTGATCTGCGGCACGGTCGTCGCCGCGAAGCCCTGCTCGGCGAAGAGCTCGAAGGCCGCGCGCTCGAGTCGACCTCGTGCATCCGGAGCCCATCGCATCGGTCGATCGTACCCGATGACACATCGTGCCATGAAGGGATACGATGACATCACGTGTCATCATCGCTGACGCCCGAGAGCGAGGAGCTCCCATGCCCACCCCCGATCCCACCGACACCCCGACGAACGAAGCCCTCTGGCTCCTCGGCCCGCGCGCACCCTTCGAGGTGCGCCCGACCCCGATGCCCACCCCCGGTACCGGTGAGGTCGTCATCCGGGTCCGTGCGATCGCGGTGAACCCCGTCGACGCCATCACCGGGCCGCTCCGCCGACTCGTCTCGCCGTGGGTCCGGTTCCCGACCGTCCTGGGCAGCGACGTCGCCGGCGAGGTCGTCGCGGTCGGCCCGGACGTCACGGACGTCCAGCCCGGCGACCGGGTGACCGCGTTCGCCGCCGGGCAGGAGCGAGCGCGGAACCGCGCGTCCGAAGGCGGGTTCCAGCGGTACGTGACAGTCCTCGAGCGCGTCACCACGCGCCTCCCGGCCGACGTGGCCTTCGAACGTGCCGCGGTCCTGCCGCTGGCGCTCGCGACGGCCGCCGCCGGCCTGTACGAGACGGACCAGCTCGGCCTGCCGCTCCCCACGGTCGGGGCGTCCCGTGCCGACGGGGTCGTCCTGGTCTGGGGCGCGTCGACCAGTGTCGGGATGAACGCCGTCCAACTCGCCCGGGCGAGCGGCTACACGGTGGTCGCGACGGCCGGACGGGCGAACCACGACCTGGTCCGCTCCCTGGGTGCCGAGACCGTCGTCGACTACCGCGACGCCGACGTAGACCGGCAGGTCGTCGCAGCCCTCGGCGGGCGGCGCCTCGTCGGCACCGTCGCGATCGGGAAGGGCTCGCTCGGACACGCCCTGCGCATCGCTCGCCCCGTCCCGGGCACGAAGCGGATCGCGTCCGCCTACCCCGACCCGGCGACCGCGGTGCGCTCGCGCATCGAGCGGATCCGCGGCATGCACGTCACCGCGATCTGGGGTGGCACCCCCGTCGTCTCGCCGGTCGGGCCGGCGGTGTTCCGCGACTTCCTGCCTGCGGCTCTCGCCGACGGACGGTTCCGTCCGGCACCCGAGCCGACGGTCGTCGGCCGCGGACTGGAGGCCCTCCCCACCGCTCTGCAGACCCTCCGGGACGGCGTCTCGGCGACCAAGATCGTCGTCGGGATGGACGCCTGATGGAGTCGCAGCGCACGATCCTGGTGTTCGGCGGGACCGGACAGACCGGCCGCCACCTCACCGACCTCGCCCTCGCGGCCGGACACCGCGTCCGCGTCCTCGCCCGAACGCCCGCCAAGGCCGGTCCACCGCGTGCCGGACTCGACGTGCGGCAGGGGTCGGTGACCGACGACCTGGACCTCGACGGACTGCTCGACGGTGTCGACGCGGTGGTCTCGCTGCTCGGTGACGTGCAGGCGCAGCGGACCGCGATGGTGAACACGGCGTTCGTCCGACGCCTGGTGCCCGCGATGCGCCGGACCGGGGTCCGCCGGTTCCTCTACCAGGCGGGTGCGCTCAGTGCGCCGCCGCACGGCCGGTTGACGCCCGCGCTCTGGGCGATCCGGAACACCGTCGCCCGCAGCTACGACGGCCAGCACCGGGACAACGAGGCGGTGATGCGGTACCTGGCCGACGAGGCGACGGACCTCGAGTGGATGGTGCACCGCGCCGGCATCGGGTCGGACGGCCCCTCGAAGGGCGTGCTCGAACGAACCGAGGGGACGCCGGGCATCGGGACGTTCGGGGACTGCGCGGCCTACGACCTGCGGCTGCTCGACGACCCGACGGCGGTGCACACGACGAGCCTCAGCGCGTACCGGAAGACGGCGGGTCGGAAGACGGCGGGTCGGGAGCGCGCAGACCGGTGGACCGCCGGCCGGTAGGACGCCGTCGCAGCAGGGCGACCCCCACCCAGCCGATGACCGCCGCGAGGACGACCGCCACCAGTCCGCGTCCGAGCACATCGCCGAAGAGGCCCGACCCGAACGCGACGAGCTCGAGGGGGTACGGGGCCAACACCCGCATCCCCGCCGCACCGTCGACGGCGGTGAGCAGTGCCGGCCCGACGAGCAACACGACGAGCGCGACGAGCACCCGACCACCCGGCCGGCGGAACGGACACCGGTCACCGCGATGCCGAGCCCGACCACGACCGGCGCGACCCACCACGCCCACCCGGCGATCGTGCTCTGCAGTCCGGTCGAGAGGGTCGCCGGCGGCAGCACGAATCCCCGCAGCCACTCGGCGAGCGCCACCGCAACGACGGCGAGCGCGACCACCGCGACGCCGTCCGGTGCGAGCGCGAGGAGCAGCACGAGCCCGGCCCCGAGCAGGACGGTGAGGGCGGAGCCGACCACGAGGGCGACGACGTAGATCTCGGAGGCGCTGATCGCGCCTCCCGTCCCGACGGTGCGGTCCATGCCGAGGCCGGCCGTCGTGACGACCGTGGTCTGCACCACCGCGACCACCTGCACGAGCAGCAGTCCACCGAAGGCCGCGAACACCCCGGGGCGTCCCAGACGCCCGTGGAGCCGACGGGCCGTGACGCCGACGATGCCGGCCCCGGTCAGCAGCAGAGCGGCCAGGAAGGTCAGGAAGTACTGGTTGAAGGGCAGGAACGCGATCGGCATGTCCCGTTCGTCGGCGACCGACGTCTCCCACAGGTTCTGCAACGGCAGGTGCATGCCGGTGACGATCCACGGCAGCAGGCCGAGGACCGCCCCGACGATGCCGACGGCGGCGCCGAGGCCGAGCGTGGCTCCGGCCCCCGAGCCCGTGTGTGGCGTGTACCCGGCTCGCGTCGACGCGGACGTGTGGTCGTGCTGTTCCCCCGTGGACATGCGGACCACGGTACCGGCCGCGGTTCCCAGGACCGGCTCAGTGCCACCGGCGTCCGCGGTGCTGACAGGTCTCCTCGCGCGGGAACCGGCGGCACCGCTAGGGTCGCGCCATGGACGCAGCGTCGCCTTCCGTGGCCGCCTTCTGGGCCGCCCGCCGCCAGGAGTCCCCGGACCTGCCCGAGGAAGTGCCCCTGGCATGGGCGTTCGGCGCGACGCCCGAGCACGCCGACGACCTGCTCGCGCTGGTCCTCGCCGGCGTCAAGGACGGCACGGCGTCATCACTCTGGGACTACGAAGCGACCGCGGAACCACTGCCCGAGGCCGGCGAACACAGCGTCATCCTCGACGGCGCCGACCAGCCGAGCGCGGTCATCGTGACGACGGACGTCCGGACCGTCCCGTTCGACGAGGTCGACGCCGAGCACGCCCGAGCCGAGGGTGAGGGCGACCGGACCCTGGCGTACTGGCGGGCGTCACACGAACGGTACTGGCGCCAGCACTCCGAGGACCCGCGGGGCTGGGCGCCGGACATGCCCGTCGTGTGCGAACGCTTCCGGCTGCTCTGGCCGACCCGGGCCGAGTCGTGACGAGGGTCCGGCTCGGCACCCTCGTCGCAGCGGCGTTGCTCGCCGCCGGCTTCGTGACGGTCACCGGCTGCTCGTCCGGGTCCAGCGGCTCCCGAGCGCGGATGTACGACTCCGTCAGCAGCATGGCCGACCACAGTTCCCTCGTCGTGACCGGCACCGTCCGACAGCAACGCGTCGCGAACGACGTCGCGAACGCCAGCCCCACCACACTGTCCACGGTCCGGATCGTGGCGACCGCCAAGACCGACCCCGACCATCCGGCCGGGTCCACGGTCGTCGTCCGCCAGCACGGCACCACCCGCTCGCCGGGTCCGGGGATGCTCCTCGAAGACGGGGGCACCTACCTGCTCTACCTCACGCCGTCGGCGCTCGACGGCGACCTGGCCGACCAGTACTTCATCACGGGCGGTGCAGCCGGTGTGTACGTCGGCGAGGACGGTCGCACCGACTTCCGCCGGGGCATGGACGAGGGCGACGAACTCCCCACTCACCTCACCCTCGCCGACGCCCTGCACGGCTGACCCGGCCGGTAGCGTCGAGCCATGCCGTACCCGAGGACCGAACCCAGTGCCTCCGGCCTGCTCGACGTCGGTGACGGAACGTCCCTCTACTGGGAGGAGTCCGGCTCCCCCGACGGCGTCCCCGCCCTCTGGCTGCACGGCGGCCCCGGCGGCTCGCTCGGCAGCGGCTGGTACGGAACGCACTTCGACCCCGCCCGCTACCGCCTGATCGGCGTCGACCAGGTGGCAGCGGCCGGAGCCGCCCCCTCGTCACGGAGTCCCGCGACCGGCTCGCCGCCCACACCACCCAGCGGCTGATCGCCGACATCGAGGCTCTCCGGCAGCACCTGGGCGTCGAGGACTGGGTCGTCGCCGGGATCTCGTGGGGCACCACCCTCGCCCTCGCGTACGCGCAGCAGCACCCGTCACGTGTCCGCGCGCTGGCCCTGATGGCCGTCACGACGACCAGCCGCGACGAGGTCGACTGGATCACGGAGGGTGTGGGACGCGTGTTCCCGGTGGAGTGGGAGGCGTTCGAGCGAGCCAGCCAGCGCCTCCCGGGCGAGCGCGTCGTCGACGCATACGCACGTCGCCTGGCCGGTGCCGACCGGGAGGCCCGTGCGGACGCCGCGCAGGCTTGGGACCGGTGGGAGAACGTCCACGTCTCCCTCGACGACCCCGGGCTTCGTGAGCGCGGTCACCTGGGTCCGGAGCTGCGCGAGGGCTTTGCCGCTCTCGTCACGCACTACTGGGCGAACGACGGGTTCCTGCCGGGCGATCAGGCCGTGCTGGCGCGTCTGCACCGGATCGCGCACGTCCCGACGGCGCTCATCCACGGGCGGCGGGACATCAGCGGGCCGGCCGTCACGGCCTGGCGTGTGCACCGGGAACTCCCGCAGAGCACGCTCACCATCGTCGAGGACGAGGGGCACGGCGGGCCGGGTGGGAGCGCGGCGCTGACGGCGGCGCTCGACGGGTTCTGCTGAGCAGCCGGCACGCGCGGGGTCCCGCGTCACCGATCGGGACGTCCGACCGGCAGATCACACTGCAGCATCTCGCCAGCCGCGTTGCGCACGCCACCCACCCGCTCCGCGCCGGTCGAGCCGTATCCTGACTCCCTGGTCGCCGCCGCCGCTGAGGACCCCGAGTCCGGGCAACCGCCACCGCAGCAGGGCCGGCCGGCCACGGAGGGAACTGTCATGAGCATGGAAGGCGTGGCCTGGAGCTCGCTCTACAAGATCTCGACCGCCCGGGACGGCAAGCACGGCATCTCCCGCGAGTCCGTGCGGCGGATCATGACGTTCGCCGTGCCGTACCGGTCCAAGCTGGTGGTCTTCATCGTCCTCTCCGTCGTGGGGGCGTTCCTGGCGGTCGCGACGCCGGTGCTCGCCGGCCAGGTGGTCGACGTCATCGCGGCCCGGGGCGCGGTCGGCACCATCGTCTGGCTCGCCGTCGTCATCGCCCTGGTGGCCGTCGCCGACGCCGCCGCGTCCCTGGTGACCCGCTGGTACTCGGCGCGGATCGGCGAGGGCGTGATCCTGGACCTCCGCACCGCCGTGTTCAACCACGTGCAGAAGATGCCGATCGCCTTCTTCACCCGCACCCGGACGGGCGCGCTCGTGAGCCGTCTGAACAACGACGTGATCGGCGCGCAGCAGGCCTTCAGCGGCACGCTGTCCGGCGTCGTCACGAACGTCGTGGCGCTGGTCCTCACCCTGGCCGTGATGCTCAGCACGTCCTGGCTCGTGACGGTGCTCGCGGTGGTCATGCTCCCGGTCTTCCTCATCCCCGCACGCCGGATGGGCAGCCGCCTCGCTGCACTGCGCCGCGAGGCCGCCGACCACAACTCCGCGATGAGCACGCAGATGACCGAGCGGTTCTCGGCGCCCGGTGCCACCCTCGTCAAGCTGTTCGGCCGTCCCGACGAGGAAGCCGAGGAGTTCCGCGTCCGCGCCGCCCGCGTCCGCGACATCGGGGTCCGGAGTGCGCTGCTGCAGTTCGTCTTCGTCACCGCGCTCACCCTGGTCTCCGCCCTCGCACTCGCGCTCGTCTACGGGGTCGGTGGTTCCCTCGCACTCGGCGGGCAGCTGAACACCGGCGACGTGGTGACCCTGGCCCTCCTGCTCACCCGCCTCTACGCGCCGCTGACCAGCCTGGCGAACGCACGGGTCGAGATCATGAGCGCCGTGGTCAGCTTCGAGCGTGTCTTCGAGGTCCTCGACCTGAAGCCGCTCATCCAGGAGAAGCCCGATGCCGTCACGATCCCCGACGGCCCGGTCGCGGTCGAGTTCGACGACGTCCGCTTCGCCTACCCGTCTGCGGACAAGGTGTCCCTGGCCTCGCTCGAGGAAGTGTCCACGCTGGACACCCGCGGCGGGGACGAGGTCCTGCACGGGGTCTCGTTCCGGATCGAGCCGGGGCAGACCGTCGCCCTCGTCGGCACGTCCGGCGCGGGCAAGTCGACGGTCGCGCAGCTGCTCTCGCGCCTGTACGACGTGGACAGCGGTGCCGTCCGCCTCGGCGGGACCGACGTCCGCGACGTCACGTTCAGCTCCATGCGGCACACGATGGGCATGGTGACGCAGGACGGCCACCTGTTCCACGAGACCATCCGCTCGAACCTGCGGCTGGCCCGGCCCGAGGCCACCGACGACGAGGTGTGGAACGCGGTCCGCCGCGCCCGGCTCGAGCCGCTCATCCGGTCCCTGCCGGACCAGCTCGACACCATGGTCGGCGAGCGTGGCTACCGGCTGTCCGGTGGTGAGCGTCAGCGGATGACCATCGCGCGCCTCCTGCTCGCGCAGCCGCGCGTCGTCATCCTCGACGAGGCGACGGCCGCTCTGGACTCGACGTCCGAGGCCGCCGTGCAGGCCGCGCTGAGCGAGGCACTCGAGGGCCGGACGGCGATGGTGATCGCCCACCGCCTCTCCACCATCCGCAGCGCGGACCTGATCCTCGTCGTCGAGGACGGCTCGATCGTGGAGCGCGGGACGCACGAGGAACTGCTGGCCGCTGGCGGACGGTACGAGGAGCTGCACCGGACCCAGTTCGCGGTGCAGAAGGAGGTCGCGGCGGACGAAGCAGCGGTCAGCGCGACCTAGTCCTCGCGATCCGGCCGCCGGTCGCACACGCTGTTCCTCGCCGACACGGTCGGGCCCGCCCTCAGCACCACGGCGGGGCGGGGCGGGGCGGTCAATCATGGAGCGGGCTCGAACGTCGGCGGAGATCCCGCCGTCCGACGAAGAACCAGACGAGCGACCCCAGCACCGGGAGCACGATCACCCCGAAGACCCACACGACCGTCGCGAGCAGAGTCATCCGCGCGGTGTTCCGGACGACGGAAACGACGGCCGCGACCATCAGTGCCAGGACCGCGACGAGCACGATCGTCCATGACGTGTCGTACTGCTGCGGGATGACGGCGTTGTGCATGGCAGGACCTCCGGCTCCCGTGCGACCCTTCCGCAGGAACACGAGCCGATCAAGCCCTGAGACACAACGGTGACGTTCTCGATCGGCATGGTCGAGCCATGGAGTTGGTCTTCTGTCCGTCGGGACATCGTTGAGCCGTCCGACCGTGACGAACTCATCGGTCTCCTGACGCGGGACCGAACCGGTCGGGCTGCGCGGTGACGAAATGCATCACGCAGGTCGCCCCCTGGGAGAACTGGGCCAGACCCCAGTCGTGCCGGTCGGTGGTGACAGGCAGGTGCATCCCGAGCCACCGCGGCACACTGAGCACACCATGCGTTGAGTAGCGCGACCAGAACGCCCCGCTCGTCAGTACAAGAAATCGTCGGGAGGGCCGACGGACGCGTCAGCACCGTCCGACAAGCGAGCTTCGGAGGGACACACGATCAGCCCCACGCGGATGGAACGTCCTGACGCTGCCTAAAGGACCGGACGAGGCCGGCACGAGTTCGGCCTAGGCAGGTACGCTGCCGACGAGAACAGAGGACACATCTGGGGGATGAGTCATGGACAAGATCGATTTCAACGACGGTACCGCGGATCGTCTGGTCAAGGCGGCGACTTCTGCCGCCGAAGTACTACGGTCTCAGGGGGCCGTCCGAAGGTCCGCGGCCGAGGACGCCGCCGAGGACTTCGATGGGGCGTACGCGAACCGCTTCACCGAGTCCGCGCAGGTCGGGTCAGAGGACCGCTTGAAACTCGCCTCGGTCCTGGATGAACTCGCCGACCAAGTCACGAAGGTGAAGGCAGAAGCGGCGAAGGAACGGAAGCGCCTGAGCGAAGTCGCGGCATGGGAGGCCCGCCAGGAGGAACGCCGGCGAGCGGTAGCTGCCTCCCCCGTGGGTGGAATCGACCTAACAGCGCAGAATCCGTTCGACTTCAAGCCGTCCGAGCCGGAGGTGCGACCAACTCCCATCGCTGGCGTCTTCGCCCCTCGCGGACGAACGCGGACGGGGCAAGGTACCGGAAGTGGGAGGAGTTCGGCTGACCCGGCGAAACTGCGCTCCTTTTCGTCCGTGGCTCGCGCCAATGACACCGCCGCCTCGTCTCAAGCGACTGCACTGAAGAACGCCTGGTCGGCATTCACTGGTGCATGTAGTTGGGCAACGGTGAATACGTCATCGTTTGTTCTGGGATTCGACCGTTGGCTTCAGGAAAACGGCTCCGACTCAGCGTGGATAGAACGCATCGCCGATGCTTTCGACCGCGCTGGCGGGCACGGATCGTTGTCCAACGTATCGCTCGATGCCGCTGACGCGTCCGGAGTACCGAAGGACCTCGAGAAATTGTTCGCGCCAGGTCTCACGGCTGCTCAGGTGGCGGCACTCTGGGGGGAACTCGGCTACAGCAATGCCGACTCCCGAGACCTTGCTGCACTGCCCCCTGAAGCGTTGAGTGAACTCGGCAACCTCGAAGGAGTGCCGTATTGGGCCCGGAGCACCGTCAACATCGCCGCACTGGATCAACGGATCGCGGACGCCAAGGACTTCCTTCACAATCTCAACCAACCATCCTACCAGAATCAGGCCGAGCGCGCGAAGAACGCCCGAGGTCTCCTCGGTCTCGAGAACATCAAGATCGCGCTGCAGCAGGGCTCCCGGGCTGGCACCCGCTCCTTGATCTCGTTGAGCGACGACGCTCCCCCTCTGGCCGCGATCTCGATCGGCGATCTCGACACCGCAACGAATGTCACCTGGGCGGTGCCGGGGATGGGGTCGAGCAGCCGGGACATGGTCGGCTGGACTAACGCCTCGCAGAACGTCTACGACGTGCAAGCAGCGGTTCAAGGTCCTGAGGACCGAGCTGTGATCTCGTGGATGGGGTACGACGCACCGGCGATCCCTGGAACAGCACCAGACGTTGGGGTTCTGTTCGGTGAACGAGCTGCGGACGGCGGGCAAGAGCTCGCCGACTCGATCAGGGGACTCGGCGCAACGCGATCGTCGGACATGCCGATGACCAACATCGTGGGTCACTCTTACGGAACGACAGCAGGTGCGTACGGGATCACCGAACGTGGGGTGCACGTCAACACGTTCACGGCTGTTGCGTCTGCGGGAATTCCCGATTCGATTCCTGATGCAGACGCGCTCCACGCTGATCACGTCTACGCAGGGCAGGCCCGCAACGTGATCCCACTCATCGAATCCGGAGACGGTTGGGCAGCCACCGGTCGCGAACATAGCTGGGACCATCACCAGGATCCGACTGCGGACGACTTCGGAGCGACTACGTTCGGAGCTGATGGCTCCGGAACCCTCGAAGGCGTCACGAACCACGGGGTGCACACGTCGGACGGTACTGGCTACCTCGATAAGAACACAGAATCACTGTGGAACGTCGGTTTGGCCACCACGGGGCAGGGAGAGAAGATGACCGCTTACCATCCGAAGGGGCAGACCCCGCTCGAGGCGGGCCTGGGGATCATCGTCGGGTCTGGGTTCTGAATCATGTTCCCGACGAGGAAACAAATTGGCTCGATGATCGCCACCGTCAGTGCAATGACGGCGATCATCACCTTGACAGGTTGTAGTGGAGGAAACCCGATGGGGTCAGAAGTCAGCAAGACCATCAGCACTACTGAGGCTCGACAGTCCGTCCAGGAAATCGTCGACCAGTCGACGATTTCACTCGACGGTGAATGGCAGGTTTACAGCGGACCATCTGTAGAACAGTGCACCAAGGGGAACGGAGGCGACGGTGCGGCCTACAGCTACATCAAGTCGCTGGATGGACCGAGCGGAGACCCCGCCCAGGACATTGCCACCGTCAAGAGGCTCTGGGAAGGCGCGGGGATCACGACGGCGCCGTACAAGAGCGGGGGCTCGGACCCGATTCTCGGTTTGCGGGGTGTCGGGGGTCCGACCACCTCGATCAGCTTCCTTGCGGGCGCCCAGCGTTACACGATCACCGCGGTGTCGGAGTGCGCCGACGGAGACGCGGTGGAAATGCAGGGCAACGGCGAGTGACGGTGGGGTCCAGGGCGTGACGCGCTGAAAGAGCCCTTCACGACTCCTTCGGAGCAGCCCGTAACCCGGTCCCGCAGCACGCTCGCCTCGTCCGGTCGCGAGCCCCAGCGTGGCGTCTCGGTCTGTTGCTCCCGGGGGACGGATTACCGGACGATGCTCGGCCGTCAGGACGTGACTCGCTGAGTCGTGGGAGATCCCCGCTCATCCGAGCGGGGTCATCTCCAGGCGATCGCGGTAGCGGATCATCCCATCGTGCGGATCACGAACGCATCCCCCGACCCAGGGCATGTCCTCGTTCAGGAACATGCTGCCGTCAGCACGGTCGTGGACTGCGTCGCGAGTCCGCGGCCAATCACTTCCGGCTCATGGGCGCCTCACCGGAAACCCGCCGTCAGGACGCCACTGGCGTCATCGGCGCATAGAAGTCCTTCGCCGTGATCTGCGTGCCGCCGTTCGACGCGGCGGCGTTGCGCTGGTACTCCAGGTCGAGCACGTCGGACGGGTCGGCCACCGAGTAGGCGCACCAGCCCTCCCCGGACTGCCCCTGGTCCACCTTCGTCAGCGCCGGGTAGCCGGCGGCCTTCATCGCGTCCTCGACGACCGACGTCGTGCCCTGGGACGTGTACGACTCCGTGCTGCCGTGGGCCTGCACGCGGATCGCCAGGCAGTCCACCGTCGAGTAGTACTTCTCCCCCGCGGTCACGGCGACGTGGACCAGGACCTGCTCGTTGTCGTCACGGTCCGCGAGCCCCGACTGCGCCGACGTCCACGGGAAGTTCCGCACGACCTTGTCGGCCTGCACGGTGTGGCCCATCTGGTCGTCGGTGATCTTGTCCGACGTGACGTCGACCTCACCGGACGCAGCGGGCTTGCTGCTCGGCGTCGGGCTCGGCGTCTGCTGTTCCGCAGCCTGGCTCTGCGACGGCTCCGCCGATGCCGTGATCGGAGCGGACTTCCCCGACTGCGACGAGCATCCGGCGAGCGCGACGGTCACGACCGTGATCCCGACGACGGTGGTGATGACGTGCTTGAACGACATGGTGTCCCCTCAGGTACTGCGCCGAGAGAACAGCTCCGCTCCCCCAGCGGTCGCCCCGGCTTCTGGTGCAGGCAGCCGGGACCACTCCTGACCGCACGCCCCACCGTGCACCCCGGTCGCCGTCGCGGGTCGGTCACGAACCGGGGTGGATCGAGCGTATCCGACCGCCGTCAGGCTCGACGCGGCTCCCGTGGCGCGCGAGCCACCGGCCGCCGTCGCCTCACCAGGCGACCGGCCCGTTCACGTCGGTGAAGGTCCCGGTCGGTCCGTCGGAGGGGATGGTCGCCATGGTCACGGCGGACCGGGCTCCTTCCGCCACCGTGAGCAGACCGCGATGACCGTTCAGGTCCGTCGCCACGAAGCCCGGGCAGACGGCGTTGACGAGGATGTTCTCCGACGCCAGGTCGCGTGCGTACATCATCGTCACGGCCGTGAGCGCGGTCTTCGACGGCACGTACCCGAGGGCGATCGGATCGGTGTTGGAGAAGTCCGAGATGGCGGCGAGCGACCCCGCGCTGCTCGAGACGTTGACGATCCGAGGTGACGCCGAGCGACGCAACAGCGGCAGGAACGCGCTCGTGACGGTGATGACGCCGAAGACGTTCGTCTCGAACACGGCCCGGACGTGGTCGACGTCGGCCGACCGCGGCAGCTGCCCGGCGGGGTCGGCGCCGGGCTGGTGGCTGATCCCCGCGTTGTTGACCAGCGCGTCGAGCCGGCCGTACGCATCGGCGACGTGCTCTGCGGCCGCGGCGACCGAGGCAGCGTCGGTCACGTCGAGCGCGACAGCGGTGACGGTGCCACCGTCTGCCCGGAGTTCCGCCGCAGTCTCCTCCCCGCGCTCCAGGCTCCGAGCGCCGATGACGACGGTGTGGCCGAGGCGTGCGAGCTGAGCGGCGATCTCGCGGCCGATGCCCTTGTTGCCTCCGGTGACCAGGGCGATCAGGGGTGCAGTCATGATGTGGCCTTCCGTGCCGCCCAGTGGCGGTGTGATGACGTGACCAGGGGAACCTGGTCCGGAGACCAGCCTGGGGGCCTTGCGGTCGTATCCGGAATCATGCTCCGTCGCCTTTTCATGTCCTAGAGTCCAGGTATGCCTGTCGATCGGTTGTCCGAGGTGCTCGACCTCATCGAGGTCCGCGGGGTCGTGTCCGGCGGCTCGGCCCTCCGTGGCCGGTGGCACACCCGGAGCGTCATCGACGACGACCTCAAGTTCATCGCCGTCGTCCGCGGGTGGGCGACGCTGGAGACCGAGGGGGCCTCGGCGCCGGTCCGCCTCGACGCCGGCGACGTTGCCGTCCTGAACGGGAGGTCGTGGCTGACACTCGACGGCGGTGACGGCCCGGAAGACCCCGTGGTCGTCGAGCCGCCGACGGCGGGATCGCGGATCTCGGACGCCGACGCTGCGGCGAGCGACGTGGACATCGTCATCGGTGGCCGCATCGACCTGAACGCCACCGGCCGAGAGCTGCTCCTCCGCGTCCTGCCACCCCTGATGCACGTCGGCGCGGACAGCACGGTCGGGGCGCAGGCCCGAGGCCACGTGCAACGACTGTTCAGCGAGATCACCGGAGGCCGGATGGGATCGGACTTCGCGATGCGGCAGTACGCGCAGCTGCTGGTCCTCGATGTCGTCCGCGGGTTCGCCGACGACGCCGAACTGCCGGCCGGGTGGCTCAAGGTCCTGGCCGACGAGCAGCTCCGCCCAGCGCTGGACCTGATCCACGACGGGCCCGCCAGGAACTGGAGCCTGGAGGACCTGGCCCGTGCCTCGTCCATGTCCCGCAGCACGTTCGCGGCACGCTTCCGCGCGGCTGCCGGGACTCCCCCGCTGGCCTACCTGATCGCCTGGCGGATGGTGCTGGCCCAGCGTGCGCTGCGCTCGAGCGACACCCGCGTCGGGGCGTTGGCCTTCACGCTCGGGTACAGCTCGGAGAGTGCGTTCAGTACGGCGTTCAAGCGGCACGTCGGGGAGTCGCCGGCGGCGTTCCGAGGGCGGGTCGCAGGCACTTCGTGATCGCCCCCCACCCACGATGACGAGCGAGCAGTCGCGCGGTCAGCGCAGTTCCCACACGCCAGCGGTGAGACCGATCGGCACCTGAGCTGCGCCGAGCGTCGTCGGAACAGGTGCTGGGAATGGCACCCTCCCCTGGGTGGGGATCGTCCGAACCACACCCTGGGGCGGTGTCGGCAGGTTTGCCCGACCACGATTCTCGGAGCATGACAACCACCCTCTGGATCATCGACATCACCCTCATCGCGCTCGTACTGCTGCAGGTCCGCCGGAGGCGCCTCACCATGGTGCAGATCCTTCTTCCGATCGCGCTCGTGCTCTGGGCTGGCATCGCGTTCGTGCACTCCGTCCCGCTCGGCGGTCACAACGCATCGGTGATCGGTGTTCTCATCCTGGCTGGCGCGCTCCTCGGGACAGCGATCGGTTTCACGACGCAGATGTCGACAACGGACGGGAGGGTCACAACTCGGGCCGGAGTCGTTGCAGCAGCGCTCTGGATCGCCGGCATGGGAGCGCGGCTGGTGTTCCAGCTGTGGGCCACCGGAGATGGCCGCCTGGACCTCGGGCGCTTCGACTTCGAGCATGCGATCAACAACGACGTCTGGCCGGCGGCCCTGGTGCTGATGGCTGGGGCGACGGTGTTGCTCCGTGTCAGCGTCATCTTGGCGCGGGCGCGTCGACTTCGTGCAGACCGTCAGCCGTCGGTTGTGACGGATGACGTCAGAGCGTGAGGGGAAGCTTCGTGCGACGTCGTACCGAGCACGAGCGCGATGGTCTGCGCACGATCCCTGGCTGCCAGCTTCGCGAACAACGAATTGACGTATCCCTTCACCGTCGCGACCGTGATGGACAAGGTGACCGCGATTTCGTCGTTCGATCGGCCTCTGCAGATCAGAGCGAGCACTTCCGCTTCCCGCGGGGTGAGCCCCAGGAACCGCGTGCGCAGCGCCGTCGGCAGCAACAACCGATCGACGGACACCTGCATGCGCGCCAAGTCCGCGGCGTACTGACGGTCGAGGCCAGCGAACCTGCTCTCGACTTCGAGTGCGTTCCTGCGTCTGGCGCGACCAGCAAGCGTCGCGATCGCGATGGTCAATGCAGTGATCCCCACAGACACCGGCTCGTGGGCACCCACGACGAAACCGATGACGGCGGACGATGCAGCCAGGACGGGCCACGCCCAGGCCCGCCAGCGCCCGTGTGCGGTCTTGCCGAGGACGATGACGAGGCCACCCGCCACCGGGTACAAGCTGATGCCGTACGTGGGTCCGGCAGCAAGTGCCGAACCGATGACCATCACCATCAGAAGACCGACATCGCCTACCGAACGATCCCTCGCGCGGACCAACACGCGAACCATCCAGGCCACGGCTGCCGAACCCGCGCAGACCACTGCCCAAAGGGGAGCACCCAGTGTGTACCCACCGACCGTCATGGAGACAGCGAGGCTGGCAACCGCAAGCGCGAGTTGCATCGACACCCCGGGTTGCTTCATGGGTACCAGTGTGCCGCGTTGACGACGATCCGCCCGCTCGGGCGGAGACAACCACCTCGTCGAGCGTGTCCCGCCGCGCTCTTCGAGGTCAGTCACCGGAATTGCTCGACGACGGCCTCGCCCTGGATGATCGCTGCGACGGGACCGGTGGCTGGTCATGGTCCTCTGGACGAGAATCCGCACGTCGTGGTTGCGACTCCGCGCCGCTTCAGGTCACGAGAGGGAAGACGAGATGTTCGGAGCGGTACCGGTGCTGCCGGTGGTCATCCCGCTGAGCGCCGCGCTCTTCGTGGTGCTGATCGCGGTCCTGCGGGCACGACGTTGGTTGACGCTGCCGCGCGCGGCGGTCGCGGCAGCGCTGTCGGTCTACGCCGGCGGCATCTTGGCCAACACCGTGTTCCCGATCTATCTCGACCGGCCCCCGAGTGAAGGGCCGTGGATCCCACCGGTCAACTTCACACCGGTCGTCGGTTACGAGTGGCAGGACGCGGTGGTGAACATGCTGGTGTTCCTGCCGCTCGGGATACTGGTGCCGTTGCTGGTCTCCCGGCCGACGTGGAGGCGGGTCGTGGCGGTGATCGCGGGCATCAGCGTCGCGGTCGAGCTGGCCCAGTTCATCACCGCAGATCTCGCCGCGGGCGGCCACATCGCAGACGTCAATGACTGGTTGTGCAACACCGCGGGCGGCGCGGTCGGATTCGGACTGCTCACCGTGCTCACCAGGCTCACCGTCGCCGCGTCGCTCATCGACCGTTTCCGCTGGCACGAGCCGTACCGCTCAGAACCGCACCCCGACGACTGAGGCAGCACATCGTCGCCGCCTCAGCATCTCCCGCGCCAGCTCCAGCCGGAACACCTCGGGCGCGTCAGTGGGGCCAAGGAGCCGTTCCTCCGTCGACGCCGAGCGTCATCCCGCTGACGTAGCTGGACCGATCGCTCAAGAGCCACGCAGCAGCCTCCGCGATCTCTGTGGGTTGCCCGACACGACCGAGTGCGGCGAGTGAACCGAGATGTTCGATGATTCCCGGGACACGCTGTTCCCAGGTCGTCATCATGTCGGTCATCGTCGCGCCGGGTGCGATGGCGTTCACGCGGACGCCCTCGCGCCCGTACTCAGCGGCAGCCGCCCGGCTCATTGCGATGACCGCTGCTTTCGTGGCGCCGTACACACTCTGTTCCGGGGCACCGAATGTGCCGCCGATGCTGCTGACGTTCACGATCGATCCCCCGTTCGCGCCCGGAGCGGTCATCGCTCGGAGTTCCGCACGCATCGCGGCCCAGACTCCCTTGAAGTTCACGTCGACGACGGCATCGAACACGTCGTCGTGAACCTCTGCCAGCCGGGCGCCGCCCTGGCTCCGGCCCGCGTTGTTGAGAGCACCGTCGATCCCGCCCCATCGGGAGACTGCGGCATCGATCGCGCGCTGCACATCGTCAGGAACAGTGGTGTCAGCCTGCGCGACGATCACGTCGCCGCCGTCCTCCCTGATGGTGTTCGCGACCCGTTCCAGTTCGGGGAGACGTCGAGCGGTGAGGAGCAGGCGGGCTCCTTCCCGTGCGAAGAGCCGCGCGGAGTGTTCCCCGATGCCAGCAGAAGCACCTGTGATGAGGATCGTCTTGTCGACGAGGAGATCAGTCATGAGTCGTGCCTTCCTTCGGGCCGTTGTCGATGAGTCGAGCGATCACGGCGTCGCGGACCGTCGCGGACACCTTCTGGTTGTCGGGGTCTTCTGGCACAGCCGCGACCATGTGCGCCACGCCGCGGAGAGCCGCCCGCAGGGCCGCGTCGGCGAGGCGGGCTGAGATGCCATCCGCGAGTACCCCGTCGCGTTGGAGCCGGTCGAAGCTGCCACGGAGCAGCGCTGCGCTCCGTTCGAGGTTCGGGGACTGCGGTCCCACGACGGGGTACATCGCCGGATACAACCCCGGATGACTCCGTGCGAACTCGACGTGTGCGTCCCACCCCGCAGCGATCGCCGCGGCCGGCTCCGACTCGTCCAGAGCGCCCGCGTCCTTCTGCGCGAAGTACTCGTCGAACGCACGGTCGACGACTGCGCTGATGAGCCCGGCACGGTCGCCGTAGTGGTGGTACAGGGTCGGAGCCTGCACGCCGACGGCAGCGCACACGGCCCTCGTCGACACCGCCTCGACCCCGTCGGCGACCGCGATCGCGAGTGCTGCCTGGAGCAGTTGTTTGCGGATGGTTCCCTTGCTCTGTAGCATCGTTACATAGTGTAGCACTGGTACACGCCGATCGTTCTTCGGCTTTGCTGTCTCCTACGAGGTCATCCGGTCGTCCGAGACGGTGGACCGCTGGCGGGCGGTGGCCGTCAGCATCGGAACGGCGATGGCGATGCTGACGATGACCGGGACGAGCGAGGCTTCGAGGCCGAAGGTGCCGCCGGTGAGAACTCCACTGCCGTGGACGGTGGTGATGAAGAGTCCAGGGTTGCGATGCCCGGAGACGGGGATGCCGAGCAGCCCCTCGATGACGTTCCAGGCGAAGTGGATGCCGATGACGAACCAGAGGCTCCGTCGCCAGAGGAACGCGGCACCGAGGAGCACGCCAGCTTCGATTGCGATGGCGAGTGAGGTCCACAGCGTCGCACCGGGGTTCATGATGTGCAACGCACCGAAGAGCGTCGCCGTCACGGTGAGGGCGATCCATCGACCATGCTTCGGACCGCCGAGTCGTTCAATCCCCTGGAACAGCAGCCCGCGGAAGGTGAGTTCTTCGATGACGGCAGCGCTGGCGTTCACGGCGATGGCGAGCATGAGGGTCTTGCCGACGTCGCGGGGGGCCCAGTCGATGCTGTACCCGCCGGCGACGAGGACGATGCCGTAGGAGGCCATGACGAAGGCGGCGCCGATCCCGAGGCCGGCGAGCGCCTCGCGCGGAGCCGTCCGGCGGGCGAGCTCGGGGATGCGTCGCCGGGCGATCACGCGCATCGTCAGCACGTAGAACGCGGAACCGGCTGCCATGCCGGTCAGCGCCATGAGCGCCATGCCACTCGGGCCCGACTCGGCACCGATTGCCGTGAAGACGGCGGAGGTGAGGAACACGAGGACGGTCCCGACGACCATCCACGTGACCGGGAACGTCCGGAGTCGGTTGATCACTCCCCGACGATGCGGAGCAGCCGGCGCGGAGGTGTTCGTCATGGTCGTCCTCTTTCTCGGGGTGCAGCGAAAACTGCCTGGACACGACGCTAGGAACCGGCGAGGTGTCCCCGAGTCCCCCGAAGGTCGACAGTGTTCCCTGCACGAGACCGGGCGACGCTAGCGTCGCTCTCATGCGCTTCGGCAGCACGACCTCGCGATGGAGTGAACAACCAGTCATGGTGCGCGACGCCATCGGCGCGATCGCACTCCTCGCGGCTGCGCTGCTGCCACTCGGCATCCCCGGAGTGGAGCTCGGGGAATTGCACCGCAGCCCGCCAGAGTGGGCCGGACCGGTGCTCGCCGTGGCGCAGACGCTGCCCTTGACCTTCCGACGTGTCCGTCCGGCGTTCGTACTGCTCGTGGTCGGCGCCGCGTTCACGACCGCGCAACTGTCCGGTGTCGACTCCGGTCCAGCCGGGCTCGGCGTGCTCGTCGCCCTGTACTCGACGGGCGCGTACCAGGAGCTCCATCGTGCGATCGTCGCCGTGGCCACCGTCGCTGCGTACGTCCTCCTCGCGCTCGCTCTCGAGGGATCGGGTTCGCCAGAACGCCTGGTGGACTGGGTCACCTTCAGCCTGGTCCTCACGGTGCCGTGGACCGCTGGGCTGCTCGTCCGGCACCGGCTCACCGAGCAGGACGCCCGTGAGGCCGCGGCTTCTCGGGAAGCTGTTCGTCGGGCGAAGGACGCTCTCGCCCGTGACCTCCACGACGTCGTCACGCACCACATCACCGCCATGGTCGTGCAGTCCGAGTCGGCCGCCTACCTCGGACGGGACGACCTCGCTGGCCGTGACGGGACCCTCGAGGTCGTGGGCCGGACGGGCCGGCAGGCGCTGCAGGAACTCCGTTCACTCCTCGGTGCCCTCGAACAGACCACGACGACCACACCCGGAACCTTGCCGGTCACTCCGGTGGGCGGCGACGTGCGCACCGTCGTCGAGCAGCTGGCTGCCACGGGGTACCCCGTGCGGTTCACAGAGCTCGGCGAACCCTCCGAGCCGTCGGCCCCCGTTGCCACCACGTTGCACCGTGTCAGCCAAGAGGCCCTCACGAACGCGATGAAACACGCGCCCGGCGAGCAGGTCACGGTCGCCATGACGCACACCGCGGACGCGATCGAACTGCTCGTCGAGAACAGGATCCGCGGCGGAACGGCCGACATCCCGGGTCGGGGCCTGAGCGGGATGGCGGAACGGGTGGCGCTCGTCGGCGGCACCCTCCGGACAGGGCCGGTCGATGGACTCTTCCGAGTGGCCGCCGTGTTCCCCCGCGGAGCATCACGGTGACCTCGGCGGGCATCGTACGGGTCGCACTCGTCGACGACCAGCTCCTGGTGCGGGACGGCTTCGCCCGGATCATCCGAGCGCAGGCAGACATGGAGGTCGTCGGGCTGGGAGTGAACGGCCGTGACGCAGTGGACCTCGTGCGCTCGATCCACCCGGACGTCCTGGTGATCGACATCCGGATGCCAGTGCTGGACGGGATCTCCGCCATCCGGGAGATCATCTCCTTCGTCGAGGCCGACGCTCTCCAGCCGAGAATCCTCGTCGTCACGACCTTCAACCTCGACGAGTACGTCTTCGAGGCACTCCGTGCAGGAGCGAGCGGGTTCCTCCTCAAGGACTCGACGCCCCGCCGGTTGCTCGACGCGATCCGGACGCTCGCATCCGGCGAAGCCATCGTCGACCCGACCGTCACGCGAGACCTCATCGGAGCATTTGCGGGTCGGATCAGACCAGTACCGACCGAGCCACCCGGCCGGGAACTCCTCACTCCCCGCGAACAGGAAGTGCTGCGGTTGCTGGCGCAGGGCATGTCGAACGCCGAGATAGCGGCAGCGATGTTCGTCACACGGGAGACGGCGAAGACCTACGTGTCCCGCATGCTGCTGAAGCTCGGAGTCCGCGACCGTGTACAGGCGGTCGTGTACGCCTACCGGCACGGGCTCGCCCAGTGAGCACTTCGTGCGTGGCGTGGGGCGGCGGAACTCGTCAGATCGTTCGGACGTTCAACACGGCGTTGCCGCTGCGGCTGATCGTGAGCGCAGCCTGCCAGTCCTCAAGAGGGAACGCTGCGGCGACCGGCACTCGGAAGCGTCCCTCGGCCGCGAGTGTGGCGAACTCCGGCAACGCCTTCGCGGTGCCCTGCGACGGGGTTTCTCGTCTGGCTACTTCACCTACGGTCGTTGACCGCGCACCGCTCGAGCAGCGGGTCTGCTGATGTCGCGCTCAGCAGGGCGGTTCGGGATCCTGACCGTTCAGCTCTGGTGCGGAGCCTTTCTCGACGAACGCACGATCTGCTTCCACTGCGAGGTAGGCGGTGATGTCGATGGGCTGAGTCGGGGGGAGGTGGATGTCTTCGGGGCGGACCGGGTGCTGCATCAGCTGGTCACTTTCGTTCGACGAGCGGAGGACGAAGGGCCCCGGTGTGTTCACCGGGGCCCTTCGAGTTGTCAGCCGACGAGGACTCGTGGCTGGTCCTGCGCGGCAGGTGCCGCGGCGTCGTGCTCGTCGAGGGCGTGGCCTTCGACGTCGACGTCGGGGAGGACCTTGTCGAGCCACTTGGGGATCCACCAGGCGGAGCGTCCGAGGAGGGACAGCGCGGCTGGCATGAGGACCATGCGGACGATGAACGCGTCCGCGGCGACGCCGACGAGGAGCCCGAACGCGATGGAGGCGCCGATCGCGAACTCCCCGGTGGCGAACCCGCCGAAGACGACGATCATGATGCTCGCCGCAGCGACCAGGACCGGTCCGGATCGGGAGAAGCCCTCGCGGATGGCCTGCTTGGGATCGAGGCCCTTGCGGTACATCTCCTGGATGCGGGAGACGAGGAACACCTGGTAGTCCATCGCGAGTCCGAAGAGCACTCCGACGAGCAGCAGCGGCAGGATGCTCAGCATCGGGTCGCCCTGCGGTGCGGGCAGGAAGTCCAGCCAGCCCCACTGGAACACCGCGACGCTCGCGCCGAAGGATGCGCCGACCGAGAGCAGGTAGCCGAGCGTGGCGATCACGGGGATGAGGAGCGATCGGAACAGGACGATGAGCAGGATGATCGAGATGACGACGATGACGACGACGTACTTCACCAGCGCCTGAGCGAGCTGGTCGTCGGAGTCGATGCCGATCGCGGTCTCACCGGTGACCTCGAGGTGCGCTCCGCTGATGCTGTCAGCGTCGTCACGGATCTGGTGCACCAGGTCCTTGGTGGAGTCGTCGATCGGCCCTTCGGTGGGGATGACCGTGATCCGTGCGTAGTCGCCGTCGGAGCTGACCTGAGCCGGGACGACCTGCTGCACGCCGTCGAGAGCGGTGAGTTCCTTCTCGATCACGGCGGTCTTCGAGGTGATGTCGTCGCCCTCGGCCAGGACGATCAGGGGGCTCTGGATGCCGCCGAACTCGTCGACGATGAGGTTGTAGGCGGTGCGTTCGGTGGACTCCGGGTCGGACCCGCCAGGGACGTTCGAGGCGGTCTTCATGCTGAGCATGGGGAGCGCGACGACGACGAGGACGAGCACCCCGCCCAGGAGAGAAACGATCGGGCGCTTCACGACGAAGCTGCCCCACGAGCGGAGGACGCCGCGCTTCTGCGGGCCGTCTTCGGTGAAGAGTTCCCCGCGCTGCAGCGCCGCACGGTGCTTCTTCGACAGGGCCTTGACGCCCATGAACCGCATCAGTGCCGGCAGCAGGGTGAGCGAGAGCAGGACGGCGACGGCGACGGCGAAGGCGGCGGCGACACCCATCTCGGTGATGTAGCTGAGGTTCGCGACCAGGAGCGCGACGAGGGCGACGACGACGGTCATGCCGGCGAAGACCACGGCGGTGCCGGCGGTACCGGTGGCCCGGGCGATCGCGTCGTCGACCCTCCGTCCGGAGCGGAGTTCGGTCTTGAAGCGGGACAGGATGAACAGGCTGTAGTCGATGCCGACGGCGAGGCCGAGCATGGTGGCGAGGATGATCGCGTTGTCACCGATCGGGGTGAGCGCGCCGTAGGCGAGGACACCGATCAGGCCGACGCCGACGCCGTAGACGGCGACGAGGAGGTTGATGCCCGCAGCCAGCAGCGAGCCGAACGTGATCGCGAGGATGATGAACGCGATGATGACGCCGGCGCCTTCACCCGGGCCGGTGGCCGGGGCGCCGAGGGGAACCAGGTTCCCGCCGAGCTCGACGCCGAGCGCCGGAGGAGCGTTCTCCTGCAGGTCGAGGGCCGCGTCGTAGAACTTCGTCTGCTGGGCCTTCGTCAGGTCGCCGTAGGTCAACGTGGCGACGGCGACCGTGCGGTCCTTCGAGATGTACGGCTGTTCCGCATTCAGCGGGTCGCTGACGGACTGGACTCCGTTGACCTTGTCGGCCTTCGCGAGGAACGACTCGATCTGCTTCGCGGTCGTCGCGTCCGTGACGTCGCCGGACTTCGGTTGGAACACCAGCTGCAGGGACGCGGTGTCCGCGCCGGTCGTGGAGGGGAACTCCTTGTTCATCCGCTCCAACGCCTGCGATGCCTTGGTGTCGGGGATGCTCGTGGTCGCGGCGTCCTTCTCGATGCCGCTGCCGACGACGAAGATGCCGATCAGCACGGCCATGATCAGGAGCCACGCTCCGATCACCAGCCATCGGAACCGGGCACTGAAGCGCCCGAGGTGGGACAGGAACGTGGACATGCGGTTTCCTTCGTCGTCGTGGTCCGCGAGGTGCGGACAACGTCAACGATCCCGTCCGGGACGCTTCGGCACGGCCTCCTTTTGCAGCGTTCGAACTACTCCATTTGCAGTAGATCCCCCCTCTCCCAGCGCAACCAGTAGGCGCGACGGTCCGCCGCTCACTGAGCGGCAGTCGGTTCCGAGGGACGCAGGTGATCGGATCAGGCGAGGAGGCAGACCTCCCACCCTCGTGCACAGCACCGCTGTCCGTCACGGTCGCCGATTGACGGTGTTGCGCCAGCGCTGCCGCACGTACTGCCGATGCAGTAGACCGATCGATCCGAGACGACGATGCGTCGCCCTGTGCAGAGCCGGACGATGGGGGCACGCAACGAAAGGACGAACATCATGTCGAACGACACCGCCATCCTCACCGCCGCCTCAACCGTCGGCACATGGTTGGACCACCCCGTCGGCGGTGAGCTCATCCGCGAGCTCCTCGCCCAGGGCGGCACCGACCCCGAGTCGCTCACTCCCGTACGTGGCCTGCCCCTACAGCAGCTCGTCGCACTCTCGAACGGTCAGCTCCCCCAGGCCGCGATCGACGGGCTGGTCCTCGCGGCGAACGGCGGAGAGATGCCCGTCGAAGCGGCGGCGAACGGAGACGCAGAGGTGGTCGTCCCGGGCCGCTTCGCGGGACAGACCGTCGTCGTCACCGGTGCCGGCGGCGGCATCGGCCGCGCCACCGCGTCCCGCATCGCCCGAGAAGGCGGGCGTGTAGTCGCAGTAGACATCGCCCCGGCCGGCTTGGAGGCACTGGTCGACGAGTTGCCCGGGTCTGATGTCGTGACCGTGGTCGGTGACATCACGAGCGAGGACGACGTCCAACGCGTGGTCCAGGCCGCGGGCGACCGCATCGACGGACTCGCCAACGTCGCGGGCATCACCGACACGATGGCGCCACTGCACGAGACGTCCGACGCCGTCTGGGAGCGCGTGATGGGCGTGAACGTCACTGGGATGTTCCGCCTGACCCGAGCGGTGCTGCCGGCCATGCTCGCGGCTCGGCGCGGCTCGGTCGTGAACATCGCCTCGGAGGCGGCGTTGCGTGGCAACGCGGCCGGGCTGGCCTACACAACGTCGAAGCACGCAGTCGTCGGCCTCACGAAGAACAGCGCCTTCATGTACGGCCCGAGCGGCATCCGGATCAACGCAGTAGCGCCGGGCGGCGTCGCAACCGGCATCCCGACCCGATTCGAGTCCGAGCTGGGATCATCCCGGCTCCAGCCGCTCCTGCAGACGATCCCGGCGGTGGCGACGGCGCAGCAGCTCGCCGCGTCGATCACGTTCCTCCTCAGCGATGACGGCACGAATCTCAACGGAGTCGTCCTGCCGTCCGACGGCGGATGGTCGGTCCAGTAGTCGACACGGTCACGGACTGGACGGGAGGCGCCGTGCGAGCTCACGACGCACGTCCCGTCCGTTTCGTGGTGCCGCCCCTCCGCAACACGCTCACCCAGCTGGTCCGGGTCCCGGCCCGCGTGTGGCTGCTGCTCCTGGTGGCCTCCGCTGTCATCGCGGTGGCCGTGCGTCCAGCGGCTCGGTGGTCGATCGCGCTCGCGACCGACCGAGCCAACGGGGTGGCTGCGACCCCAACCGGTTTCGCTGCCCTGCTCGGTGACCCGATCGCCCTCGCCGGGATCGCGACCGCGGCGGGTCTCACGCTCGCCGCCACCCTCGGCTGGGGCGTCCTCGTCCTGACGGTTGCCGACCTCCAACTCGCAGGTGAGCCGCTGTCCGTCCGAGCAGCGGCGCGTGGAACCCTGGCTTCGGCTCGACGGTTCCTCCGCCCGGGCGTGGTCGTGACCGGGCTGCAGCTCGCCGTGTTGCAGCCCCTAGCGGGGATCGCGGTGTTCGCGCCGCTCACGGGCGGACTCGCTGTCCCACCGTTCATCGGGCGGGAATTCCTCAAGGCGCCGCTCAGCGCGACACTCTGGTGCACCCTCGCTGCCCTGGTCGTCTTCGTCAGCCTCCGTCTCATTCTCGCTCCGGCGTTCACGATCGTCGCTGGGCAGGGGCCGGCCGCAGGGATCATCGCCAGCCTCCGAGCCACACGCCGCGGTGGTCTCGCCGTCGCAGGTCAGGTGACGGTGCTGCTCGCTGGCTCCACCATCGTCAACTCGCTGGTCATCCAGACTTCGACTGCACTGATGAGACTCGTCCCGTCCGTGCGGGTACAGGAAGCGGTCGATGTCCTCCCGGTCCTCGTCCTGTCCGCTCTCTCGGTCGTGGTCGCGCAGGCGGTCGCCCTGTCCCTCGTGGGGACCGTCCGGGCAACAGTCGGACGGCCACCCGCTGTGAACGAACGGGTCCACGTCCGGCGTTCGGCGTCTGGCCGCCTCGTGGCGGTGGGGATGGTCGTCACCCTGGGCTGCAGCATGCTCCTCGTTCCCTCGCCCGCCGTGTCACGACCTGCCGTCCCCCCGTCCGTCGTCGGCTCAGAAGGAGGCGCCTCGGTCATCGCCCATCGTGGGCACGATCGTGGCGGTCCGGAGAACACGATCGCGGGCCTCGAAGCGGCGGCTGCCCTGCATGCGGACCGTGTGGAGGTCGACGTCCAGCAGACGCGGGACGGCACGTTCGTCGCGAGCCACGACACGAACCTCCTCGTGCTCGCAGGCCGGGACGAGGACATCCCGAACATGTCGACCGCTGCAGTCACGAGCACAACCGTCCGGATGCACGGCCACGCCGACACCATCCCGACGATGACCGCGTACGTTGAGCGCGCACGACAGCTCGGCATGCCGCTGCTCATCGAACTCAAGGTGACGGCAGCGACCAACGGCGGATCCGTTCGGGACCTGTTTGCGCAGCTCGATCGTGTGGGCCTACCGCCCGGCACGTGGTTCCACTCGCTGGACCCGACGGTCGTGCACGAGATGCTCGAGCAGCACCCGGAGCACCGTGTCGGCCTGACTGTGGGGCCACACGTCGGTCCACTCCCGGAGCTCCCCGTCGACTTCTACGCGGTGGAACAGGCGTCCATCACGTCGGCGATGATCCGTCGGGCCCATCGCGACGGACGGGCGGTCTATGCATGGACGGCGAACAGCGACGTGCGCATCCGGGTCCTGCTCAGGGCGGGCCTGGACGGCGTCATCACCGATCGGCCGGTGGCGACCCGTTCGCTGGTCGCGGGCATTGCACGCGAGTCGCCGGGGGCACCGGGAGCGCTCCGGGACCAGCTCAGTCTTCGCTGGCTCGTCTCCTGACGAAAGTCCGAGGTCTGGTCACCCGCCGTTCGACTGCTGCGTACCCTTGCCGTAGGCGCGGAACCCGTACACGAACGACCCACCCGGGCCGCTCACCGTCATGTACGCATCGGTCGTCCCCGGCTTGATCGCGAGGTTCGTCGCGGAGGTCACGGCTCGCCGGTCGTCACTGGGCACGGTGACCTGCGCGACCGGGTCACCGTCGCGACTGAAGACATCGATCACGGGCTTCCCTTCGTACCCCTGGTAGACGTTGCCGGCGGCATCGACGGCGACGGAGTCGACCCGGCTCGCCCCGGCGTCAGGCCGGATGGCGGGATACGCCGCCGTCGCCTCCTCGTGTTCGGCGTCGAGCTGGACGTGGTCGATCTGGTTGCGGTTGTACTCGCTCACCCACAGTCCACGGTGGTCCTCGTCGAAGGCGATTCCGTTCGCCGACGCGAGCCCGTCAAGCACCACCGTGGCGCGGTGGGTAGCAGCGTCGATCCGGACGACCCGTCCGACAGGGTCCTCCGTCGATGCAGCATTCCCTGCCGCATCGCTGACGAACATGTTCCCGTCCTGGTCGAAGGTCAAGTCGTCCGGCTGCATGGGCCGGCCGTCCACGGGGCCCTCGAACTCGACGCGGAGGCCACCGCCCCGGCCGTCCACGCTGACGACCTTCCCCGTTGCGAAGTCGGTGACGTACAAGCGGCCGTCGCGCGGGTTGAACTGCGCAGAAGTCGGCGCGGCGAGCCCCGCAGCGTCCCCGAACCCCGTGACCTTCCGGCGGTCGAGGTCGATCCGGACGACCTTCGGCCGTGCGGTTCCGGCGGTGACGTCGACGGCGATGAGTCGCCCGTCAGCAGCGAACGTCGGCCCTTCGAGCAGCGGTCCGTACCCGGTGCCGGCTTCCGGTGCAGGCGCGACCTGGACGACGCGGCGTGCTGTCCGATCGTCCGTGCGCGCTGTAGCCGGGGCCGCGTCGTCCGCGGGCGCAGCGCAGCCCGACAGCATGACTGCTGCGGCCACCGACATCGTCAGCACCGCGCCGATTCGTACTCCGCCGGATCGCGCGGCTCGTTCCCGCGGCGTACCGCTCGTGTGCAGCTGACGCATCAGGAGGCGCTGACGGCGAGCTCCGACACCAGGACCTCGTCGATCGAGGTCTCCCGCCACTCCCGGAGCAGCTGGTGGAACCGCACCGGGCCCGGGCTGTACCCACCGCCGCCGCGCTTCCGGGTGCCCTCTCCGTTGTAGTAACCCGGTGTGCACTCCGCCAGGAACGCCGCGTTGTCCACCTCCACTTCCCGGATGGTGTCGAGCCAACGCTCCTCTGCCTCCACCGTCGGTTCGACCTGCCGCGCACCCTCGTCACGAGCGTGCTCGAGGATCGCCGCGATGTGGGTCGCTTGTTCCTGGAGGATGTGGACGAAGTTCACCGAGTTCGCGTTCTGCAGTGCGCCCAGGTGGAACAGGTTGGGGAACCCGTGGGACACGAACCCGTGCAGGGTCCGGGGGCCTCGCGCCCACGCCTCGAGCAGTTGCGTGCCGTCCCGGCCGTGCACGGGCAGTGTCCCGGAGACGACCCCGGAGACACCGGTCTCGAACCCGGTGGCGAAGACGACGGCGTCGACTTCGTACTCGGTGTCGCCGACGACCACGGCGGTCTCGGTCATCGCGGTGATCCCGCCGGTGTCGGCGGTGTCGACCAGTGTCACGTTCGGACGGTTGAAGGTCTGCAGGTACTTGTCGCTGAACGTCGGCCGCTTGCACATGTACCGGTACCAGGGCTTGAGGACCTCTGCGGTCGCAGGGTCCGTGACGACGGAGTCGACCCGCGCTCGGATCTGGTCCATCTTGCGGGCGTCCGCGATCTCGATCAGCCGGTCGCGTTCCTCCGGGTCGAGCGTGTCCTCCGTCTGCCCGGTCAGCATCGTGCGTTGCAGCGCCGCGGTGGAGGTCCATCCGTCCTGGATCAGGTCCACGTCGGTCTCCTCGCCGGAGACGACCGCGAGGAAGTTCTCCATGCGTTCCTGCTGCCATCCGGTCGGGAGGCCCGTGGTCCAGTCCGCGGGCAGGTCGCGGTTGTTGCGGATGTCGACGCTCGACGGGGTGCGCTGGAACACGGTGAGGTGTTCGGCGTCCTCCGCGACGAGGGGGATCACCTGGATGCCGGTCGCACCGGTCCCGACGACCGCGACGCGCTTGTCGGCGAGGCCGGTCATCCCGCCGGTCTGGTCGCCACCCGTGTAGCCGTAGTCCCACCGGCTGGTGTGGAACGTGTGACCCGTGAACGTCTCGATGCCCGGGATGGCGGGGAGCTTCGGTTGGGAGAGCGATCCGGAGGAGACGATCACGTACCGGGCGCGCATCGCGTCGCCGCGGTCGGTCTGGACGTCCCACTCGGCTGCGTCGTCGTCCCATCGGAGCTCCGTCACGCGGGTGTGGAACAGCACGTCGTCGTACAGGTCGAAGTGCCGTGCCATCGCCATCGCGTGCTGCCGGATCTCCTCCCCCGGTGCGTACCGCCGTGTGGGGACCGTCCCGACCTCCTCGAGCAGCGGCATGTAGACGGAGGCCTCGATGTCGCAGTGGATGCCCGGGTACCGGTTCCAGTACCACGTCCCGCCGAAGTCGCCCCCTTCCTCGGTCATGCGGATGTCGGTGAAGCCCGCCTGCCGCAGCCGGGCCCCGGTCAGGAGTCCGCCGAACCCACCGCCGACGACGAGCACCTCGACGCGGTCGGTCTTCTCCGGCCGGTCGGTGCGGGGCGTGTAGGGGTCCGTCGCCCAGTACCCGAACGCTCCGCGTGTGCCCTGGTACTGCCGCAACCCGTCCGGGCGGACGCGTCGATCCCGTTCGACCCGGTACCGGGCGCGCAGCGCGTCCAACTCGGTCTCGCTCATTGTGCTGTCCGTGGCGATGTCCGTCATCGTGCTCCTCGCGATGGGCCTGGCGGCAACAGGTGTTGCCGCTCCGACCAGTCAACCTCGGGGCCATCAGTGAATCAAACGCATGATTTAAATTCTCGGGATACTTCCACGTGCCGCGAACGGGAGGTCCTCCGAACGGTGGACCTGGGTTCACGCCGGCGCCGGCCCGGCAGCACGTCCGGTCACCAGCGCTTCGGCGAGCCACAGGGACGACACGACGTCGACGAGGGAGCCAGCCACCGCCGGCCAGTCCGTCCAGATGCGAGCGCCGCCCCGTTCCAGCGCGCGCTCGTGCTCCGCGATGACCTGGGTCAGGAGGATCCGGCCCATCGTCATCCGTTCAGCGCGGACGCGGGCCGGGAGGTCCGGGAGGCACCGCTGGATGCCGTGCATGATCCGCATGAGACCGGGCGCTTCTCTCGCTTCGTCCATCGCGATGTCGGCCCATGCGGGATCGGTTGCGACCTGTGCGCTGAACCGGCCGTACCAGGTCGGGGAGCTCAGGGACTCGAGGTGCGTCGTGGTCGGACGCACGAAACACGCGATCCAGTCTCGGATGTCATCGGACCCTTCGACTCGTTCCAGTTCTGTGAGTCGGAGCGCGTTGATGGCGCCTTGGTGTCGGGCGAGGATCGCGCGGATGAGCTCTGCTTTGCCACCGAAGTGGTAGCCGACGGCCGCGGTGTTCCCCTGCCCGGCCGCCTCCCCGATCTGCCGGCTCGACACATGAGCGATCCCGTACTCGCCGAAGAGCTGTTCGGCGGCCGTGAGGATCGCCTCCCGCGTGGCGGCGACGCGGGACGCTCGGGTGTGCTGCTGGGCGTCGGTCATGGAGGCTCCTCACGGTCCCAACGGAGCCTAACGACCACGCGGCACAGCCGCGCCTGCTGTGTTGCGTGCCCGACCCGACCAGGGCCGGCAGCGACTGCTGCCAGCCCTGGTCGCTCGCGACGCATCAGTCGGTGTGCGCTGCGTTCGCCTGGTCGAGGACGTGCTGGATCATGCCGAGCTGCTCGGCACCGCCGAGTGACGCCACGAACCGACGGACAGGGGTGCTGCCGATCATCCTGAGGATGTCGATCCCGGTTCCGTGCACGGAAGTGTCGTCACCGCCGCCGAAGGCACCGGTGAGCATCGGCTCGAACGCCGCACCGGCGACCGGGTCCTGCAGGAGCTCCTCGATCGAGGACTCGAGGGTGAGGTGCACGCGACGGGGCTCACCGGCGACGTCGACGTGCCCCGTGGAGCGGACGTCCCGGCTGGATGCTCCGATGTCGATCCGGTAGGAACCCGGCTCGATCGTCCATCGGGCGAGCCGGGTGTCCCAGACGCCCAGGTCGTCACGGCGGACGTGCAGACGGACACGCCGCTGTTCGCCGGGCTCGAGGTACACCGACGTGAACGCCTTGAGCTCCCGGACCGGCCGGACGTGGGTCGACCGGTCGAGCCCGGTGTAGAGCTGGACGACCTCCCGGCCCGCTCGAGATCCGGTGTTGGTGACGGTCAGATGAGCGGTCACACCGTTGTGCTGGACGTCGAGTTCGAGGTCGGAGTAGTCGAACGAGGTGTACGACAGGCCGTGCCCGAAGGGGAACGCCACGCGCACGTCCCGAGCGTCGTACCAGCGGTACCCGACGAAGAGCCCTTCGCCGTACCGGACGTGCAGGTGCTCACCGGGGAAGTTGCCGAAGGCGGGCACGTCCTGCAGGCGCTCGGGAAGCGTCTCACCCAGCCGACCGGACGGGTTCACGACGCCGAAGAGGACGTCAGCGATCGCCCCGCCGGCGCCCTGACCCAGCAGCGGCGCGTCGAGGATCGCGGATGCCTGCTCCGTCACCGCGGCGAGCTCCAGCGCTCCGCCGTGCGAGAGGACGACCACCACGTCGGGTTGGACAGCGCGGACCGCGGCGAGGAGTGCGAGCTGGTCCGCGGGCAGCGCGATCGAATCGCGGTCGAAGCCTTCGGCCTCCTGGGTGCCGGCGAGGCCGAGGAACACCACCGCCACGTCCGCTGCCCGTGCGGCGGCGACCGCTTCGGTGCGGAGGCGCTCGGACACCCCGGGGTCCTCAGGATCGAAGCCCTGAGCCCATGCGACCGTGGCGGACGAAGCGGCCTTGCGGATCTCCTCGAGCGGCACCTCCATCCGGAGAGCGTTCACGAAGGAGCTCCCCCCACCCTGCGCACGTGGGACGGTGGCGAAGTGGCCGATGACGGCCACGGATGCTCCGGGGGACAACGGGAGCGTCTCGTCGTTCTGCAGGAGGACGATGCCGGCTGCTGCTGCTTCCCGCGCGAGGTCGTGGTGCTGCTGCTCGTCCCAGGCGATGTCGTCAGCCGCGGCGTGCGTCCGGATCGCGAGTTCTGCGACGCGTTCGGCGGCGGCACGAACCTCGCGGGCGTCGATCAGGCCGTTCTCGACTGCGTCCGCGAGGGCGCGGTCGTGGGACCCGTCGCTGTTGGCGGGCATCTCCAGGTCGACTCCGGCGTGCACGGACGCCACCCGGTCGTCGACGGCTCCCCAGTCGCTGACCACGGCGCCCGTGAACCCCCACTCTGCGCGCAGCACGTCGTGCAGGAGCCACCGGTTCTCGGCGACGGGGACGCCGTTGAGGCGGTTGTACGAACACATGACGGTCCACGGTTCGGCGTCCTGCACCACCCGCTGGAAGGCACGGAGGTAGATCTCGCGGAGCGTGCGCTCGTCGACGTCGGAACTCGACCGGAAGCGTTCGTGCTCGGTGTTGTTCGCCGCGAAGTGCTTCAGTGACGCGCCGACGCCGGTGCTCTGCAACCCCGTGACGTAGGAGGAGGCGAGCACGCCGGTGAGGTGCGGATCCTCGGAGTAGTACTCGAAGTTCCGCCCTGCGCGGGGATCACGCTTCATGTTGATCGCCGGGCCGAGCACGACGTTCGCCCCAGCGGCGCGGGCCTCCGTGCCGATGGCGCGTGCGACCCGTCCGACCAGCTCGGGGTCCCACGACTGTGCGAGCCCCGTACCGGACGGGAACGCGGTCGCGGGGAGGCTCGGCCGGAGCCCGAGGTGGTCGGCGCCCTTGGTGAGGTCCTGCATGCGCAGACCCGCCGGGCCGTCCACCATCGTCACCGACGGTACGGCGCCGAGCGCCTTCGTGGCGACGAAGTCAGCCCCGCTGCTCAGCGCCGCCTGCTGTTCGAGGGTGAGCGCGTCGACCGCGTCGGCGGGGCTGACCGAGACCTCGGTCGGGGGGACGGTGGGTTGGGTGGTCATCGGACTCCCTTGATGAACCAGACGGCGAAAGCGCCGAGGACGGAAAGCACGATCCCGATCGGGAACAGTGCGAGGTACCCGCCGAAGAGCAGGATGACAGCGCCGGCGACGGCGGGGGCGATGACCTGTGGCAGGGTGGCGGCGATGTTCACCACGCCGAGGTCCTTGGCGTACGAGCTCGCCGAGGGCAGGACGTCGGCCATGAGCGCCTGGTCGACCGCGCTGAACGCGCCGAACCCGACCCCGGCGATCGCGGAGAGCAGCAGCCATGCGCCGTAGGTGTGCGAGACCATCGGGATGACCAGCGCGATCGCCACGATGAGCGACGATGCGAAGACGAACGGTTTGCGGCGACCTCCGAAGCGGTCGGAGATCGGCCCGCAGACGGCCGTCGAGACGATGATGCCGGCGAGGTTGAGGAGACCGGCGACGGGGACGGCGGCCGCGGCGTCGGCACCGAGTCCGATGTAGTCCTGCAGGATGTACAGCTGGTACCCGAGTACCCCGAAGTAGCCGGTGTAGAGCAGCAGCCGGCCGGTGAACGCCCAGAAGAAGTCCGGGTGGCGGACCGGGTTGATCCAGAACGTGTGCAGGAAGAGGCTGACGGAGAACGGCTCGCGGTCGGCGTCCTTGCTCGCATGGTCGGGGTTGAAGACCAGGAAGAGGGCGAGCACGACGACGACGAGGCCGGCGAAGATGACGTACCCCGTGCCGACCGACCGCGCGAACGTCGCCCCGACGACCTGACCGGCGGAAGCGCCCACGAGCGCCCCGAGACCGGCGAGCGCCGAGAAGGTACCCCGAGCTCCCCGCGGTACGCGGTCGGGCAGGATCGCGCTCAGTGGCGCCTGCATGAAGTTGATGGCGAGCTGCAGGATGACGTAGGAGATCGTCACCTGCACGATCCCATTGGCCGAGCCCATGCCGACCAGGGCGAGCCCGGCCACGATCGCTCCGCCGAGGATCCACTGGGCGCGCTTCCCGAACCGCGATCGCGTGCGATCGGAGACGAGACCCGCGACCGGCTGCGCGATCATCGCGACGACGGCACCGATGGTGGACACGAGCGCGAAGGACGCCACCTTGCCACTCGAGTCGAGTTGCTCGAGCTGGAGTGGCAGGAGGACACCGGGAACGGCGCCGTTGATGAGGAAGAGGCTGATGTTGGCCGGGATGATCCACGCCAGGAGGCGGCGCATGGTCCCACGCACGAGGGGAGCAGGCTCGGTCGTCCCGCCGAGGACGGGTGGCTCGGAGCTGCGGTCGGACGTCGTCGTCATGGTCGGGTTCCTTCGAGGAGGCGCTCTACGGTGAGCGTGCCTCGATACCGTACAACGTTCGAGTTTCAAACTCAAACGTTGTCCTGGTTTCAGGACCGACCGTGCTCCACATCCGCTCCGACCAGTTCGAACAAGTACCGGATGTGGGCGGACATGTCGATCGACTCGTCGAGCATCCACTGGGTCTGCAGGCCATCCGTCACCGCGGCGAGGATGGTCGCGAACCGCGTGGGATCGAGGGAGGCGGGCATGCGCCCCGCGGCCTGCTCAGCGACGACCATCCTCCCGATCCGCTCCCGGTACTCGGCGAAACGTTCCTGGAAGTACGGTCGAGCCGGATGGCCTTCCTCCGCCGCGGCCGTCGAGAACTGCGCGTAGAGCTGCACGAGCCCAGGCACCTCGGCGTTCCGCCTGCCGATGTCGATGAGCCCCTCGATCTCACCCGGGACGGCTGGTGGCTCCTGTGCCGCGGCGTCGGCATCGCGCCGACGCAGGATCTCGATGAAGAGCTCCTCCTTCGTCCCGAAGTAGTGCAGCAAGCCGGACGTGCTCGTACCGGCCGCTTCGGCGAGGTCACGCACCGTCGTCTTGTGGAACCCCCGCGCGGCGATGACCTCGAGCGCGGTCGCCAGGATCGCGTTGCGCTTCTCGATGCCCTTCGCGTACGCGCCCCGTTCCGCCATGGGATCGAGCATAGCCACCGGTGTCAGGACGCCAGGCCCGCGCCCGGTCGGTCGTGTTCGATCGCGGATCGTAGACCCGGACGCGTTCCATGCGTACTCCCTTCCGATGAGATCGGCCGCTCCACTCGGACTAGGTACGCCAGGTGTTCCGCTGGAACGCTCGGTTCATCGACTTCCGGATGAAAGGACAGCAACCATGGACAAGAGCGTCATGACCAAGAGCTTCTCGGAGCGGGCGAAGGATCGACTGTACGAGGCGTGGGACGCGTGGAAGCCGGGGTACGCGGACTGGGTCGCGTGGTCGAACGAGCTGTACCACCCCGATGCGGAGATGATCGCGATGAGCGGGGATGCTCCGGAGGTGTTCAGCGCGTACCAGTCGAAGATGAAGGGGTTCCGCGATGCCTACGACATGGAGATGGGCGTCATCGAACGCTGCATCGTCGCTGACGGTGTCACCGCGCACACCTACCGCATGTCCATGACGCCGAAGGGCGCGGGCCCGGAGGCGACCGTGGTGATCCCGGTCACGGAGTTCAACCACTTCGCCGACGTCCCCGGGTACGACAAGCCGATGGTCGTCAAGCTGGAACTGGTGACCGCGGGGTCCCTGTGATGCGGGTCATCGATTCGCAGCTGCACCTGGGGCCAGGCCAGATCGACACCACCCTCGCTTCCATGGACGCGCTGGGCATCGACTCGGTCCTCGTGGACGAGTTCTGGGCACGGCACCCGTCCGGGCACCCGGATTTCTTCGAGCCCGGCCGACGGTTGCCCGGTGGAGCCTGGCGCAGCGCCTTCCCGACGGCCGAGACCGCCGCGCTCCTGCACGAGGACCGTTTCGCGACCGTCGTGCGCGTGGATCCGGACGACGACGGTCTGTCATGGCTCGTCCCCGCGCTCGCGGCGGAACCCCACGTCAAGGCGCTCCGGGTCCTGCCGACGTGGTCGGAGGGGGCCGCCAGGGCTTTCGCCGAGGGATCCTGCGACCGTCTCTTCGGCCTCGCCGCCGACGTGGGACTTCCGGTGTTCGTCTACACTCCGGGTCGCACAGCCCTCCTCCGCGGGTACCTTCGTCGGTTCCCCGCCCTCACGGTCGTCATCGACCACTGCGGCATGCCGCAACCCGGACTGCCGGTCCCGTCGCCGAGCGCAGAGCCCGGCGACGGGAGGACGCACCCCTTCGACGCCGTCCTCTCGCTCGCCGAACACGGCAACGTCGCCCTCAAGTGGAGCCACGAGCAGGTGGTGTTCGGGTCGGAGCAGTACCCGTTCCTCGGGACGCGTCCCCATCTGCGCCGCGCGCTCGACGCCTTCGGGGCAGAACGCATCATGTGGGCGGGCGACCACACCGCGCTCCCCGGGATGCGCTGGTCGGAGGTGCTCCACGCCGTCCGTGACAACCCCGAGCTGGGTGCCGCGGAGCGCGACGCCGTCCTCGGCGGCACCGCGGAGCGGATCCTGCGGTGGACCCCCGGCGCCGGTGCGGCGGACGGTGTCGACCCAGCGTGATCCGCTGCGGGCCATCCACACCGAACGTCCTGTGGCTCGCGCACGGACACTCAGGACGCGACGAAGAACCGGTCCGCGAAGTTGTCCCAGACCGCCAGGAAGTCGACCGACGGGTCCATGACCCATTGCCGCTCGAGCCCGGTCCAGAACGCGAGCAGTTCCCGCGCAGCGAGGTCGGGGTGCGTCTTCCACCGGACCAGTCGCTCGAAGCCTTCGTACGTCGACTGCTCTCGTCGGACGAAGTACTGGTGAGCAGGGTGTGCCGGATCGACCGCCTCCGCGCCGAGCACGACGTAGAGCCGGACGAGCTGACCGCGCTCGAGATTGCGCAGCACCCTCCCCCGGAGGAAGACCTTGACCGACTCCGGCGTGGAGATCGCGTTCGAGGCGGGCGGGTCCGTCGAGTCGACCTCGTCCCGGTAGGCCAGTACGGCCGCGAGCAGGTCGTTCATCGACGGGAAGTGATGGAGGACCGAGGGGCCGCGGATACCGCACGCGTCAGCGACATCGGTCAGGGACACGGCGTTGAAGCCGGCGACCGAGATCAGCCGCGTGGCTTCGGTCACGATCTGGCGCCGCCTGACCTCGGGAGCGAGACGGGTCTGCGTCCGCTTCTCCCTGGGGGGTGCTGTCGTCACGTGCTACTCCCTGACTTGTTGTCCGGACCCATTGTATTCGCAGCACGATCGGCGCTAATCTAGCGACCACTAGGTCTTATCTAGTGGTCGCTAGATTGGTGTCGTGCGCTGTGATGCGACGTTCCTCGGTCCGGCGGACCGCGAGTTGGCTCTCTTCTTCACAACAACGAGGTTATGAAATGACAGACGCGCCCGATCCGACGTCCCTTCCCCCCAACGCCTCGGGCACCGCGGGAGCCGCCTTCGAGCGTGCTGCCGAGGAGTTGGGCATGGCGAGCTCCACTCCATCCGCACGAGGTGACCAGGGGCGGATGCCGAAGCGCCGCATCCTGCCGGCCCTCATCGCACAACTCACCCTGTACATCGCCTTCGTCGCACCGTCGTCCTACTCGCTCGCGGTTCGCATCCAGGACCTCGCGCCGGAGTCCCGTGACACCGCGCTGTCGCTCGCCATCGGCATCCCCTGCGCGATCGTCATCCTCATCACGCCACTCGTCGGCGTCCTGAGTGACAGAACGCGTTCCGCCTGGGGGCGCCGGCGGCCGTGGCTGCTGGCCGGGATCGCCACCGGCGCCGCCGGCTCGGTCATCATCGCCGTCGTTCCGAGTCTCGGCGCGCTCATCGCAGGGTGGACCGTCGCCTACATCGGGTACACGATCACCGCGATCATGATCCTCGCGTTCTTCGGGGACCAACTCCCCGAGAACCAGCGCGGCCGCGTCATGGGCCTGAACGGATCCATCACCTACATCGGCCCGATCATGGGCATCCTCGTCGCCACACAACTGCACGAGTCCCCCGCTGCAATGTTCCTCGTCCCCGGCGCCCTCGCGCTGATCGGCGGCCTCGTCTTCGTCCTCGTGATGCGAGACGAGGTCGTCACCACTCCGAAGGTCGCCGTCCGGATGAGCGAGATCTTCAACGGGTTCTGGTTCAACCCGCGGAAGTACTCGAACCTCGGGTGGGTGTGGCTCAGCAAGGCGCTCGTCTTCCTCTCCCTCGCATTCACGAGCATCTACTCCGTGTTCCTGCTCACGTCGCGCCTCGGATTGGACGCGGCAGCAGTCGGAGGAGTGGTGGCCTTGACCGGAGTCGCCGGTGTGGCCACCTCCATCATCGGAGCGATCGGCTCGGGTTGGGTGTCCGACAAGGTCGGGAGCCGCAAGCCCTTCCTCTTGGTCAGTGCGCTGCTCATCGGCGTCGCCGCCCTGATCGTCGGCACCACGGGCAGCATCCCGCAGTTCGTCCTCGGTTCGATCCTGGGGTCCTTCGCCATCGGCGTCTACGGCGCCGTCGACCAGGCAGTCCAGCTGGACGTCCTCCCGCAGGAGGAGGACCAGAACGGACGGTTCCTGTCCACGCTGGGCCTCGCCAACCAGATTCCCCAGGCCGTCGGCCCCTTCCTGGCAGGTGCCGTGGTGGCGATCGCGGTCGGCAACTACACGGCCGTCTACATCGTTGCTGGCGTCTGTGCTGTTCTCGGTGCCGCGGCGATCCTGCCCATCAGCCTCGGCCGACGCTCACTCGAGTCCACCACGAGCATCGAGGTCCCGCGGTGACGCCGACACGACCGCCGGGACGGGTCGGCACCATCCACCGTCCACAGTCCACAGTCCACGACGAAAGAAGACCGCGTTCCATGAGCACACTCCCCACGTCCTTCCTCTGGGGCGCGTCGACCGCGCCACACCAGGTCGAAGGCAACAACATCAACAGCGACTGGTGGACGTACGAGCAGATGATGCCGCACTTCGGGCCGAGCGGCGACGCGGTCGACAGCTACCACCGTTTCGAGGAGGACATGCGGCTGCTGGCCGACGCCGGCCTCACCGCTTACCGCTTCGGGGTCGAGTGGGCGCGCATCGAGCCGCTGCCGGGCCAGTTCTCGGTCGCCGAACTCGCGCACTACCGGCGCATGATCGACACGGCGATCGGGCTCGGCCTGACTCCGGTGGTGACCCTGCACCACTTCACGGCGCCGCGGTGGTTCGTCGAGGAGGGCGGCTGGCTCGGCGACACAGCCATCGCCCGTTTCACGGCGTACGTCTCCCGCGTCGCTGAGATCCTGGACGGCGTGGAGTGGGTCTGCACGATCAACGAGCCCAACATGCTCGCGCTGATGGTGCTCATGTCCCGAGCCATCAACCCCGACGCGGTCCCCGCGTTCGCCACACCGACCGTGCAGACCCGGCAGGGAGTCGTCATCCCCGCACCGACCCTCGAGGTCGGGCAGCGGCTCGTCCAGGCGCACCACGCCGCGCGGGACGTGCTGCGGCAGCGGACCGACGCGAACGTCGGGTGGACAGTCGCGTGCCTCAACCTGTGGGCGACACCCGAGAACGCCGAGCACCTCGAGCGGGAGCGCTCCGCACGCGAAGACCTCTACCTGGAGGCGGCTCGCGGCGACGACTTCATCGGCGTGCAGGCGTACTCCACCCGCGAGGTCGACGAGAACGGTCTCGTCACCGCAGCCCCGCACCCCGACAACACCCTGACCGGTGACGCCTACCGGCCGGAATCGCTCGGCATCGCCCTGCGCCACGCAGCCGACGTCGCCGGTGTGCCGGCGCTCGTCACCGAGAACGGCATCGCCACGGCGGACGACGACCAGCGGATCTCCTACACCACAGGCGCATTGGCGGGTCTGCTCGCGGCCGTCGCCGACGGCGTCGACGTCCGCGGGTACCTGCACTGGTCGGCACTGGACAACTTCGAGTGGGGCCACTGGGAACCCACCTTCGGACTGATCGCCGTCGATCGCTCCGACTTCTCCCGCCATCCCAAACCGAGCCTCGCCTGGTTGGGTGGCATCGCCCGCAGCAACGCCGTGGACCTGGAAGCGACCCCATGAGCACGTACCCTGCTCCCCACCTCGACCCAGCCAGACCCGTCGATGAACGAATCGACGACCTCCTCGGCCGGATGTCCGTCGAGGACAAGGCGGGCCAGCTCAGCCAGTACTTCTACCTGGCGGGGTTCGGCGAGCCACCGGCAGACCTCGACATCGACTCGCTCCCCCCGGAACACCAGGCGTACCTGCGGCAACCGAAGATGGTCGAGGACGCGATCGCCGCCGGCCACGCCGGCTCAGTCCTGTTCGTGACCAAGGCCGACATGGCCAATCGGCTGCAGAAGCTCGCGGTCGAGACCGCACCCCTCGGGATCCCCCTCCTCTTCGGGTTCGACGTCATCCACGGACTCCGGACGATCTTCCCGCTACCGATCGCCCTGGCCGCGTCCTGGGACGAAGGGACGATCAGCGCATCGCAGGCCGTGGCGGCACGCGAGGCCCGCGCTGTCGGCATCCACTGGACGTTCGCACCGATGGTCGACATCGCCCGAGACGCTCGCTGGGGTCGGATCATCGAGGGCGCCGGCGAGGACCCGCACCTCGGAGCGGCCGTCGCTGCAGCGCAAGTCCGCGGATTCCAGGGCGATCTCGGCTCCGAGAACGTGCTCGCGGGTCCCAAGCACTTCGTCGGCTACGGCGCCGCCCGCGGTGGCCGCGACTACGACGACGTGGAGGTGTCCGATTCCGAACTCCACAACGTCTACCTGCCTCCGTTCCGAGCGGCGATCGAGGCCGGCGCGCAGAACGTCATGAGCGCCTACATGGACTTCAACGGCGTACCGGCGAGCGGGAACGCGCGCCTGCTCACGGACCTCCTCCGGGACGACCTCGGCTTCGACGGTTTCGTCGTCTCCGACGCCAACGCGGTGAAGTCGATGGAGACCCAGCACTTCGCGGCGTCGCCCACCGAAGCCGCTGTGAGGGCGATCACCAGCGGGCTGGACATGGAGATGTGCACGTTCGACCCGGCGTTCTCCCGCCTGCCGGACGCCGTGGCCCGAGGGCTGGTCAGCGAGGACGTCCTCGACACCGCCGTCCGCCGGATCCTCGCGGTCAAGTTCGCCCTGGGGCTCTTCGAGCACCCGTACGTCGACGCCGGGGCCAGCGACGCGATCCTGTCGACCGAGCACCACCGCGAACTGGCGCGGGTCGCCGCAGAGCGGACGATCGTGCTCCTGAAGAACGACGGCACTCTGCCGCTCGCCGCCAGCACCGCCGGCTCCATCGCCGTCATCGGGCAACTGGCCGAGAGCAAGCGCGACACCCTCGGCCCCTGGGTCTTCGCCCACGCGACGGACGAGACCGTCAGCATCCTCGAGGGGATCACGGCGCGAGCGGACGGCGAGGTCCGGTTCGCACCGGGCGCGGGGATCCCGTCCCGCGAGTTCGCGTCGATGTTCGATCGCTCGGACCCGACCGTGGTGAACACGCCAGCCGACCACGACGACGACGCGGAGATCGATCGCGCGGTCGCGATCGCGGCGGACGCGGACGTCGCCGTCGTGGTCGTCGGGGAGCGGCAGAACCAGATCGGCGAGAACGCCTCGAGGTCGACGCTCGACCTCCCCGGCCGGCAACTCGAGCAGCTGCAGCGCATCGCGGCGACGGGCACACCGGTCGTCCTGGTCGTGATGTCGGGCAGACCGCTCGACCTGCGGTGGGCGGACGAGAACGTCCCGGCGATCCTCCAGGCCTGGTATCCGGGCAGTCGCGGTGGTGACGCCGTCGCCGACGTCGTCTTCGGGGACGTGTCCCCGGCCGGGCGCCTGCCGTTCACGTGGCCCCGCCACGTGGGTCACGTGCCGATGGTCTACTCGCACCTCCGGACCTTCCAGCCCGAGGACCAGGACAAGCGGTACTGGGACGAGGAGTCGACCCCGCTCTACCCGTTCGGACACGGACTCAGCTACGGCAGCTTCACCTACGACCAGCTGCGGACGGATCGTGACCAGGTCGCTCGAGGCGACACGGCGACCGTCTCCGTGCAGGTCACGAACACCTCCGACCGCGCCGCGGACGAGGTGGTGCAGCTCTACATCCACCAGCGACACGGCACGTCCTCCCGACCAGTGCAGGAGCTGAAGGGGTTCCGGCGCCTGGCGTTCGCTCCGGAGGAGACGAAGACCGTCACCTTCACGCTCGGCCCGGACGAGCTCCGCTACTGGAGCGCGGTCACGGGGGGCTGGGTCCAGGACGCCACCGTGTTCGACATCTGGATCGGTGGCAGCTCGCAGGCCACGCTCATGACCGAGCTCATCGTCGTCTAGCCGACGACGCAGCGATTGGTACCGCCTCGAGCGATCGAGGCCGAAGGACGACAGAGAGAACTCGCATGACCACCACTTCCTTCAACCTGGGTTGGACCGTCCGGCCGAAGGTCAGCCCGTACGCGCAACTCCAGAACCCGCAGGGCGCCGGAGTCCCGGTGACGCTGCCCCACGACGCCACGATCACGCGGGAGCGCTCGGCTGACGAACCCCAGGGCGGACGCAGCGCCTACTTCCCCGGTGGGGTGTACGAGTACACGAAGGTGTTCGACGTGCCGGCGGAGTACCGGGGGAAGCGCGTCTCGGTCGAGTTCGAGGGCGTCTACCGGGACGCCATGGTCTTCGTCAACGGAGCATTCGCCGCCCAGCGCCCATCCGGGTACTCGACCTTCGTGGTCGAACTGGACCCGTACCTGCGCTACGGGGAAGCGAACACCATCCGGGTCGATGCACGCGCCCACGACGACTCGCGGTGGTACACCGGCGCGGGCATCTACCGCGACACCGCCCTGATCGTCACCGATCTGGTCCACATCGCCCCGGCCGGACTCCGGGTGTCGACCCCGGACATCGAACCCGCGCGCGCTGTCGTCGAAGTGGCCGCCGAGATCAGGAACGACAGCGGCGGTACGCGGACCGTCGTCGTCGCGACCGACATCACCGATGCGACGGGGGCGATCGTCGCTCGTGGGAGTTCGCCGGTCACCGTGCGGGCGGGTGGCTCAGCGGTCGCACGACAGCGCCTGTACGTCACGCGACCGTCCCTGTGGAGCGTTGAGACGCCGACGCTGTACCGGGCCACCACGCGCGTCACGTCGGGAGGCACGGAGGACGACGCCGAACCGCTCGACGTCCGCGAGACGACGTTCGGTGTCCGCACGCTGCAGCTCGACCCTGAACACGGCCTCCGCATCAACGGCGAGCGCGTCAAACTCCGCGGCGCCTGCGTCCACCACGACAACGGGATCCTCGGTGCTGCGACGATCGCACGAGCGGAAGAACGTCGCATCGAGATCCTGAAGCGCGCCGGGTTCAACGCGATCCGCAGCTCGCACAATGCTCTGAGCCCGGCGATGCTGGACGCCTGCGACCGCCTCGGGATGCTGGTGATGGACGAGACCTTCGACATGTGGACCGAGGGCAAGTCCACCTTCGACTACGCCCTGGCGTTCCCCGAATGGTGGGAGCGCGACGTCGAGGCGCTCGTCGCGAAGGACCACAACCACCCGAGCGTCGTCTTCTACTCCATCGGCAACGAGATCCTCGAGACCGGTGATCCGCTGGGATCCGAGTGGGGCCGCAGGCTCGCCGAGAAGGTCAGGTCCCTGGACCACACCCGTTTCGTGACGAACGGTATCAACGGCTTCGTCTCGGTGCTGCGGGATGTCGTCCAGATGATGGAGGCCCACGGTAGCGACCAGGGTGGCGCCGCCGAGGGCGGAGTCAACGGCCTGATGAGCTCAGCGGCCGACTTCATGAACCAGGTGAGCGCCTCCCCGCTCGTCACGTCGAAGACGGAGGAGTCCTTCTCCGTCCTCGACGTAGCAGGGCTGAACTACGGCGACGCCCGCTACGTCGTCGATAAGGACCTGTTCCCGGACCGGGTGATCGTCGGCAGTGAGACCTTCCCACCGCAGATCGCGCGGTACTGGCGACTCGTCGAGGACAACGCGCACGTCCTCGGTGACTTCACCTGGGCCGGGTGGGACTACCTCGGCGAAGTCGGTATCGGCCGCGTCCAGTACACCGACGAGCCGCCCGCGTTCGAGGCTCCTTTCCCCTGGATCACAGCCTGGGTCGGGGACATCGACATCAGCGGTCACCGCCGCACCATCTCCTACTACCGCGAGACCGTCTTCGGTCTGCGCCACGAACCGTACATCGCCGTTCTCCGTCCCGAGCACTTCGGCCGTCCGACCAGTCAGGGCATGTGGGCGTGGAGCGACACCCTCTCCAGCTGGACCTTCGACGTGCCTGACGAGACGATGACACAGGTGGAGGTCTACAGCGACGCCGACGAGGTCGAGATCCTCGTCAACGGCGTCTCGGCAGGCCGTCAGCCCGCCGGCCGGGATCACGCATTCCTCGCTCGGTTCGACGTCCCGTACGCACGCGGGGAGATCACCGCGATCGGCTACACCGGCGGACGAGAACACTCCCGCAGCCAGGTGGTCTCCGCCTCGGAGCGACGGCGTCTCGACGTCGTGCCGGACCGCACCACGATCCGTGCGGACGACACCGACCTGTCCTTCGTCACCATCGAGATCCGTGACGAGCAGGGCATCCTGGCGACGACCGAGAACCGACCCGTGACGGTGACCGTCGAGGGTGCAGGAGTGCTCCAGGGGTACGGCAGCGCCCGCCCTGACAACCCGGAACGCTACGACAGCGACACTCACGACACGTTCGACGGTCGGATCCTCGCGGTCGTCCGACCGACCGGTGCGGGCCCGATCACCGTCACCGCCACCTCGGCTGGGTTGGAACCCGTCGCCGTGACCGTGACATCGCAGGAGTGCCCATGACCGGTATCGACCGCCACGCGCTCGTCACCCGTCACGACGTGCATCTCACCGAGGCGCGTCCCGACCACGTGCTGACCGTCGGGAACGGTGACTTCGCGTACACCTGCGACATCACCGGGATGCAGACGTTCACGACGTTCCACGACCCGCTCGCCGCCATGACCCGGGCCACAGCAGCAGGCGACCCTGGGGCCGCCTCACGCGGACCCACCGTGATCAACACGGCCACGATGAGCAACTGGGGCTGGCACGAGATGCCGAACCCGAACGGCTTCGTGCTGGACGATGCCCTCAGCGAGCACACCACCAGCCGGGGCACGGTGCGCTACGCCGACAAGTTCGACATGCAGGCCGCCATGCAGGGCACGCTCCCTGCAGACCATCTCGCCGGCGCATGGCTGAACGCCAATCCGCAACGGATCGACCTGGGACGGATCGGTCTGCTCCTCCGAGAGACCATGGACAGCCCATGGCTGGACGACCCCACTGGCCTGCAGGACCCATCGCAGCGCCTCGACCTCTGGACCGGAACGATCACCTCGACGTTCGAGTTCGCAGGCGAACCGGTCACGGTGACCACCGTCGCCTCGCCGTCCACCGCCACCGTCGCGTTCCGTGTCGAGTCCGCGCTGATCAACGCAGGTCTGCTGCGGGTCGGAGTCCGGTTCCCGTACCCGAGCGATGGGTTCTTCCACACGGACGACTGGGCGCATCCGGACCGACACCTCACCGACGTCCTGCCGAGCGACACAGGGAGGACACGCCTCCGTCGTGAGATCGACGGCACCACCTACGACGTCTTGCTCGACCACGGCTCCGCAGGGCTGACCGCCGCAGCGGAACCGCACACGTTCGAGTTGTCGTCGTACGCCCAGCGGATCGAGATCGTCGCGACCTTCAGCCCGGACGCCGCCGACGAACCGGCCGACGAGCGCGTCCCGTTCTCCGTCGTCGCTGCCGACTCAGCCGAACACTGGGCGGAGTTCTGGCAGTCCGGTGCTGCGATCGACTTCACGGGCAGCACGGACGCACGAGCCGACGAGCTCGAGCGGCGCGTGGTGCTGTCGCAGTACCTCACTGCCGTGCACGCAGCCGGCACCCTCCCTCCCCAGGAGACGGGGCTCGTCACGAACTCGTGGCAGGGCAAGTTCCACCTCGAGATGCACCTGTGGCATGCAGCCCACTTCGCCACCTGGGGTAGACCGGAACTCCTCGCGCGGAGCCTCCCGTGGTACCTGTCGATCGCTGACTCAGCGCGGGAAACCGCCCGGATGCAGGGGTACGAGGGTCTGCGATGGCCGAAGCAGGTCGGACCGGACGGACGTGAGAGCCCCGATCCCACCGGCTCACTCCTCATCTGGCAACAGCCGCACTTGCTGTACCTGCTGGAGCTCCTCTGGACGAGCTCCGCAGGCGACCGCCACGCGGAGCTCCTCGACGACTTCACGCAGGTCGTTGACGACACGGCCGCGTTCATGGCGTCGTTCGTCGAGGAGCGCGACGGTGTGTTCCACCTCCCCGCACCCCTCATGCCGGCCCAGGAGTTCTACGAGACCGCGACGACGGAGGACCCGACGTTCGAGCTGGCGTACTGGTGGTGGGGACTGGAGCTCGCGCAGCGTTGGCAGGAGCGGTCAGGACGCCCCCGGAGAGGAGACTGGGCCGATGTCCAGGCCCGACTGGCGATGCCTGGGATCCTGGGCGAGCATTACGCCGCGATCGCAACGGATCCGCATCTCCGGCGAGACGACCACCCGTCGCTCCTCGCTGCTCTCGGTCTCCTGCCGCCGACACCGATCATCGATCAGGACCTGATGGCTGCCACGCTCACGAGCGTGTGGGAGGCGTGGGACTGGTCGTCGGCTTGGGGGTGGGACTTCCCGGTCATGGCCATGACTGCTGCACGGATCGGACGGCTGGATCTCGCCGTCGACGCCTTGCTCAGGGACGAGGCCAAGAACACGTACTCCGCAGTTGGTCACAACGCACAGATCGGCTCGATCCTGCCCGTCTACCTGCCCGGGAACGGGTCGTTGCTCGCCGCTGTGTCACTCATGGCCTCAACGGGATCGTTCCCGAAGGAAGGGTGGATGGTCCAAGCCGAGGGGTTCCTGCCCTGGCCGTGATGCCGTGGTGTCGTCGAGCAGGCCTGGAGCTTTCTCCCTCGGCCGGTACCGCTCCAGGCGACGAGGCCGGCCGGTTCAGGCGATGAGCCCGGCTTGGTAGGCGTACGCGACCAGTTGGGCCCGGTCGCGGGCGCCGACCTTGGCCATCGCACGGCTCGCGTGGGTCTTCACGGTGAATGGTGAGACGAACAACTCCGCTGCGATGGTGTCGTTGTCATGGCCCTCAGCGATGCTGAGGACGACGTCCCGTTCGCGGGCTGTGAGGGCAGTGAACCGGTCGGCGAGGTCGGCGTCGACGACGCGGACCGGGCTGTCGGTGACGTGCCCGATGAGCGCGGCAGAGGCAGCTGCGGACAGGGCACCTCCCCCGGCGATGACTTCCTGCAGGCTCGCGATCAGCTCAGCTGGTCCGACGCCCTTGCCGAGGAACCCGTTCGCACCAGCCCGGAGCGCCGCGAGGACGGTGTCGTCGTGCTCGAAGGTGGTCAGCACGACGATGCGGGTCTGTTCGGACGGGATACCCTCCCGGATGCGTCGCGTCGTCTCGACGCCGTCGATCCCGGGCATACGGACGTCCATGAGGATGAGGTCGACATCGTGGTCCCGGAGGAAGGCGAGCGCGGCGAACCCGTCCCCTGCTTCACCGACCACGGCGAAGTCGGGGTGCACGTCGATGATGGTCCGCAGTCCGAGCCGGATCATCTCTTGGTCATCGACCAGCAGCACGCGTGTCACGGGGTTGCTCCTTCGCTCCATGGGATCCGCGCCGTGACGGTGAAGACGTCGTCGTCGGTGCCGAGCTGCAGGGTGCCGCCGGCGGACTCGACGCGTTCGCGCATGCCGACGAGTCCGTACCCGCTGCCGTGGGCGGTCGGCGGTGTGGACGCGATCGGGTTCGTGACGCTGATGATCAGGTCGGCCTCGTCCGTCAGCACCGTCAGCGCGGCCTCACCGGTGCCGTACCGGTGCGCGTTGGTCAACGCTTCTTGCGCCACCCGGAACACCGTCACCCCTACGGCCTCATGCGCTCGGCGAGCTTGGTCGGTGATCTGTACGTCTATCGACAGGCCGGCGTCCTGGAACGAGGAGACCAGCTCGTCGATGCTCGACAGGCCGGGTGTGGGGCGGCCCGCCTGATCGTCGTCGGCGTCGTCGCTGCGGAGCATGGCCAGCGTCCGTTGCGTGTCACTGAGGATCGACTGCACCGCTGTGCGCGCCGCGACCAGCGACCGCTGGGTCGCGGCGTCGTCACGGCCGGCGGCGACCTCGACCGCGCCGAGGTGCATGCTCACGACGGCGACCTGGTGGCCGACGATGTCGTGCAGGTCACGGGCGATGCGGACCCGCTCCTCCGCCACTCGCCGCTCAGCTTCGGCCTCCCGCGTCGCGATCGCGTCGCGGGTGCGCTGCTCGAGCGACTCCCAGTACTGGCGCTGCAGCCGCAGTGCCGCGCCCACGGCACCCCCGGCGACGACGGCGACGATGACCGCGACGGCGTCGAGACCGACTGCGCGGCCAGCGGACAGGAAACTCGCGAGCCCGAAGATGACGGCCATCGCCAGCGCCGTGATCCCGGTGCTGCGCGTGGGCGGCAAGCCGCGCAGGGTGAGTGCGAACAGGACGAACACCACGACGGTGCATTCACCGATCGGGTCCCGCCCTCCGACGATCACCACGACGACGCCAGCCATCGTCAACGCGAGACCGACCTGCGGCAGCCGGACGGCGACGAGCGCTCCGGTGAGGGTCACGAGTGCGCCGACACCGGCGAGCAGACCATCGCCGTCGGTGGCGATGACGACCAGTTCCACGATCATCGCGGTCACGCTCACCCACAGCGGGAGGCGCTCGAGCACAGATTGCGCGCGCAGCCACAGCGGGCGCGGCGTCGCGGACACGCTGGGCGTCGGAACGGTCATCCCTCGATTGTGGAGGACGCCGCTGCTCTGCGCGTACTCCATCTGCATCAGGTTCGTCGGTCCCGGAGCACGACGGGCTCGGGTGCTCCCTCGGCGATGCTGGTGATCACAGTCGCACCGATCAAGGGACACGTCATGACCACGCTCATCGCCACCTCACCTTCCATACCGCCGATGTTCGTCTCGACGCCGGCGGAGCTCGACGACGGGTACGGCCAGCAGGTGCGCCGAACTCGTGCCGGGACGATCGCGCGCGTGCCGTTGCTGCCGCTCTGGGCAGCGGTCGCCACCACGAGCGCGGTGTTGCGGTTCGCCGGCTTCATGGTGCTGGCCACGTCGATGCTCCTCGAGAGCGCAGCGCGGGGCATCATCTCCCGCTGACGAACCCGCCCGCGCTGCAACGCCCTGGAGCGCGTGGGTCAGCGGAGGTGTTCGAGGAGGTGCGCGGTGAACGTGGCCATCAGCGTGTCGAGCGTCACCTTCGGGGTGGAGCCTGCGTAGTAGAAGTCGTGGTCGACCCCGTCGAACCGTCGGGTCTCGACCGGCGCACCGACCTCCACAGCACGCGCGGTGAACTCCTCGATCGAGGGACGCAGCGTGTCGTACTCCGCCGTGACGACCAGGGTCGGTGGCAGTGCGCGGAGCTCGGGCTCGGAGAGGAAAGCGGGCGAGACGAGCGGGTTCTTGCGGTCTGTGCTCTGCAACGGGTAGGCCGCGTCGACCATCTCGAGCATCCCGGCGTTGACGAACGGCTTCTCGATCAGCAAGGTCGCTCCGGCGGGCGGGATCGACAGGTCCACAGCGGGCACGATGAGGGCGGCAGCGCGAACAGCAGGACCGTGCTCGCGTGTCGACTGCGTGAGCGTGCCGAGGGCGAGGTTCCCACCTGCGCTGCTGCCGGTCACCGCGATCCGGGTACCGTCCCATCCCATGGTCTCCCCGGAGCGGGCGACCCACGTGAGCACGTCGAAGCACTCCTCCAACGCCTGCGGGAACCGGGCTCTCGGTGATGTGCTGTAGTCCACGTTCACGACGACGCTGCCGACTTCGCCCGCGATCCCTCGAGCGAGGTGGTTGTCCTGCAGCGGGTTCCCGATCACGAACCCACCACCGTGGGTGTTGATGACCACCGGCGGCGTGACACCGTTCCCGGCGAGCGGGGCGTCAGCGGGAGGCCGCGTGATGTAGCAGCGGATCGAACCGTGACGCGTGGGGACGTGCACGATCTCGTTGTCGGGAACGGTACGGGAAGTGAGTTCCACCTTCGGTGCCCGGATGATGCGCGTGACGAGGGTCGACATCGCCCAGGTCCGGACGCGCATGCCGAGGGGTGCGGCCATGATGTGCTCTCTCATTCGGTCGGGGCTGCTGATGGGATCTGCGGGTCGAGCGTCCTCGCTGGTGCGTGCGACGGACGCAGTGAGGGGGCGCCTCGCAGCGCCCTCCTCACTACGTCCCGGCTACTCGTCGCGCGGCGCGCCGGATCGGACGGAGTCCGGAACGGAGGGGGCTGCCGTTGCGGCTGGGTGGCCACCGGCGGCGGCGTCCTGTCGCGCCTTCTCGAGTTCGTCGGCTTCTGCGCCGCCGATGGCTTCGCCCCGAGCGACCATGCCGGCCGTGTCGGAGAGCTTGATCTGCGGCAGGAACAGGGCGAGCAGGAACGCCACGGCGATGAAGGGCAGCAGGTACCAGAACACCGGCGCGAGGGAGTCAGCGTACGCGTTGACGATGCCGTCCTGTACCGCCTCCGGCAACTTCGCCACGGTCGCCGGGTCGATGCTGCCCGCCGAGGACGCGGCATCGGTCGCGGAACCGCCGGCGCCGCGGAACACGTCGGTCAGCGACGTGGTCAACCGTGCGGTGAACAGTGCACCGAACACGGCGGTGCCGAGAGATGCACCGACCTCACGGAAGTAGTTGTTCGTCGAGGTGGCGGTCCCGACCTGCGATGCGGGCACGGCGTTCTGCGCGACGAGGACCACGACCTGCATGATCAGGCCGAGGCCAGCGCCGAAGACGAACAGGTACACGCAGATCAGCCAGATCGGGGTGTCCGCAGCGAGCTGCGTGAGGCAGAGCATCGCGGCCGCGACGAGGATCGTGCCGACGATCGGGAACACGCGGTAGCGGCCGGTCTTCGAGATCAGGTTGCCGGACGCGATGGAGGTCCCGATGAGGCCGACCATCATCGGCAACATCAGCAGGCCCGAGACCGCGGCCGAGGTGCCGGATGCCATCTGCAGGAACGTCGGGACGAAGCCGATCGCGGCGAACATGCCGATGCCGAGCACGAGACCGATGCCGGTCGCGAGCAGGAAGGTGCGGTTGCGGAAGAAGGACATCGGGAGCACCGGGTCCTCGACGCGGGTCTCGACGAGCACGAGCAACGAAGCGGCGACGACGAGGCCCGCGAACCAGGCCCACGTCTCGAGCGCGTCCCAGCCGTGGTCCTTGTTGCCGCCGAACTCGGAGAAGAACACCAGGCACGTCGTGGCAGCGGACATCAGGAGCACGCCGAGGACGTCGATCCTCTTCTCGGCCTTCTTGGTCGGCAGGGTGAGTGCGAACCAGGCGATGCAAAACGCGGCGATCCCGACGGGGATGTTGATGTAGAACGCCCAGTTCCAGGTGAGGTGGTCGACGAAGAAGCCACCGAGGAGCGGGCCACCGATGGCGGAGAGGCCGAAGATCGCACCGAGCGGGCCGAGGTACTTGCCGCGCTGCGAGGCGGGGACGATGTCCGCGATGATCGCCTGCGACAGGATCATCAGACCACCTCCACCGAGGCCCTGCACCGCACGCCACACGATCAGCTGTGTGAAGTCGCCGGCGAACGCGCAGCCGGCTGATGCGATGGTGAACAGCGCGATGGCGATGAGGAACAGGTTCCGCCGCCCGAGCACGTCACCGAACTTGCCGTAGATCGGCATCACGATGGTGGAGGCGAGCAGGTACCCGGTGGTCAGCCACGCCTGGTGCGCGACACCGCCGAGCTCGCCGACGATGGTCGGCATCGCGGTGGAGACGATCGTCTGGTCGAGGCTGGAGAGCAGCATGCCCGCGATGAGCGCCGAGAAGATGGTCCAGATGCGGCGCTGGGTGAGCAGGAGTGGCCCGTCGGACCGTCCTGCCCGGTTCGCGCTCTTGGTCGAGCTCATGGGGTGTTCTCCAGTTCGTTGATCGAGTGTGCCGCTGTGAGCGGCGTACTGCTGGCCGGGACAGCCGGGCTGTCCGAGTTCGCCATCGCTGTGACGAGGCGGAAGTTGGTGCGGAGGATGTCCTCGAAGGGCGGCCCGTCGTCCTCGGCGAAGAACCGCCACGCGGTCGCTTTGAGCAGTGCGCCGATGATCTCGGCAACGAGCCGCGCGCGGTCGTCGGCCGGGTCTGTCCATCCGAATCGGGAGCGCATGGCGTCGCCGACGAGGTTCATCTGCTGGTCAGTCGCGGTGACGAATCGCGCCACGAGGGAGGGCTCGCGTTCCAGGACGTCCCGCATGAGGGCTTCTTCGCCGCGGTCGAGACCGACGACGTGGAGGTGTTCGATCGCCAGGGCGACCGCCGCTTCGAAGGGAGCGAGGTCGGGATCGACCGCTGCTCCCGCAGCGAAGGTGGCAAGCAGGTCGTCTTCGACGCCGAGCTCGATCCCGAGCACGACGTCTTCCTTCGAGGCGAAGTGGTTGAAGAAGGTCCGACGGGACACCCCGACTTCTTCGCAGAGCTGCTCGATGGTGAACCCGTTCAGGCCGTCCGCGATCGTGCGGCGACGGGCCGTGGCGATCATGCGACGGCGAAGCAGTCGCGTCCGCTCAGTTGTGTTCACACTCTGCAGTTTTGCACTTTGCCGCAAGAAGTGCAACTACCCGAAGTCGGAGGTGCCGACTTCGTTGGCCGTGTGGCATGGATGCAACAACGCTCCGTGGTGCGGACGAAAGTGTCCGGCACCACGGAGCGTCGTGGATCCGCGGGTGGATCAGGCCGTGTGGAAGCGGCGGAAGGCTTCCTCGAGCGTCTCGGTCGGGTGACCGGTCAGCGTGGAGAGGACCGTCGAGGGTCCGTCGAGCGCGCCGTCGGCGACGGCGGCGTCGAGGCCGACGAGGAACCCGATCGTGCCTTCGTCGAGACCTGCAGCGACGAGTGCTTCCTGGTGCTCCTCCGACGAGACGCCGGCGTACGCGACGTCGCGTCCGAGGACACGGCTGGCGGTGGCGGCGAACTCGGCGCCGTCCCAGGCGGTGTCGCCGGCGAGCTCGAGTGTCTCGCCCCGGTGTGCGTCCGCCGCGGCGACGACGGCTGCGGCTTCGGCGTAGTCGGAGCGGGAGGCCGAGGCGATCCGGCCGGTGCCGCTGCTGGCGAGCCACTGGCCGGTTGCCGCGATCTGGGCGAACGCCTGCTCGTAGTTCTCGTTGTACCAGTTGTTCCGGAGCACGGTCGCCGTGACGGGCGAGGCCGCGAGGAGGTCCTCGGTGGCCTTGTGCTCAGGAGCGACGAACAGCGTCGACGTATCAGCGCGGGGAGCGCTGGTGTAGACGATGTGCTGTACGCCGGCCTGCTCCGCAGCACGGATGGCGTTGGTGTGCTGCGGCACACGCTGACCGACCTCGCTACCGGAGACGAGCACCAGGGTCTCGACGCCGTCGAACGCGGACGCGAGGGCCGCCGGATCGGTGTAATCGGCAACGGCGGTGCGGACACCGGAGTCAGCGAACAGCGCGGAGAGGCGCTCGGCGTTCCGGCCGATGGCGACGACGTCGCTGGATGGGACGCCACGAGCGAGGAGGTGTTCGACGATCAGGCGACCGAGGTTGCCGGTCGCACCGGTGACGGCGATCGTCACTTGATGACCCCGAGACCGTCGGTCCATCCGATCTGCTCGGAGACGGCCAGGCCCATCTGGAGGAAGCCGATGCCCTCGAGCTCGTGGGCACGGGCGAGGGGGCCGGCGTCGTAGGCGTCGAGGCCACCGGCGGTGATCGCGTCGCGGAGAGCGGCCTTCGCGTCGGCGTCGTCGCCGGCGATGAGCACGGCGGTCTTCTTGCCGCCGACGCTCTTCGTGGCCAGCGCGCCGGCGAAGTTGGTGTTGAACGCCTTGACGACGTGCGACTCGGGCAGGCGGGCGGCGAGGTCCGCGGCACCGCTGCCGGCGTCGAAGACGACCGGCTGGAAGGTGGCGAAGTCGACGGTGTTCGTGATGTCCACGACGGTCTTGCCGGCGAGGGCGCTCTTGTACTTGTCGGCGATCTCGGGGAGGGCGGCGTACGGCACTGCGAGGACGACGATGTCGCCGGCGAAGGAGGTGGGCTCGTCGCTGTGCTTGATCGACTCGACGGTGGCTCCTCCATCGGAGAAGACGGAGGCGATCGCGGTGCCCATGTTGCCGGTGCCGAGGATGCTGATGCTGGTCATGATGCGTGCTCCTGTTTCAGAGGTGGTGCGGTTGGAGAGGGTGATCAGAGGGCGGCGAAGCCGAGGATCGCGCTGACGATCGAGAGGATCGCCAGGACGATCGGAGCCGCCGGGGACTCCTTGCGGCGCACGTGGACGACCACGGCGCCGAGCATGAGGACAGCGAGGAGGATCGCGGCGATCGGGGTGAGGACCGGAGCGACGCCGAGCAGCAGGGGCAGGATCAAGCCGATCGCACCGAGGACCTCCGCGAGGCCGATGAGCTTGACGTGACTGCTGGCGAAGTCGGCTGCCCAGCCCATGCCGCTACTGGCGAGGGCCTCCGCGGGACGGGCCAGCTTCATCAGGCCGGCTCCGAGGAACGCGAGTGCCAGGAGGCCGTTGATGATCCAGAGTGCGATGAGCATGATCTTCCTTGTGCTTGAAAGTTGAAGTAACGAGGTCGACAATACACAGGGTTTTGTTGAACGGTCAAGTTTTTTCTGCGACGATGTGCGCATGGACGAACCGCGCTGGCTCAACAAGACCGAGGCGGCAGCCTGGATGGATCTCCTCGCGATCATCGAGCTGCTGCCCTCGGCGCTCGACGCGCAGCTCAAGCGTGACTTCGCGATGACCCGCTTCGAGTACAACGTCCTCGCGATGCTCAGCGAGTCACCCGACGACAGCGCTCCGATGAGCAGCCTGGCCTTCCTCACCAACGGCTCACTCTCCCGTCTGTCACACGCGGTGACGAAGCTCGAGAAGCGTGGGTGGGTGCGTCGCGTGCCGTCCGAGACGGACAAGCGCTCGCTCGTGGCCACCCTGACAGCGGACGGACGAGCACTCATCGAGCGGGCGGCTCCGCATCACGTCGAGGAGGCTCGACGCGCGTTCTTCGACGCGATCCCGCCCGAGCGGGTCGGCGATCTCGCCGAGATCCTGCGGCCGATCGCCGCGAACCTCCTGACACCGGACCCCGCCTGCGGGCCGGCGGTCCGCGCCGCCGCTGCGCCGGTGGCTCACGACTGACCGACGACTCCACAGGCCACCCACTCCACAGACCCCCGACCGCTCGGACTGGCACCCGTCAGTCCGTTGCTCCGCCGTGCCCGCTCATCCGATGCGGCCGCCCCTCTCAGAACGGAAGTCCCATGAGCACGATCGACACGACAACCCGCCGCCCGAGCCGCCTCCGCGGGGTCCTCGTCGCGACTGTCCTCGCCGCCGTCATCGGCAGCATCGCCAACGCGATCATCGCCGTCAGTGCCCTCGCGGCCGGTGCTGACCCCGCAGTGCAAGGCCTGACGCCGCCGGCCTACATCACCTTCACCGTCGTCGGGGTCCTGATCGGCGCGATCGGGTGGGCGCTCATCAGCCGCACGCGTTCGGCTGGGCGCGCGCTCGCGATCCTCGTCCCGGTCGTACTGGTGCTCTCCCTCATCCCCGACGTGCTCCTCGCCGTCAGTGGTGACTCCGCTGCGATGACAGCAGGAGTGGCGCTGGGCATCATGCACCTCGTGACGACGGCGGTTGCGGTGCCGATCTACCGCACGTTCCTCCCGATCGCACGCTGACTCCTCCTCCCGCCCGCCAGCTGACGACACCTTCGTCGCCCAGCTGGCGGGCGTCCTGCATCCAGGCCCGCTCCTGCCGCGACGAGCCATCAGGAACCGGTTCCAGGAGGTTGTTGACAGTTCAACAAAACCGCGTACAGTGATGGGCATTACTTGATCGTTCAAGTATCCGGTTCCGGCAGCAGCAGCTCGCGCGGCCCGGGACCCAACGACGTCGAACTCTGCAGGAGCAGCAATGAACCCCCTCGACACTTCTTCGGACCCGCACCCCGCCCCGAACGCGGCCGCGCCTGGCACCCCGGACCGTGAGGTCGCGGAGTTCGGCGCCGTGCACCTCGAGGTCACCGACCTCGGCCGTTCCACCGCGTTCTGGACCGATGTCATCGGTCTCGTCGTGCGGTCCGAGTCCCAGGACGAGGTCGAGCTCGGTACGAAGGCGCGGACGCTCGTCACCCTGCACCCGGGCGCTCGGACCGGATTCCTGCAGGGCCACAGTGGGCTGTACCACCTCGCCGTGCACCCGCCGACAGAAGCGGACTTCGCACGGATCCTGCTCCGCCTCATCCGGGTCGGCTGGCAGATCTCGCCGACCGACCACGTCATGTCGAAGGCGATCTACCTCCTCGACCCGGACGGCATCACCGTCGAGATCACCCTCGAGACGCCGGAACGTCTCCGCGGGTTCCACTTCGACGACAACGGCCCGTACGTGCTCCGCCAGGACGGCAGCCGTTCCAACGGTCGCGAGCCGCTCGACGTTCGCACCGTCCTGAACGCACTGCCGGACGACGACACCGCCCTCCCCGTCCCGGAGGGCACGAAGATCGGCCACGTTCACCTGTACGTCGGTGACCTCGAAGCCGCATACGGCTTCTACCGCACGTTCGGGTTCAACCAGGCCGTGTGGGCACCCCGATTCCACATGGGCGACCTCGGTGGTGGCGGCGCGTTCAACCACCGCATCGCAGTGAACACCTGGCAAGGCGTCGGCGCACCGCAATCACCCGCAGGGACCGCCCGCATGCGCGCCTTCACCCTCCGCCTCGACACCCACGAGCGCCTCGACCACGTCCTCGGAACCGTCGACGGACCCATCGAGGAATCCGACGCAGGCTTCCTCGTCCGTGACCCCAGCCTGAACACGCTGCTGCTCTCCGCCAACTGACCACCGCTCCCAGCCGAAGGACAAGACCATGAGCACCACCGACGACAACAAGACCATCGCCCGCGCCTTCTACGACGCCTACAACGGCAGCGACCTGCAGGGCGCGTTCGACACCTACGTCTCGCAGGACCTCGTCAACCACACCAACGGCGGCGCGATGGACAGGGACATGTGGATGGGTTCCGACCTCGCCGCGAAGACTGCGGTCCCGGACCAGACCATGACGATCCTCGGCCAGGCCGCCGACGGCGACACCGTCTACACCCACTGGGTCCTCGAGGGCACCTTCAGCAACGGGGACCTGTTCGGCATCCCCGCCAACGGCAACGCGACCCGCCTCGAATCCGTCGCCGTCGACGTCATCCGCGACGGCCAGGTCGTCGAGCACAACGCCATCGGCGACTTCACCGCCTTCATGAGCCAGCTCACCGCTCAGTGAGCACCGTCCACGAGCTGATGCAATAGCGGACTCACTCGACAACCGGCGGAACGATCGCCGGCGGGACCGCACCGGATGAGCCGGGGTCGAGCACACCTCCCCCGGCTCAGCCGGCCACCTTCGACTCCGCCAGCTGTTTCAGTCGCCGATCGTCTACCGAACGAGGCTTCCTTGCAACGAACGCGAGCCTCGTACCACGACCGAGGTCGCAGAATCGCTGACGCCTTGCGCGAGCGGAGCGGCCCTCGCGTCGCGTCGTGGACCGGAACGTCCCAACCGGAACCGTTCGGCGACAAGTTGAACGCGGAGGAGACACGTTGCGTGCGCGGCGGCGACAACTCCCCTACTGCGGCATGTCCACGAACCGCGAGAACATCCCGTGGAACGCCACCGTGATGGTGTCGGTGGGCCCGTTGCGGTGCTTCGCCACGATCAGATCGGCTTCACCCTGACGCGGGTTGTCCTTCTCGTACGCCGACTCGCGGTGCAGCAGGATGACCATGTCGGCGTCCTGCTCGATCGACCCTGACTCACGGAGGTCGGAGATCATGGGCTTCTTGTCGGCACGCTGCTCGGGGCCACGGTTCAGCTGCGACAGGGCGATGACGGGCACCTGCAGCTCCTTCGCCATGAGCTTGAGCGCACGCGAGAACTCGGAGACCTCCTGCTGGCGGCTCTCGACCTTCTTGCCCGAGGTCATCAGCTGCAGGTAGTCGATGACGACGAGCTTCAGGTTGTGCTGCTGCTTGAGTCGACGGCACTTGGCACGGATCTCGACGAGGGTCATGTTGGGGGAGTCGTCGATGAAGAACGGGGCGTCGTTGATGCGGCCGCGGGTCTGCGCGATGGTGGTCCAGTCGCGGCTGTCGACGGTGCCCTTGCGCATGTTCTGCAGCGGCACGCTGGACTCGGCGGACAGCAGGCGCATCGCGATCTCGGCGCGACCCATCTCGAGCGAGAAGAACGCGGCGGTCTGGTTGTGCTTGAGCGCTGCGGAGCGGCACAGGTCGAGCGCCAGGGTCGACTTGCCGAGTGCGGGTCGTGCCGCGACGATGATCAGCTGTCCGGGGTGGAAGCCGTTGGTCAGGGCGTCCATCTGGGCGAACCCGGTGGGGACGCCGGTCATCTGTCCGTCGCGGCCCTTGGCGGCTTCGATCTCGTCGATGGCGGTGCCGATGGCTTCGGTGAGGGGCACGTAGTCCTCGGTCTGCACCCCGCCGGCGACGTTGTAGACCTCTGCCTGGGCACTGTTGACGAGGTCGGTGACCTCACCTTCGCTGGCGTAGCCCATCTGGACGATGCGGGTGCCGGCTTCGACGAGGCGGCGGAGGACCGCCTTCTCGGCGACGATGGCGGCGTAGTAGCCGGCGTTCGCCGCCGTGGGCACCATGCTCGTCAGGCTGTGCAGGTACTCCGCGCCGCCACCGCGGGACAGGAGGCCCGTCTTCGTCAGCTCGTCGGTGACGGCGATGACGTCGGTCGGCTCGCCGTGGGAGTACAGCGACAGGATCGCGTCGAAGATGACCTCGTGCTTGGGGATGTAGAAGTCGACGCCGCGGGCGGTCTCGATGACGTCGGCGACGGCGTCCTTCGACAGCATCATTCCGCCGATGGTCGACTGCTCTGCGAGCATGTCGTGCGGGGGAGTCCGGTCGGCGTTCCGCTCGGCGTACTCCCGGGGGGCCGGCTCCAGATGCGCGATCGACACACGTGCTCCTCAGTGTTTGGCGGTGCTGGCGGACGGCTCTGTGAACCGTTCCCCACCGAGCAGTTCTACCCCGGGCGACCGACATCCCCGAGTCGCTGGCTCAAGCTACGGGTACGGAGTTATCCCCAGCAAACAGCCCTGTGGACAACTCTGTGGAGAGATCGTGGAACACGCCGGACTCCTGTGTGGAGGGTTGTGCACTCAACTGTGGACAACTCGGCCGGGGAACACACTTTCGACCGTTGATCAGGGCTTTCGTGTCCACACCATGTGTGGAGAACTCGGCTTCAAGCGTGAGTCGAAGGTTGCCGTTGGAGCCTGTCACTGTGCAGAACCGACTTGACAAACGGCACCCGCGTCCCGTCTCACTCGGCTGGCTCCCAGGTGGCAGAGCCGAGCCGGACGTAACCGGCCAGCGGTGTTTCGGGTGCCGGACCTGCTCAACCGGCGCGCACCTCCAGGACGTTCCCGGCAGCCGCCGACACGCCCAGCACCACGAGGTACACGTCCGCCGAGCAGTCACCGTCGACCGGCCGTTCGGGGCGGAGACACCACGTGCACCCGGGCATGCGAGAAGGGCGGGCCTCCACTGGGGGAGACCCGCCCTTCCGGCGGTGCTGGTGCTGCCGGAGCAGCGACCGGGACTACTTCGCGGCCACGACCTTCAGCGAGATGGTCGCGACGATGTCCTCGCGCAGACGCACGGTGGCCTCGTGGTCACCGACGGTCTTGATGGTCGCGGGGACCTCGACCTTGCGCTTGTCGAGCGAGCCGACGCCCTGCGCCTGGACGGCGTCAGCGACGTCACCCGGGCGGACGGAGCCGAAGAGACGACCGTCCTTGCCGGCCTTGACAGACAGCTGGATGGTGGCGTTCTCGAGCTTCATCTTGAGGTCCTGTGCCTCTTCGATGGTGGCGAGCTCGCGTGCGGTACGAGCTGCACGGATCGACTCGACCTGCTTCTCGCCGCCCTTCGACCACGACACGGCGAAGCCCTGCGGGATCAGGTAGTTGCGGGCGTAGCCGTTCTTGACGTCGACGACGTCACCGGCGGAACCGAGGCCAGAGACCTCGTGGGTGAGGATGAGCTTCGACATTCGTCGACCTCCGATCAGCGGCCGGAGCCGGCGTAGGGGAGGAGCGCCATCTCACGGGCGTTCTTCACGGCACGGGCGATGAGGCGCTGCTCCTGGACGGAGACGCCGGTGATGCGACGGGCGCGGATCTTTCCACGCTCCGAGATGAACTTGCGAAGGGTCGCAACGTCCTTGTAGTCGATGACGCCGACCTTGATCGACTTCGCGGGAGCGGCGTTCTTGCCGCCCTTACCGCGAGGCTTCCGGCGATCGCCGGTGCTCTTTCCAGCCATTGTGTGTCCTTAGAGAAGAAGAAGTTGTGTCGTCAGACCGCTGAGGATCAGAACGGGGTCTCGTCGTCGTAGGTGCCGCCGGGGGTGGACCACACGTCGTTCGACGATGCGTTCCCGCCACCCTGCTGACCACCCTGCGGCGACCACGGGGCGTCGGACTGACCGCCACCGTTGCCACCGGACGCGCCACCGTTGTAGCCGCCGTTGCCGCCGGAGGAGTTGCCTCCACCGACCTGGCCACGGCCACCACCGGCGCCACCACCACTGCCACCCGGTGCACGGGTGATCTGGGCGGTCGCGTACCGGAGCGAGGGGCCGATCTCGTCGACCTCGAGCTCGATGCTCGTCCGCTGCTGTCCCTCACGGTCCTGGTAGGAACGCTGACGGAGACGACCCTGCGCGATGACGCGCGAGCCCTTCGTCAGCGACCCCGCCACGTGCTCGGCGAACTCGCGCCACACACTCGCACGGAGGAACAGCGCATCGCCGTCCTTCCACTCGTTCGCCTGACGGTCGAACGTGCGAGGAGTCGACGCGATGGTGAAGTTCGCCACGGCGAGCCCGTTCTGCGTGTAGCGCAGCTCCGGGTCCGCGGTGAGGTTGCCCACCACCGTGATGACGGTTTCGCCGGCCACGGGCTACTCGGCGCTCGCGGTCGTGGCGGCCGAGGCCGACGCGTTGGCGGCCTTGCGGGCGGCACGGGCTTCGTCGCGCTGCTTCTGCGCGGCGACCTGGGCCATGCCCTCTTCGGCGCGGAGGACCTTGGTGCGCAGGACGGCCTCGGAGAGACCGAGCTGGCGGTCCAGCTCCTTGGCGGAGTCGGCGGACGACGTGAAGTTCACGACGGCGTAGATGCCCTCGTTCTTCTTCGCGATCTCGTAAGCGAGCCGGCGACGGCCCCAGACGTCCACGTTGTCGACGGTGCCACCGTCGTTGCGGATGACCGCGAGGAACTTGTCCAGGCTGGGAGCGACGGTGCGCTCATCGATCTCGGGGTCGAGGATCGCCATCAGTTCGTACTGGTGCATGCGGAACCCACCTCCTCTGGTCTCAGCGGCCCCGGGCAGTTCCCGGGGCAGGAGGGTTGATGCATGTGCCTCGGCACGCTGAATGCGCGCGAGACAACCTGCCCATCGTAGCGGACGGCCTGGAGGCGCGCCACCGGCTGTGCAGAGCGACCGGCGTCGGTCAGGCGGACGCGTCGCGCGACGCCCACCACGTGCGGAGGCGCGCCTCGGCGTCCTCGGGCCCGAGCGGCCCCTCGTCCATCCGCGCCTCGAGCAGGAACCGGTACGCCTCGCCCACCGCGCGCCCCGGCGGGATGTCGAGGATCCGCATGATGTCGTCCCCGGAGAGGTCGGGACGCATGGAGTCGAGTTCCTCCTGCTCTGCGAGGACGGCGATCCGGGCCTCCAGGTCGTCGTACGCGAACCCGAGCCGGTCCGCCTTCCGACGGTTCCGGGTGGTGACGTCCGAGCGGGTGAGCTCGTGCAGCCGCTCGAGCTGGTCGCCGGCGTCCCGGACGTAGCGGCGGACGGCCGCGTCGGTCCAGGCGCCCTCGGTGTAGCCGAAGAACCGCAGGTGCAGTTCGATCAGGCGGGACACCGAGGCGATCGTGTCGTTGTCGAAGCGCAGGGCGCGGAGCCGTTTCTTCGCGAGCTTCGAGCCGACCAGGTCGTGGTGGTGGAAGCTCACGGCGCCGCCCGGCTCGAGCTTCCGGGTCGCCGGCTTGCCGATGTCGTGCAGCAGTGCGGCCAGACGCAGGACCGTGTCCGGGGCGTCGCCGGGGTGGCGTTCCGCCTCGTACCCGATGGCCTGCGTCAGGACGGTGAGCGAGTGCTCGTAGACGTCCTTGTGGTGGTGGTGCTCGTCGATCTCGAGCTTCATCGCGGGGAGCTCGGGCAGGATCCGCTCGGCGATGCCGGAGTCGACCAGCAGCCGGATGCCCTCGACCGGGACCGCCGTGTTCAGGAGCTTCACGAGTTCGTCCCGCACGCGCTCGGCGGAGATGTTCTCGATCGAGTCGGCGAGGTCGGACATGGCGTCACGGACGTCGTCGGAGACGGTGAACCCGAGCTGGGCCGTGAACCGTGCCGCGCGCATCATCCGGAGCGGGTCGTCGCGGAAGGACACCCGAGCCGCCTGCGGCGTCGCCAGGCGCTGCGTGAGCAGGTCCTCGACGCCGCCATGGACGTCGACGAGTTCGCGCTGGGGGAGTCGGAGTGCCATCGCGTTGACGGTGAAGTCGCGGCGGAGCAGGTCGGCCTCGATGGTGTCACCGAAGGTGACCTCGGGCTTGCGGGTCTCGCCGTCGTAGACGTCACTGCGGTAAGTGGTGATCTCGACCTGCTCGCCGCGGACCATCGCGGCGATGGTGCCGAACTGGCGGCCGACGTCCCAGGTCGAGCTGGCGAGGGGCTCGACGATCGCCAGGACGGCGTCGGGTCGGGCGTCCGTCGTGAAGTCGAGGTCGGTCACCGGACGGCCGAGGAAGGCGTCCCGGACGGGCCCGCCGACGAGCGCGAGCTCGTGACCGGCGGCGGCGAACGCCCGTGCGAGGACGTCGACGGTGTCGGTGGCGGCGAGTGCGTCGAGTCGCTCGACGGCCTGGGCTACGGACTGCATGACGCCGTCGATCATCCCAGATAGTGGGCGGGAGCACCTGCGCGCTCGCCTGCTGTCATGGTCGCGCCTCATACACTCGTCGTGGCCCGCTGAAGACCAGGACCCTCCCACATGCAGATTCTCCGTACCGTGCTCGCCGCCGCCGCGTCCGCCCTGGTCGCCACCGGTCTGGTCATCGCGCCCGCAGCGGTGGACGTCGCCGACGCCGCCACCACCTCGAAGCCGGCGACGCCGACGACGGCCCAGGCGGGCACCACGTCGGTCCAGGTGACCCCCTCCGGACGCGGCGTGCTCGACCTCGGCGACGACCTCTCGCTGTCCGTCACGGTGACGAACGACACCGACACCGCTCTGCCCGCGGGCCGTGCGGACCTGGACATCATCCGGCCGGTGGTGGGGACGCGCGACATCCTCACCGACTGGCTCAACGACACCTCGTCAGACGGTTACCCCGGCGAGCCCATGGACCGGGTGACGATCCCGGAGGTCCCGGCACATCGATCAGTCACGGTCGACTCGATCTCGGTGCCGTTCGCCGACGTCCGTCTGGGCACGCTCAACCCCTTCGGCGCCCGACGCATCGCGGCCTCGTACGTCGCCGGATCGACCCTCGCGGTCGGGCGCTCCGCCTTCACCTGGAACCCCGGGCCCGACGCCGCACCGGTCGACGTCGCGGTCGCGATGCCCGTCACCGTCCCGGCGACCGAGGACGGCCTGCTCAGCGCGAACACCCTGGCCGCCGACACCGCGCTCGACGGCACCCTCACCCAGCAGCTCGACGCGGCGGCCGGCCACAGCGTCGCCCTCGCCGTCGACCCCCGCATCATCGCGTCGATCCGCATCCTCGGCGACGACGCCCCGAGTTCCGCGACGGCGTGGCTCGAGCGGCTCGAGGGCCTCCGGAACGAGAAGTTCCCGCTGTCCTACGCCGACGCGGACGTGACCGGGCTGCGCCAGGCCGGGCTGTCGGGCATCGCCGCGCCGATCTCCTTCGACCAGGCCATCGCCGCCGCCGTGGACGCCGACCGGTTCCCGGGGGCGACCCCGAGCCCGACCGCCACCGCGACCCCGGCGGACCCGGCCACGGACCCCGCGCAGGACCCGGCCGACCAGGACAGCGGCACCACCACGCAGACCCCCGACGACACCGCCACCGGACCGACCGACACCGCCACCGCGGACGCGGCAGACGGCAACGCCGACGGCAACGGCAACGGCAACGGCAACGGCGCCGACGAGACCGACCCCGCCACCATCCCCACCTCGGCCTCGCTGGTGTCCTTCCCCTGGACCGTCGACACCGTCGCCTGGCCCGTCGAGGGCACCGTCGCCGCCGACGACCTCCCCGCCCTGCGCACCGCCGGCTCCACCTCGACGATCATCTCCAGCGGGAACACCTCCGCCGGCCGGGACACCACGGTCGCCGCCGCCGAGCAGGTCGGCTCGACCAAGGCCCTCGTGTCCGACCAGGGCATGTCCGACCTGCTGCGCCAGGCCGCCGACGCCCGCTCCGCACGGGCCACCGACCGCGCCATGGCGACGCTCCGCGCCACCCTCGCCACCGTCGCCGTCCAGGGCAGCGCCACGGGTCCGGTCCTGCTGACCCTCGGCCGGTCCTGGCCGACCGACTCCGCGCGCCTGGAGCAGGCCCTGGACGCCCTCGAGGACACCGCCTGGATCTCGCCGACGGACTTCTCCACGGTCGTCGACGCGAAGCCGGGCTCGCTCACCCTGCAGAGCAGTGACGACGGTGCCGACCGGCTCACCGTCCTCCGGCGCCTGGTGCGGTCCGAGCAGGCGCTCGTCGACTTCGCGAGCGCGGTCACCGACCCGGTCCAGGTCACGGCTCCGGCCCGCCTGCGGACCCTCGCCGCCGCGTCGAACGCCTGGCGTGCGGACACCGACGGACTGACGACCGTCGTGGACGGCATCGACGCGGACCACCGGGAGACCATCGGCAGCGTCGGGATCGTCAACTCGAGTGACATCACGCTGCTCGGTGACCGGTCCTCGCTGCCGATCTCGGTCCGGAACCGTTCCGACTGGCCGGTCACGGTGTTCCTGACCGTCACGCCGTCGAACTCGTTCCTGCGCATCGAGCGGAACGCCGTCGAGGTCACGATCCAGCCCCGCTCCTCGACCCGCACCACCTTCCCGGTGCAGTCGGTAGCGAACGGCAAGGTCGCGCTGTCGATGGCGCTGACGAGCGCGAGCGGTGCCCGCATCGCCACCCCCGCCACGGTCGAGATCAACGTGCAGGCGCAGTGGGAGACCGTGATCACGGCCCTCGCCGCGATCGCCGTCGTGGCGGTCTTCGGCCTCGGGATCCTCCGCAACGTCCGCCGCCGCCTCCGTCGCCGCAACGGCGAGCCGGAACCCGAGGACGACGACCCCAACCGTCCCCTCGAGATCCAGCCCCCCGGCCCGGGCGAGCGTCCGCTGCCCGCCGAGACGGTCCGGCCTGGAGGCCCCACCACCGTCCCCGGGGCCGCCACCGCCATCGCCGTGGCCAGCTCCGGCACCGACACCGTCGCTGGCGACGGCGACCGTCTCGAGGACGCGATCGCGCGGGCCGGGATGGAGTCGAGCCTCCCGTCCGACCGAGACGACCAGGGCGACCGACACGACCAGGGCGACCGCCCGCACCCCGAGGAGCCGACCATCAGCACCACCCAGCCCAGCGCCGAGGTCGACGCCGAACAGGGCGAGGGCCGCGGGCTCGGCCGGGCCAGCGCGATGCTGGCGGCGGGGACGATGATCTCCCGCCTGCTCGGGTTCGCGAAGACCTTCGTGCTCGCCTACGCCATCGGCCAGGCGAACTCCCGGTCCGCCGACGCGTTCGCGGTCTCGAACCAGCTGCCGAACAACATCTACGCGCTCATCGCCGGCGGACTGCTGTCGGCCGTGCTCATCCCGCAGATCGTGCGCTCGATGTCGCAGAACAGCGACGGCGGGCGGGCCTACGTCAACAAGATCGTGACCCTCGGTGGCTCGGCCTTCGTCGTCATCACGATCATCGCGACCCTGCTCGCGCCGCTCCTGGTCCGTCTCTACTCGGCGCAGACTCAGGACGGCAAGGGCTTCTCGCCGGCGACCACCGACCTGGCCGTGGCGTTCGCCTTCTGGTGCCTGCCGCAGATCCTCTTCTACGCGATCTACTCGCTGCTCGGTGAGGTCCTCAACGCCAAGCAGGTGTTCGGGCCGTTCACCTGGGCGCCGCTCATCAACAACGTCATCGCGATCTCCGGCCTCGTCGTCTTCATCGCGATGTTCGGGAACCGCGCGGTCAACTCCGGCACCGACGACTGGACGCCGCTGAAGATCGCGGTGCTCGCCGGCAGCGCCTCGCTCGGCGTGCTGGCACAGGCCGCGTTCCTGCCGTTCTTCTGGAAGCGCGCGGGCCTGACCTTCCGCCCCGACTTCCGGTGGCGCGGCGTCGGGCTCAAGGCGACCGGGACCGCCGCCGGCTGGCTCTTCGCGATGATCCTCGTCACGCAGCTCGCCGGCATCGTGCAGTCCCGCGTGGCCTCGCTCGGCTCGGGCAACGCCGGCAACGCGGTCCTGCAGAACGCCTGGCTGCTGTTCATGCTGCCGCACTCGATCATCGCCGTGTCGATCGCCACCGCGTACTTCACCCGGATGAGCCACGACGCCGAACGCGGCGACCTGGCAGCCGTCCGGCGCAACCTGTCGCTGTCGCTGCGGATCGTCGGGCTGTTCACGGTGTTCTCGTCGGTGGCGCTGATGGTGGTCGCCGCACCGTTCGGCCGGATGTTCGCCGCGGACTTCGACGGTGCGTTCTCGATCAGCGCCGTCCTGCTCGCCTACATGCCCGGACTGGTGCTGTTCAGCATGCTCTTCATCATCCAGCGGGTGTTCTGGGCGATGCACGACCACCGGACGCCGTTCTTCATGCAGCTCGTGCAGTCGGTCCTGTTCGTGATCGGCGCGCTCGCGGTCACCCTGCTGCCGGGGAACATCATCGGGCTCTCGCTCGCCGCGTGCACGACGATCGCCGGCTCGGCCCAGACGATCGTGGCCCTCGTCGTGGTCCGCCGTCGACTCGACGGCATCGAGGGTCGCATCGTCACGCGTTCGCACCTGCAGTTCGTCACGGCCGCAGTCGTCGCCGGCGTGGTCGGGTTCCTCGTCACGACGTTCTTCGGTGGGTACTCCCGCACCGGGTTCGCCATGTCCGACTTCACGAGCGCGTTCATCACCGTGGTGCTCGCCGGCGCCGTGATGGTGGCCGTCTACTTCGCGGTGCTGGTCGTCGTCAAGAACGCCGAGGTCCGCAGCGCCGTCGAACTGGTGCGTGCCCGGCTCGGACGCTGACCGGGGAGCCAGTCCCGGGAATGGTGCGCAGCTACCATGGGTTGACCCGGTCAGCAAGCAACGGAAGGGCAATCACGCATGCGCGAGCTCATCATCATCGGTTCCGGTCCTGCCGGGTTCACGGCCGGCATCTACGCCGCGCGCGCTGAACTGAAGCCGCTCATCGTCGCCTCCAGCGTCGAGACCGGCGGTGAACTCACCAAGACGACCGAGGTCGAGAACTTCCCGGGCTTCCCCGAGGGCGTCCAGGGCCCCGACCTCATGATCAAGATGCAGGAACAGGCCGAGAAGTTCGGCGCCGAGGTCCTGTACGACGACGCCGTCTCGGTCGACCTCACCGGCCAGGTCAAGAAGATCACGGTCGGCTCCGGCGAGACGTACGAGGCCCTCACGGTCATCTACGCGACCGGTTCCGCCTACCGCCACCTGGGTCTCGCCGACGAGGAGCGCCTCTCCGGCCACGGCGTCTCCTGGTGCGCCACGTGCGACGGCTTCTTCTTCCGCCAGAAGAACATCGCCGTCGTCGGCGGTGGCGACTCCGCGATGGAAGAGGCCACCTTCCTCACCCGCTTCGCCGACAAGGTGACGGTCATCCACCGCGGGGACTCCCTGCGCGCGTCGAAGATCATGCAGGACCGTGCGATGAACGACCCGAAGATCGAGTTCGCGTGGAACAAGGAGGTCACCGGCATCACGGGTGGCTCCGCTGTCGAAGGCGTCACGCTCAAGGACACCGTGACCGGGGACGAGTCCTCGCTCGCCCTGGACGGTCTGTTCATCGCGATCGGCAACGACCCGCGCACGCACCTGGTGCACGGTCAGCTCGAGATCGCCCCCGAGGGCACGCTCGCTGTCGAGGGCCGCTCGTCCCGCGCCGTCGGCGTCCCCGGTGTCTTCATCGCCGGTGACGTGCTCGACCCGACCTACCGCCAGGCGATCACCGCCGCGGGCTCGGGTGCGGTCGCAGCCCTCGACGCCGAGAAGTACCTCGCCGACCTCGACCGCGAACTCACCGACCAGGCCGAGGGCGTCACCCCGACCGAAGCGACCATCGACGTCACCGCCCGCGTCTGACCTGCGGCCCTGCACGCCACGGGAATGCGCGCAGCCGCGTCCCCGTTCACCACACCGAACCGACTTCCCGTCGAAGGAGCAAACATGTCCAGCGCAAAGGCAGTGACCGACGCCACGTTCGAGGCCGAAGTCCTCAAGTCCGACAAGACGATCCTCGTCGACTTCTGGGCCGAATGGTGCGGCCCGTGTCGCGCGGTCTCGCCGATCCTCGACCAGATCGCCGCGGAGCACGCCGACAAGATCGAGATCGTCAAGCTCAACGTCGACGACAACCCCCAGTCGGCCATGAACTACCAGATCACCTCGATCCCCGCGATGAAGGTGTTCAAGGGTGGCGAGGTCGTCAAGACCGTCATCGGCGCCAAGCCGAAGCCGGCCCTCGAGGCCGACCTCGCGGACTTCCTCGCGTAGGACCCGCACCCACAGACCCGGACGCCCCGTCCTCCATTCCATCGGAGGGCGGGGCGTTCGCCTGTCCGGAGGCCCGTCCAGCGTCTGCTGACCGGCGGAGGCTGAGGGGGCCTCCCGACCGGAGCCAGGCCACGGATCGCCGATCGGCCTGTGTCGTGGGACGACGGATGCCCGGCTGCATGTCGTACTGTGGCGAGAACGACCGAGTGGAGGAAACTCGATGACGAACGGCAACAGTCTCGATCCCTGGTACGACTCCTACGCCCAGCGCACCGCCGGGCTGAGCGCCTCCGAGGTCCGAGCTCTGTTCGCCGTCGCGTCGAGGCCCGAGGTGGTCTCGCTCGCCGGCGGCATGCCCTTCGTCTCCGCGCTGCCCCGTGAGCTGGTCACCGGCTCGCTCGACCGCGTGATGGCCGAGGACTCCGCGATGGCGCTGCAGTACGGCGGCGGACAGGGCCTGCGGTCCCTCCGCGAGCACATCGTCAACGTGATGTCGCTCGAGGGCATCCGTGCCAGCGCGGAGGACGTCGTGGTCACCACGGGGTCCCAGCACGCGCTCGACCTCGTCACGCGGCTCTTCATCGACCCGGGCGACGTCGTCCTGGCCGAGTCCCCCTCGTACGTCGGCGCCATCGGTGTGTTCCGCTCGTACCAGGCCGAGACGGTCCACGTGGCGACCGACGAGCTCGGACTGGTCCCCGAGGCCCTGCGCGAGACGATCGCCCGTCTCCGGGCCGCTGGCAAGCGGATGAAGTTCCTGTACACGATCCCGAACTTCCACAACCCAGCCGGTGTCACGATGAGTCGGGAGCGCCGCATCGAGGTGCTCGACATCTGCCGCTCGAACAACATCCTGGTGCTCGAGGACAACCCGTACGGGCTGCTCTGGTTCGACGAGCCGGCACCCCAGGCGATCCGCTCGATCGACGACGAGGGCGTGGTCTACCTCGGCTCGTTCTCGAAGACTCTCGCTCCCGGGTTCCGCGTCGGCTGGGCCCTCGCACCGCACGCCATCCGCGAGAAGCTCGTGCTCGCGAACGAGTCCGCCGTCCTCGCGCCGAACTCGTTCGGCCAGTACGTCGTGAACGCCTACCTCGACGCCGCCGACTGGAAGGGTCAGGTCGACACCTTCCGCGGGATCTACGCCGAGCGCCGTGACGCCATGCTCTCCGCGTTGGGGGAGTTCCTGCCCGACCTCAGCTGGACCGTGCCCAACGGTGGCTTCTTCGTCTGGCTCACGCTGCCGGAGTCCCTCGACTCGAAGGGCATGTTGCCCCGGGCAGTGAAGGAGCTCGTCGCCTACACGCCGGGCACCGCCTTCTTCGCCGACGGGCGCGGAGCCGGCAACATCCGGCTCTCGTTCTGCTACCCGACGCCGGAGCAGATCCGGGTCGGGGTGAAGCGGTTGGCGTCCGTCGTCAACGACGAGCTCGAACTGGTCGAGACCTTCGGTTCCGCCAGTCGCTCGAGCGCTTCGGTGAGCACCTCGACGGTCAGCTCACCGCAGCCGAACTTGCCCTGAACAGGGCTTTCCGTTCCAATCAACGACATCCGCAGAGGATCGCCCCCATGGCCGAGTTCGCCAGCCGTCACGTCGTCGTCGTCGCCGGGGGGATCTCCCACGAGCGGGACATCTCCCTGCGGTCCGGTCGGCGGGTCGCGGACTCGTTGACCGGCTACGGGTGGCAGGTCGACCTGCGGGACGCGGACGCCTCCCTGTTGCCCGCGTTGGCCGCGGACCGACCAGACGTCGTCTGGCCCGCGCTGCACGGCGCGTCCGGCGAAGACGGAGCGCTCCGCGGCATCCTGGAGGCTCTCGACATCCCGTACGTCGGCTCACGCTCGACGTCCGCTCGCCTGGCCTGGGACAAGCCCACCGCGTCGGCACTCGTGTCCCGGGCAGGAGTCCGGACGCCGCGCTCGATCACCCTGTCGCACGACGTCTTCCGGGAACTCGGTGCCGTCGGCGTCCTCCAGGCCATCGCCGCTGAGCACCCCGTCCCGCTCGCGGTGAAGCCCGCACGCGGCGGCAGCGCCCAGGGCGTCACCCTGGTCGAGAACGCCGACGACCTGCCGCGTGCAATGGTCGCTGCGTACACGTACTGCGAGGACGCCGTCGTCGAACAACTCATCCGGGGGACCGAGATCGCCGTCGGCATCATCGACACCGGTGACGGCCCGACTGCGCTCTCGCCCGTCGAGATCGTGCCCCGCAACGGGTTCTACGGGTACGAGGCGCGGTACAACGCGGGGGAGACGACCTTCTTCACGCCCGCGCGACTCAGCGAGGAGCAGTCGCAGGCTGCTTCCGCTGCAGCAGTCCTGGCGCACCGAGCACTCGGGCTGCGCCACGTGTCCCGCGTCGACCTCATCATCGACGGCGCCGGCACACCGTGGTTCCTCGAGGCCAACGTGCTGCCCGGGCTGACCGAGACGTCGCTCGTGCCGCAGGCATTGTCCGCGTCAGGGTTCGACCTCGGGTGGACCTACGCCGAGTTGGCGGAGCAGGCCATCCGGGACCACTCGGCCTGACGCGTCGACCCGCCGGGCCAGCAGTCGGCACCCGGGACTCCCGCTGAACTTCGGCATCGCGGCCCGCCCGGGTAGCGGTGTGGTCGGAGCTCCGTCCTGGGACTGAGTCGGACCGTCGCCTCTTGGGGTTTCATTCCGGCGCTGGGGAAGTGGCGACGACGACGCTCCGATGTTCCACGTGGAACATCGATCGGAGTTCCAGCAGCTAGCATCAGCGCCCCCGGGTACTCGGGCGCTGCTCTCCGCCATCGCTGATGGCACGGACAGGGCGACACCCCGCGGCAAGAGATTCACTTCGCTCGAGCCGCTCGTACAGGATCGTGACGACCTCCATGTCCGGAGGAATGTCCGCTGACACTGCCGGGCTCGTCAGGGCGGCGCAAGGGAGCGCGTGACGAGGGCGTCTCACCGGTGGCGCCGTCGACGCGACTTCGCACCTACACCATCCCGACGACGACCCCGCAGAGCGGCCCCGCGGCTCGAGCCTCACACCCGAGCACTGGGGCCCGATCAAGAGCGGCGTCAACGTCAGTCGGAAGCAGTTCGATTCGCTCCACGGTTCCACAACCGTGGCTGCAAGCCGGGACAGCCGCACCTGTAGTCCGGAACCACCGGCGCGGGCAGGACGCCACTGCTCAGCCTGCAGACTCTCAAGCACTCGGGGCACGCCGTCGTACGAGCGGCCGGATCGCGGGGCGTCGGGCTGGCGAGCCAGGGTCTATGCCCGTAAGGCGTTCCACGTGGAACATTCGCCGTCGCACCCACTCCAGCGTGGGTTGGTCCAAGTACGACGCTTCAGTCCTGACCGATGGGCCGCCCCGGTCATGAGGCGCCCATAACGGCGTCGTCCGGTGATCGAGCACGAGGTGGCGCTCGTGGCGAGCGGGCCGCGGCGGTTCAGTCGGCCTGGTCCTGGGCGGAGATGTTCCACGTGGAACATCATCTGGGGCACGCAAGGGCAGCGTCGGCGCCGTGCTGTGCGATCCCGCTCCGGCGAGGGGTCACCTCCAGGTAGCCGCCCACCCTGCAGGGGGCAGTGCTCAACGACGGATAGCCGAGGGCTCCCGCTCGACCGCCTTTACGACGCTCCGCGTGCAGCAATGCGCCACACCCTACGACCGGCGCGACGCGGAGCACGTGGTCGCGTCCTCAACGCGACACAGGGCCCGCAGAGCACCGTTCGTGGCCCAGAGCGTGCCCAACCGCACGCAAGCACTCCCGACGCCGCAGACGGGCACACAGCCGCTCACCGCAGTGGCTGTGCCCTCAACCGGCCAGGTCCTGTACTCCGAGCTCCTTGAGGATCCGAGCCAGATCGTCCGGGTTCGCGAAGTCGATCGTCACCGAGCCCTTGCGGGCGCCCACGGCGATCTTCACGCGCGTGTTGAGCCGGTCACCGAGACGCTCCGCCATGTCGTTGAAGTGCACCTGCCGCTTCGACGGCTGTGCAGAAGTCTTCGGAGGTGTCTTCGTGGAGAGCTGCTGAGCGATCGCCTCGGCAGCGCGTACCGACAGATCCTCGTTGACGATCTTCTCGGCCAGGTACTCCATCGCCTCGGCGTCGGGCGCCGCCAGGATGGCTCGGGCGTGCCCGGCTGACAGAACACCCGCGGCCACACGGCGCTGCACGGGAGAGGGCAGGCGGAGCAGACGGATCGTGTTCGTGATCTGCGGACGGGAGCGACCGATCCGCTGCCCGAGCTGCTCCTGCGTGATGCCGAAGTCCGCCAAGAGCTGCTGGTAGGCCGATGCCTCCTCGAGCGGGTTCAACTGTGCCCGGTGGAGGTTCTCGAGCAGTGCGTCCCGGAGCATGGCGTCGTCAGGGGTCTCCTTGACGATGGCCGGGATCGTCGCGAGGCCGAGCTCCTTCGTTGCGCGGAGACGGCGCTCACCCATGATGAGCTCGTACTGCGGCGCGGTTCCGGTAGCACCCGGGATGGGTCGCACGACGATCGGCTGCAGCAACCCGATCTCGCGGATGGAGTGCACGAGCTCCTGGAGCTCTTCCTCGCGGAACTCCTTCCGCGGCTGCTGGGCGTTCGGCACGATGTCGAGCGGGTTGAGGTTTGCCAGGCGAGCCCCTGGGACAGCGAGGAGCTCCTCCGCGGTACCCGCGCCGGAACCACCGTTGGTCGTGTCCGCCGCCGAAGTACCGCCGGACGGGAAGAACACGTCGACGGGCCGCTCCTGCTGCTCGTTCGTCGTGGGGATGAGCGCGCCGATGCCGCGCCCGAGTCCGGTCCGCTTGGGTGCCATCAGGCCTTTGCTCCTCGTTCTGCGATCTCGGCTGCGGCCTCCAGGTAGGAGAGCGAGCCGGTGGAGTTGACGTCGTACGAGACCACGCTCTGCCCGTAGCTCGGCGCCTCGCTGACGCGGACTGAGCGGGGGATCATGGCCTGCAACACCTGGTCACCGAAGTGGGTCCGCACCTCGTTGGCGACCTGGTTCGCCAGGTTGGTCCGACCGTCGTACATGGTCAGCAGGATGGTCGACACGGCGAGGTGCGGGTTCAGGTGGCGTTCGATCAGTTCGATGTTCCGCAGCAGCTGGCTCAGACCCTCGAGCGCGTAGTACTCGCACTGGATCGGGATGAGCACTTCTTTGGCCGCGACGAAGGCGTTGATCGTCAGCAGGCCGAGCGACGGCGGGCAGTCGATGAAGACGTAATGGAACGGCTCGTCGACCGACGCCAGGTACTCGTCGAGCGCGGTCCGCAACCGCTGCTCGCGGGCGACGAGCGAGACGAGTTCGATCTCGGCACCCGCCAGGTGGATCGTTGCCGGCACGCACCACAGCGTCTCCGATTCGGGGGAGCGCTGGACCGTGTCCGCCATCGGAGCCTCGTCCACGATGACGTCGTAGATGCTCGCAACCTCCGCCTGGTGGTCGATCCCGAGCGCAGTCGACGCATTGCCCTGCGGGTCGAGGTCGATCACGAGGACGCGGGCTCCGCCGTGCGCCAACGCCGCCGCGAGGTTCACGGTGGTGGTCGTCTTGCCGACGCCACCCTTTTGGTTCGACACGGTGAAGACTCGCGTCTTCTCCGGCAGCGGGAACTGCTGGGTCGCGATGGCACGTCGGCGCCGGTTGAGATCAGCGATCTCGCGCGCGAGGGGCGTCGACGCGTCGTAGTCAGTGGACGAACTCAACGAGTGCCTCTTCCCCGGTCTGTGTTTCACGTGGAACATCGGGGCGCGTTGCGGTGCGGTCGCCCCTCGACGCATCAGCCCGCGCAGCGGCGGACCCGTGCAGCAGCTGAGCCCAGTCAGACCGGACCGGTGGCGTCAGTCAACTGTAGCCCGGAAGACACGCGTGGTCTCGTCGACCACACCCACCCCGAGCTCCAGGACCTCGACGTCTTCAAGTCGGCTGCGCAAGATCACCTTGCGAGCGGCCGTGACCTCGTCATCGACGCGCACGCCCTTCATGAGGATGAGTTGCCCGCCGGACCGGACGAGCGGGACCGTCAACGGGATGAGCTTCGAGAGCGCACTCACAGCGCGCGCAGTGACCTGGTCGAGCACGAGTTCATCGGCAACGTCTTCGGCGCGCGCCCGGACCACCGTGACGTTCTCGAGTCCCAGGCGGTCCGCTTCACCACGGAGCCAGTCCGTCCGCCGCTCCATCGGCTCGATGAGCGTCATCGACACGTCCGGACGAGCGATGGCCAGCACGAGCCCGGGCAGACCGGCGCCCGATCCGACGTCGCCGACGGATGCACCCTCATGGAGGAGCGGGGCCACCAGGGCAGAGTTGAGGATGTGTCGAGTCCAGAGTCGGGGGAGTTCGAGGGGACCGATCAAGCCCAGCTCTTCACCACGGCGGGCGAGCTCGTTCGCGAACGACCGTGCGCCGTCGATCTGTTCCCCGAAGAGGCTCGCGGCAACGGCCGGCTCGACCTCCAGGACAGGAGGCTCCGAACCGGCCGTGACGTCGACATCCGTCATCGCGTGATGACCGTGTGGCGGTCCCGGCCCTCGCCCTCGGACTCCGAGTGGAAGCCCTTCTCGGCGACCAGGTCGTGGACCAGCTTGCGCTCGTAGGACGACATCGGGGGGAGCGCCGCGGTGGTCGAACCGGCCTCGATGCGCTCGACAGCGGTGTCCACCAGACGCTGCAGCTCCGTGGCACGGGCGTCCCGCGATCCACCGATGTCCAGGATCAGGCGGCTGAACTCGCCCGTCTCGGCCTGCACGGCGATCCGGGTGAGCTCCTGCAGTGCCGTGACCGTGTCCGGCTTGGCGAGGACACGCAAGGCCGCCCCGTCGTCCGTGACGGACAGGTAGACGCGACCGCCACGCTCCTCGATCTCGATGTCGCCGTCGAGGTCGCAGATGTCGAGCAGCTCTTCGATGTAGTCGGCAGCGATGTCCGCTTCGTCGCGGGGCTCGTCGTCGCTCTCCACCTCATCGCCGTCCACGTCGTCGAGGTCCGCGTCGACCGTCGCGTCGGTGGGGTCGAGGTGCTGGTCGTCATCCGTGGTGTCGACGACCGCAGCAGTGTCCTGCTCGCTCACTTGGTCTTCCCGTTCTTCTTGGCGCGCGACTTGCCGACCGGCTGCTGGCGCTGGTTGTTCACGCGGGCTTCGACCTCGGCCAGGGACGCCCCGGCACCGGCTTCGGTGAGGACACCGGCGGCCGCGGAGGAACCACTGCGCTGGGCCTTCTTCGCGAGACGGGCCTCACGAGCGAGCGCGGCCTCGGAACCGGGCGTCGGCATGCTGCGGATGACGAAGTACTGCTGCGCCATCGTCCAGATGTTCGAGGCCAGCCAGTAGAACATGACACCGAGGGGGAACGACAGACCCGAGATCACGAAGACCAGCGGGAGCACGTACAGCATCATCTTCTGCTGGCGGTACATCGGAGACTCCTTGGTCTCCGGCGACATGTTCTTGGCGACGAGCTGCAGCTGCGTGATGAACTGCGAGGCCGTCATCACGACGATCATGAAGCCCGCGATCACCCGGACTTCCCAACCCGAGGCGTTCGTGAACGTCTCGTGCAGGGGTGCGCCGAAGAGCGAGGCGTTGCCGAACGACTTCGCGAGGTCGCTCGAGAGCAGGCCGATGCCCGTCTTGTTGATCTGGGCTTCGTGCAGCACGGAGTACAGCGAGAAGAAGATCGGCATCTGGATCAGGAGCGGCAGGCAGGAGCTCAGCGGGTTCGTCCCGGTCTCCTTGTACAGCGCCATCGTCTCGCGGGACATGGCCTCACGCGAGAACTGGTCCTTCTTGCCCTTGTACTTGTCCTGGATCTTCTTCAGCTGCGGGGCGACCTCCAGCATCCGTCGCTGCGACTTGATCTGTCGAACGAAGATGGGGATCAGCGCGCCGCGCACCACGAAGGTCAGGAAGATGATCGACAGCACCCACGTGATGCCCGCGGAGGGGTCCATCCCGAGGTTCTCGAAGACCCAGTGGAAACCGACCAGGATCGCGGACACCACCCATTTGAGTGGCCAGAGGATCATACCGATGAGGTCCATGGGGACGGTCACGCCTTTCGAGTGCGCTGGGGGAGCAGCACCGGACGGACCGTGCCGGCCGAGGTCTGCTGTTGCTGCGGGATCGGCGCGAGGACGAACCCGAACCGACTGACGGTGAAGGGGCGGCGACGTTCCCTGACGTCGTCGATCCCGCCGGCTGCCCACGGGTTGCACCGGGCGATGCGCCAAACGCCCATCGCCGATCCGCGGACCACGCCGTACTGCTGGATCGCCTCGAGCGCGTACCGCGAGCACGAGGGGTGGTACCGACAGACGTTGCCGTAGAGCGGTGAGATCACCGCTCGGTAGGCCCGGAGCACCACGACGCACGCGTTGCGTGGGAGCAACGCGAGGACCCAGAGGAACCGGTTCATGCTGCCTTCTCCACACCGCGCGCGAAGGAGCGCGTGATGTCTTCGAGCAGGGTAGGCCATGGGGCCTGCGCGGCGGCTGGCAGTGCACGCACCACCACGTCGTACCCGAGCGGTGCGCTCGGGAGGACCCCGTGCGCGATCGCCTTCAGACGGCGTCGCACGAGGTTGCGGGTCACGGCGTTCCCGACGGTCTTCGCCACGATGAACCCGAACCTGGTGGGACCTCGATCGTCATCGAGGCGACGGACCACCGACACGACGGCGTGCGCCGTGGCGCTCCTGCGGCCACGGCGCACGACCATCCGGTAGTCGTCGCCTCGGACGATGCGGTTGGCTCGGGCCAACACGACGAGGACCCCCGCGGATCAGGCGGAGAGCTCGGTGCGCCCCTTGCCGCGACGTGCGGCGAGGATGGCGCGGCCCGCACGGGTGCGCATGCGGGCGCGGAAGCCGTGCTTCTTGGCGCGGCGGCGGTTGTTCGGCTGGAAGGTGCGCTTGCTCATGATGATCTCCACACGGCTGCTCGCGGCGAGCCGTCACGTATGCGTTGGTTGACGCGGAAGGCGCGACCGAACGGCCGCAGTCAACTGGACAACGGTACGTGACGAGGGCTGCGAGGTCAAATACCCGTGGGCCCGTGGCCACCCGCAGCATGGCGTCCTCCGGATTCTCCACACTGGGGACAACTTCCGTTGGGTACGACGCGCCCCGGTCCTTTACAGTTGTGTCACCGCACCGCCGGAAGCCCGGTAGTCCGGGGGAGTACCCCCTCGACCTCGGTCCGTGCGGCCGTGGAGCAGACTGTGGACAACCCTGTGGGAAGCTCGACGGGGAAACGGCGCCAGAAGACCGCGCCGATCGCCTCCGGCAGTCCAGGAGGCGCGGGCCGGCCCGGCGTGGCTCGCTCGCCGGTCGACGCCCGGCCTTGTGCCGGACGGACCGGATCCGGACGGGACGGACCCGGACCGACCACGCCCGCAGAGCGACGCACCCGAGCAGTGAGACCAGGAGACGAGCACGCCATGACGATGCCGGCCGACCCCGTCGAGGACCTCTGGTCGTCGGTCCTCGGGATCCTCTCCGACGACGACCGGATCACGCCGCAGCTGCACGGGTTCCTCAACCTCGTCGAACCGAAGGGCGTCCTCGCCGGGACCCTCTACCTCGAGGTCCCGAACGACCTGACCCGCGGCATGCTCGAGCAGCGCATCCGGGTGCCCATCACCGAGGCGGTCTCGCGGATCGGTGACGACTCGGTCGCGAACTTCGCGATCACCGTCAACCCGGACATGGCCTCCGAGCCGCGGGTCGACGCCGTCGCGGTGCCCTCCTACGCCGAGCCGGTGCAGGAACACGTCCCGCAGACCGCTGCACCGCGCCAGTACATCGAGGCGCCGTTCATCCCGAGCCCGGTGGACTCACCCGGGACCGGCGGCCGCCCGGAGTCTCGGCTCAACCCGAAGTACAACTTCGACAACTTCGTCATCGGTGCCTCGAACCGGTTCGCCCACGCCGCGGCGGTCGCGGTGGCCGAGGCGCCGGCGAAGGCCTACAACCCGCTGTTCATCTACGGCGACTCGGGTCTCGGCAAGACCCACCTGCTGCACGCGATCGGGCACTACGCCGAGAGCCTCTACCCGGGCATCCGCGTCCGCTACGTGTCGAGCGAGGAGTTCACGAACGACTTCATCAACTCGATCGCCAACAACCGCTCGAACCAGTTCCAGCAGCGCTACCGCGACATCGACATCCTGTTGATCGACGACATCCAGTTCCTGCAGGGCAAGGACTCCACGCAGGAGGCCTTCTTCCACACCTTCAACACGCTGCACGACCACAACAAGCAGGTCGTCATCACGTCGGACGTCGCGCCGAAGCACCTGACCGGGTTCGAGGACCGGATGCGCAGCCGCTTCGAGTGGGGCCTGATCACGGACGTGCAGGCGCCCGACCTCGAGACGCGCATCGCGATCCTCCGCAAGAAGGCGCAGTCGGACCACCTGCAGGTGCCGGACGACATCATGGAGTTCATCGCCTCGAAGGTGTCGAGCAACATCCGTGAGCTCGAGGGCACCCTGATCCGGGTGACCGCGTTCGCGAGCCTCAACCGGACGGCCGTCGACATGGCGCTGGTGCAGACGGTCCTGAAGGACCTGATCACCCTGGACGAGGACAACGTCATCGCGCCGACGGACATCATCAACCACACCGCGGACTACTTCAAGCTCTCGGTCGACGACCTCTACGGCTCGTCCCGGTCGCAGGCGATCGCCACGGCACGCCAGATCGCGATGTACCTGTGCCGTGAGCTCACGAGCCTGTCGCTGCCGAAGATCGGCCAGCTGTTCGGCAACCGTGACCACACGACCGTCATGTACGCCAACAAGAAGATCGCCGAGCTCATGAAGGAGCGCCGCTCGATCTACAACCAGGTCACCGAACTGACCAGTCGGATCAAGCAGGACCGCCGGTACCGGTAACGCGCACCACCGCGCCACCCCCCGTCCAGGAGGCCCGTCCCAGACCCGGGATCGGCCTCCTTCTGCGTGCGTCCACCATCTGAGACGGTTCCATGCGGCGGATTCCCCACAGTGTGGAAAGCCTGTGGATAACTGTGGAGGACACGCCGCCCGCTTGTACACAGCCAGAGGGGCACCTGTGGAAACTGGGGAGAGAAGTGGATAGATGACTTTTGCTCATCCAGAGGTCGCTCACACGCCACCAACAAGTCACACGGTTGTAGTTCCCAGTCGGGGAGCGGCATCCCCAGAGTTGTCCACAGTGTGCACAGGCGTTAAGACCATTACTCCTCTCTTCTCTCTCCATCTCCCTGGGCCAACCTCTGGGGACGGCGAATGACACGGATCGGCGGTCTGCCGACGCTGTGCCACAATGGGGCGGCCGGGCAGTCAACCGATCGACAGGGGTCCACGCCGTGAAGTTCGAGGTCAACCGGGACGTCTTCTCCGAAGCCGTCTCCTTCGCGGTGAAACTCCTCCCACAGCGCACGACCCTCCCGATCCTGTCCGGTGTGCTGATCCACGCCGACGGTGATCGTCTGACGCTGTCGTCGTTCGACTACGAGGTCTCGGCGCAGACGTCGATCGCCGCGCAGATCGACGACCCGGGCACGGTGCTCGTCTCCGGCCGACTGCTGAACGACATCGCGAGCCGACTGCCGAACGCCCCGGTCAGCTTCTCGACCGAGGACTCCCGGATCACGGTCACCTGCGGCTCGGCGCACTTCACGCTGCTGTCGATGCCCGTCGAGGAGTACCCGACGCTCCCCGAGATCGGTCCGCAGACCGGTGTCATCCCCGGCGACTCCTTCTCCGAAGCCGTCTCGCAGGTGGCCGTCGCCGCCAGCCGTGACGACGTCACCCCGGTCATCACCGGTGTCCAGCTCGAGGTCGGCGAACACGACGTCTCGCTCATCGCGACGGATCGCTACCGCGTCGCGGTCCGCACCATCCAGTGGGACTCGGGCCGCGCCGGCAACGACGGCGACCCAGCCACGACCCTCCACGCCCTCGTCCCGGCCCGGACGCTGCAGGAGGTCGGTCGCACCTTCGGTTCGGCCACGACGGTGTCGGTCTCGATCAGCGGTGGCTCCGACCGCGAACTCATCGCGTTCCACGCCGACGACAAGACGGTGACCTCCCTGCTCATCAAGGGCAACTACCCGCCGGTCCGCCGGCTGTTCCCCGAGACGGTCCAGGACCACGCGGTGATCAACACCGCGGAACTGGTCGAAGCCGTCCGACGGGTCTCCCTCGTCCTGGAGCGCGAAGCCGCGCTCCGGTTCTCCTTCACGGTCGACGGGCTCACGCTCGAGGCGATCGGTTCCGAACAAGCGCAGGCGTCAGAGTCGATCGATGCGTTGCTGACCGGTGAGGAAACGGTTGTCTCCCTGAAACCGGCCTTCCTCCTCGACGGGTTGAATGCAGTGCACTCCGAGTTCGTCCGGATCTCCTTCACCAAGACGGAGAACCCGAACAAGCCGGGACCGGTGTTGATCACCGGTCAGTCCTCGCGAGAGGAACCGGCCACGGACGGATACCGGTACCTGCTCCAGCCCAACCTCCTGCTGCGTTAGTCGCAACGGGGATCCTGCGCTGACGCGCCACCACCTGCATCAGCGCGACATCGACGAAGAAGAGGAAATCATGCAGATCGGTCTTGTCGGCCTCGGGAAGATGGGCAACAACATGCGTGCGCGTCTGCGCAACGCAGGGATCGACGTCGTCGGGTACGACGCGAACCCCGCCGTGTCGGACGTCGCCGACCTCGGCGCATTGGCAGCGGCACTCACCGGGCCGCGCCTGGTCTGGGTGATGGTCCCCCACGGGAAGATCACCGACGACGTCATCACCGACCTCGCCGAGGTCCTCGAGCCGGGTGACCTGGTCATCGACGGCGGCAACTCGAAGTGGCTCGACGACGAGGTGCACGCGAAGCAGCTCGACGCCAAGGGCATCCGCTACATGGACGTCGGCGTCTCGGGCGGCATCTGGGGCAAGGACAACGGGTACGGCATGATGGCCGGCGGTGACGTCGCCGACGTCGAGCGTGCCATGCCCGTCTTCGATGCGCTGCGCCCGGAGGGCCCGCGCGAAGAGGGCTTCTCGCACGCCGGCGGCATCGGCGCGGGGCACTACGCGAAGATGGTCCACAACGGCATCGAGTACGCGATCATGCAGGCGTACGGCGAGGGCTACGAGCTCCTCGAGGCGAAGGACATCATCACCGACGTCCCCGCCGTCTTCGCCGGTTGGCAGCGCGGCACCGTCGTGCGCTCCTGGCTGCTCGACCTCATGGTCCTCGCGATCAACGAGGACCCGAAGCTCGACGCCATCGAGGGCTACGTCGACGACTCCGGCGAGGGTCGTTGGACCCTGGAAGAGGGCATCGAGCTCGCGGTGCCGATGCCGGCGCTCTCCGCGGCCATGTTCGCCCGCTTCGTCTCGCGTCAGGGCAGTGCGTCCCCGACGATGAAGGCCGTCGCGGCCCTGCGCAACCAGTTCGGCGGCCACGCCGTCAAGAAGGCGTAGTCGGTCGGGGTAACCCCCTCGACCCGTCTCGGCCCGCGTGCACGTCGACCATCTCCAGCTCTCCGACTTCCGGAACTACCGGGAGGCGGACGTCGACTTCGCACGCGGGCCGAACCTGTTCGTCGGCCGCAACGGTCAGGGCAAGACCAACCTCGTCGAGTCGATCGGGTACCTCTCGACCCTCGGCTCGCACCGGGTCCCGACCGACGCCGCGCTCGTCCGGCAGGGCTGTGACTCCGCGATCGTGCGGGCGCGGCTCGCGCACGAGGACCGGAGCATCCTCGCCGAGGTGCAGATCAACCGCACCGGGTCGAACCGGGCGCAGGTGAACCGGTCGGCGATCAAGCCACGTGAACTGCCGCGGTACTGCACGAGCGTGCTCTTCGCGCCGGAGGACCTGGCGCTCGTCCGCGGCGAACCGTCCGGGCGCCGTCGGATGATCGACGAGCTCCTCGTCCAGATCGCCCCGCGCATGCAGGGCGTCCTCGCCGACTACGACCGGACGCTCCGCCAGCGGAACACCCTGCTGAAGTCGGCGCGGGCGACCGGGGCGAAGGCCACCGCGCTCTCGACGCTCGACGTCTGGGACGACCGACTCGTCGAGTTCGGCGCCGAGATCATCGCGGCGCGCGACCACCTCACGCGGCGGCTGGCCCCGTTCGTGACGGAGTCGTACGCGACGGTCGCCGGCGAGCGACACCAGGCGTCGATAGCCGGTGTGCTCAGTGTCCGCGGTGCCGACCCGGAGGACGCGGCTGCGACCGACCCGGTGCTCGGGACCCCGGAGGAGCCGGTCACCATCGCCTCCGCTGCCGAGGCCTTCCGAGCCGCCCTCGAGCGGCGGCGGCGGGACGAGCTGGACCGGGGGCTGACCCTCACCGGTCCGCACCGGGACGACGTGCTCTTCGAGCTGAACGGGTTACCGGCCCGCGGGTACGCCAGTCATGGGGAGTCCTGGTCGTTCGCACTCGCCGTGCAGCTCGCTTCGGCGACCATCCTCCGCGCCGAGTCCTCGCTCGGAGACCCGATCATCATCCTCGACGACGTGTTCGCCGAACTCGACGAATCGCGGCGTGAGCGGTTGGCCGGAGCGGTCGCCGACTACGAGCAGGTGCTCATCACCGCGGCTGTGCACGGCGACGTCCCCGGCCAGCTCACCGCCCACACAGTGCGGATCGAGGCTGGCGCCATCGTGACCGACGAGGCGGACGTGGACCGTGCCTCCCGGCCCGATGTCGCCCATGAACCGGACCCGGCGGCGTCCTGATGCCCACCCCCCGGAAGCCCGCCGAACCCTCCCGCGTCTACCAGCACTTCAAAGCCGTCTTCGGTGACCCGTCGAAGCGCGGCCTCGATGCCCGACGCCGCCGAGCCGCCGGACAGGACCCGGACTCCGTGCCGTACGGCAAGGGACGGGAGCCCGCGGGCCTCGGCGACGTGATGGGCGCCCTCACCGCTGAGCTCGGTTGGACGGAGCCGTTGGCGCGTTCCGAACTGTTCGTGGACTGGCCGAGCGTGGTCGGTGACGAACTCGCGAAGCACTCCACACCGGTGACGATCGAGGACGGCGCGCTGGTCATCCGGTGCGACTCGACGGCCTGGGCAACGCAGCTCCGACTGATGCGCGGGACGGTCACGACGACCATCGCGCAGCGGTACCCGGCGGCGGGGGTCGAGTCGATCCGGGTTTCGGGGCCGGACGCCCCCACGTGGAAACGCGGCCTCAGGTCGGTCCAGGGGCGCGGCCCTCGCGATACCTACGGTTGACCAGACGAAATCATCCATCGGTATGGGATTCGTCGCTCTGTGAGGCGTACGGCCCCCGGACGGAGCCCTCCCTGCGGTAGACTGGGAAGTGCAGTGTGCGGGCGTTCCGCGCGCAGGCAGGAGCACTCCCGACATGACATCTGAATCTGACGACCAGCGAGACCCGCAGAACGACGAGGCCCAGCCGCAGGAGCAGGCCCCGAAGAGCGAACCATCGTACGGCGCAGACCAGATCCAGGTGCTCGAGGGGCTCGAAGCCGTCCGGAAGCGCCCCGGCATGTACATCGGGTCCACCGGTCCCCGCGGTCTGCACCACCTGGTCCAGGAGATCGTCGACAACTCCGTCGACGAAGCCCTCGCCGGCTACTGCGACACCATCAACGTCACCATCCGTGAAGACGGTGGCGTCCGCGTGGTCGACAACGGTCGAGGCATCCCGGTCGACATCCACCCCAACGAGGGCATCTCGACGGTCGAGCTCGTGCTGACGGTGCTGCACGCCGGCGGCAAGTTCGGCGGCGGCGGGTACGCGGTCTCCGGTGGTCTGCACGGCGTCGGATCCTCCGTCGTGAACGCGCTCTCGAGCGAACTCGACGTCGAGGTCCGCCGGCAGGGACACGTCTGGCGGCAGAGCTACACCGACGGCGTCCCCGTGGCGCCGCTGTCGCAGGACGAACCGTCCGACGAGACGGGCACGACGATCACGTTCTGGCCGAACGCCGAGATCTTCGAATCGGTCGAGTTCGACTACGAGACCCTGCGCGGCCGGTTCCAGCAGATGGCGTTCCTCAACAAGGGACTGCGCATCACGCTGCACGACGAGCGCACCCCCGACGAGGGCGAAGAGTCCCGCCACGACTCGTTCCGCTACGAGCGCGGCCTGGCCGACTACGTCGAGTACCTCAACGGGCAGAAGAAGGCCGACCTGGTCCACCCCGACGTGATCGGCTTCGAGTCCGAGGACCCGGAGCGCAAGATCGCGCTCGAGGTCGCGATGCAGTGGAACACCTCCTACCAGGAGAGCGTCCACACCTTCGCGAACACGATCAACACGCACGAGGGCGGTACGCACGAAGAGGGCTTCCGCGCGGCGCTCACCACGCTCGTCAACCGCTACGCGCGCGAGGCGAAGATCATCAAGGAGAAGGACGACAACCTCACGGGTGACGACATCCGTGAAGGGCTCACCGCCGTCATCTCCATCAAGCTCGGCGAACCGCAGTTCGAGGGCCAGACGAAGACCAAGCTCGGCAACACCGAGGCGAAGTCGTTCGTGCAGCGCGTCGTCGGCACGGAGCTCACCCACTGGTTCGAGAGCAACCCGACGCAGGCGCGCGACGTCGTGCGGAAGGCGATCCAGGCGTCGCAGGCCCGGCTCGCCGCTCGCAAGGCCCGTGAGACCACCCGGCGCAAGGGACTCCTCGAGTCGGGCGGCATGCCCGGCAAGCTCAAGGACTGCCAGTCGAAGGACCCGACCCTGTCGGAGATCTTCATGGTCGAGGGTGACTCCGCCGGTGGCTCCGCCGTGCAGGGGCGCAACCCGATGACGCAGGCGATCCTGCCGCTGCGCGGCAAGATCCTCAACGTCGAGAAGGCCCGGCTCGACCGCGCCCTGGCCAACCAGGAGATCCAGTCGATGATCACGGCGTTCGGCGCCGGCATCGGTGAGGACTTCGACCCGGACAAGGCCCGGTACCACAAGATCGTGCTCATGGCCGATGCCGACGTCGACGGCCAGCACATCACCACGCTGCTGCTCACGCTGCTCTTCCGCTACATGCGTCCGCTCATCGAGCGCGGCTACGTGTACCTCGCGCAGCCGCCGCTGTACCGCCTGAAGTGGTCGAACGCAGCCGACCAGTACGTGTTCAGCGACCGTGAACGCGACGCGATGCTGCAGTCCGGCATCGCCGCCGGCAAGCGCATCCCGAAGGACAACGGGATCCAGCGCTACAAGGGCCTCGGCGAGATGGACTACAAGGAGCTCTGGGACACCACGATGAACCCGGACACCCGCACGCTCCTGCAGGTCACGCTAGAGGACGCCGCCGCGGTGGACAGCGTCTTCGCGACGCTGATGGGCGAGGACGTCGAGTCCCGTCGCCAGTTCATCCAGCAGAACGCGAAGGACGTCCGCTTCTTGGACATCTAGGCCGGGAGGCGCGGCGCGAGCCGCGTCGACCCGTCCCGACCCCTCGTGGTCGCGCCCGGCGCGACCGACGGACGACGAGCCTCCAGGCTGTCAAGGAAGGCAACGCAAGCACATGGCTGACGACAACGAGAACGGCGCCGACGAGCCCGAGATCGTGCACGGCTCCAGCGGGGACATCGTCGTCTCCGGTGACCGCATCTCGCAGGTCGACCTGCAGCTCGAGATGCAGCGCTCGTACCTCGACTACGCGATGTCCGTCATCGTCGGACGCGCCCTGCCGGAGGTCCGCGACGGCCTGAAGCCCGTGCACCGCCGCGTGATCTACGCGATGTACGACGGCGGGTACCGACCGGACCGGGCCTTCTCGAAGTGCTCCCGCGTGGTCGGCGACGTGATGGGCCAGTTCCACCCGCACGGTGACAGCGCCATCTACGACGCACTCGTCCGCCTCGTGCAGCCGTGGTCGCTCCGGTACCCGCTCGCGCTCGGCCAGGGCAACTTCGGGTCCCCGGGCAACGACGGCGCCGCGGCCCCGCGGTACACCGAGACCAAGATGGCGCCGCTCGCGCTCGAGATGGTGCGGGACATCGAGGAAGAGACCGTCGACTTCCAGGACAACTACGACGGTCGTACGCAGGAGCCGTCGATCCTGCCGGCCCGGTTCCCGAACCTGCTCGTCAACGGCTCCGTCGGCATCGCGGTCGGCATGGCGACGAACATCCCGCCGCACAACCTGCGCGAGGTCGCTGCCGGCGCCGTCTGGGCGCTCGAGCACCCCGACGCGACGCGTGAAGAGCTCCTCGAGGCCCTGATGCAGCGGATCAAGGGCCCGGACTTCCCGACCGGGGCGCAGATCCTCGGTACCCGCGGGATCGTCGACGCCTACCGGACGGGCCGCGGATCGATCACGATGCGCGCCGTCGTCAGCGTCGAGGAGATCCAGGGTCGCACCTGCCTCGTCGTCACCGAGCTGCCGTACCAGGTCAACCCGGACAACCTGGCGATCAAGATCGCCGAGCTCGTGAAGGACGGTCGTCTCGCCGGCGTCGCCGACATCCGCGACGAGACCTCCGGGCGCACCGGTCAGCGGCTGGTCATCGTGCTGAAGCGCGACGCGGTCGCGAAGGTCGTGCTCAACAACCTGTACAAGCACACGCAGTTGCAGGAGAACTTCGGCGCCAACATGCTCGCGATCGTCGACGGTGTCCCGCGCACCCTGGCGCTCGACGGGTTCATCAGCGCGTGGGTCGACCACCAGGTCGAGGTCATCGTCCGCCGCACCCAGTTCCGCCTGCGCGAGGCCGAGAAGCGTGCGCACATCCTGCGCGGCTACCTGGCGGCGCTCGATGCGCTGGACGAGGTCATCGCCCTCATCCGTCGGTCGCCCGACGTGGAGGAGGCCCGCAACGGCCTCATGGAGCTGCTCTCGGTCGACGAGATCCAGGCCCGCGCCATCCTCGAACTCCAGCTGCGTCGTCTGGCCGCCCTCGAGCGCCAGAAGATCCACGAGGAGGCCGAGGCGCTCGAGCTGAAGATCGCGGACTTCGAGGACATCCTCGCTCGCCCGGAGCGGCAGCGCTCGATCATCATCGACGAGCTCACCGAGATCGTCGACCGTTTCGGGGACGACCGTCGCACCGAGATCATGCTCGGCTTCGACGGCGACATGAGCATGGAAGACCTCATCCCCGAGGAAGAGGTCGTCGTCACCATCACCCGTGGCGGCTACGTCAAGCGCACTCGCAGCGACCAGTACCGCTCGCAGCACCGTGGGGGCCGTGGGGTCCGCGGTGCCCAGCTCCGCGCGGACGACGTCGTCGAGCACTTCTTCGTGACCACGACGCACCACTGGCTGCTGTTCCTCACCGACCAGGGTCGTGTGTACCGGGCGAAGGCGTACGAGCTGCAGGAGGCCGGGCGCGACGCCAAGGGCCAGCACTCGGCGAACCTCCTGGCCCTGCAGCCGGACGAGAAGATCCAGCAGGTCCTCGACATCCGCGACTACGAGGCGGCTCAGTACCTCGTGCTCGCGACCGAGCAGGGCCTCGTGAAGAAGACGGCGCTCACCGACTACGACACGAACCGCACCGGCGGCATCATCGCCATCAACCTGCGCGAGGGCGACAAGCTCCGCTCTGCGCTGCTCGTCGACGAGCACGACGACCTGCTGCTCGTGTCCCGCCACGGGATGTCGCTGCGCTTCACCGCCACGAACGACACGCTGCGTCCGATGGGGCGCTCCACCTCCGGCGTGAAGGGCATGTCCTTCCGCGGGGACGACTCGCTGCTGTCGGCCTCGGTCGTCGCGGACGACGGGTTCGTCTGGGTCATGACGGAGGGTGGCTACGCCAAGCGCACCTCGGTCGACCAGTACCGGATCCAGGGTCGTGGTGGTCTCGGCATCAAAGTGGCGCGTCTGGCCGCCGATCGCGGTGACCTGGTCGGTGCCCTGATCGTCGGCGAGGACGACGAAGTGCTCGTCGTGCTGCAATCGGGCAAGGTGGTAAGGTCTGCCGTGGCCGAGGTCCCAGCCAAGGGCCGGGACACGATGGGCGTTGTCTTCGCGAGGTTCGCGGAGAACGACCGGATCATCGCTGTGGCCCGCAACAGTGAGCGGAACCTGGACGACCAGGAGGACGCCGAGATCGAGCCCGCGGGCCCGGTCGAGACCGTCAGCCCGGACGAAGCGGTCGCCGACGCCGCCGACGCAGAGCTCGTGGAGGAAGTCTCCACCGACGCACTGCCCACCGACGCCGCGCCTGTCGAGGCCGGAGAGGACGAGTCAAGCAATGAGTAGTGTCGCCGAGAAGCTCCAGCGGAAAGCGAAGCGGCCCGTCGGGACTCGTCAGGTCCGACTCCGCCTGGTCTACGTCGACTTCTGGTCGATGGTGAAGCTGTCCTTCCTCATCGCCCTGGCCGGCTCGATCGTGATCGTCGTGGCCACGGCGCTGGTGTGGGTCATCCTCAACCAGACCGGCGTCTTCGACCAGATCGACAGCCTGTTGAAGGACGTCACCGGCCAGAACAGTTACTCGATCATGGACCAGTTCTCGCTCGGCCAGGTCCTCGGGTTCTCGATCGTCGTCGGCATCCTGAACGTCGTCGTCGGGACCGTGCTCGGCGCGATCGTCAGCGTCCTGTACAACCTCAGCGTGCGGATCACGGGCGGCGTGCTCGTGGGCTTCACCAACAACTGACCCGGCCCGGGTGGGCCGACCCGCTCGATTTCGCTCAGGCGCGATCGTGGGGTAGGCTTTCATCCGGTCTGAGGGGCTATAGCTCAGGCGGTTAGAGCGCTTCGCTGATAACGAAGAGGTCCAAGGTTCAAGTCCTTGTAGCCCCACCACAACTCAACTCCCGCGTCGGAACTCTCGACGTTGCGTCCGGTCCGGTCGCTCCGGGGCCTTAGCTCAGTTGGTAGAGCGCTGCCTTTGCAAGGCAGATGTCAGGAGTTCGAATCTCCTAGGCTCCACTCCCTTTGCGTGAGCTCTGCTCCGCTCGTTCATCGTTCCGCCGCGGCCGGCAGTCGCGTCGATCCGCGCCGCCGCTCCTGCGACGCCACGTTCCGTGCGCTGTCCGTCGAGGTTCCAGAATGTGCTGCTCTCGGCGGTCGAGGTGCGCGGATTGTGGAACCTCAGCGATCGGTTCACGGCGTGTTGTGCGACCTCGAGCTTCGACACGACGCGCGTCCGGGGGCTCTGCTGGGGTGCCGTGCTCGCCGGGGCGTCGGTCCCCACGTGGTGTCACCCTCGTCGGTCGCGCCGTGGTCGCGCGACGTGCCGCGCGCTGTCCGTCGAGGTCCCGGAATGTGCTGCTCTCGGCGCTCGAGCTGCGCGGATTGTGGGACCTCGGCGTCGGGGCGGCGGCGAGTCGTGCGACCTCGGGCGGCTCGGGTCGGGGCCGGTGACCGGGCCCCGGGCCCCGGGAACGACGAAGGGCCCCGGCGCAGTGCCGGGGCCCTTCGAGCGAACCAGGAGGTCAGGCGGCGGGCTTGCCCGCGTTGTCCGCGTCGTCGGCGACCCAGAGGTCGTCGTCAGCGCGGAGCGTCTGGTACGCGGCGTACGCAGCACCGGCGACCGCCACGACACCGACGACGATGAGGGCGACCCCACCGAACCCGATGCCCTTCTTTTGCGGGACGGGAGCCTGCTTGAGGAACTTCCCGCCGCGCTTCTGTGCTTCCTTCACGATCTTCTGCACGCGCGGGTCCTTCGCCAGGTCTCCGACGCTGAGCACGGAGCCGGCGGTGGAGATGAGGCCGGGCACCACCTCGGACTGGAAACGGTGCGAAGCGCTCTGCGCTGCAGAGGTCGCGGCGTGCACGCCCGTTGCGACTGCGGGACGGAGCCCGTTGTCGATCGCGTTCTGCACGCGAGGGGCGAGGTCCTTCCGAGCGGCATCTGCTGCGTGCCCCCGGGCCTCGGCCAGGATGGCGTTCGCGTGCTCCAGGACCTTGCGCTGCTCACCGAGGAGCGTCGCGGTCTTGCCCTTGAGCTTCTTGATCTGCTTCCGACGCTTACGCGGGATGTCGATCGACATTCGGTACCTCCATGGGTCGACGTGACCCCATACTGCCACCCGAGCGCCTGACAGGTCACGGAACCCCGGCTGTGCGTCCCGTGCACATCCAGCGGCACATGCGAGAATCAGGTCATGTCTCTGCACACCGCTGTCGCAACGATCCACACCAACAAGGGCGACATCCGCGTCAACCTGTTCGGCAACCACGCACCGAAGACCGTCCAGAACTTCGTCGGTCTCGCGACCGGCACCCAGGAGTGGACGCACCCCGGCACCGGCAAGGTGTCGACCGACAAGCTCTACGACGGTGTCGTCTTCCACCGCATCATCAAGGACTTCATGATCCAGGGCGGCGACCCGCTCGGCCAGGGCATCGGCGGCCCGGGCTACCGCTTCGACGACGAGATCTCCCCGGAGCTCACCTTCCAGAACCCTTACATCTTCGCCATGGCGAACGCCGGCCTCCAGGGTGGCCGTGGCACCAACGGCTCGCAGTTCTTCATCACCACGGTGGCGACCCCATGGCTGCAGGGCAAGCACACCATCTTCGGTGAGGTCGCCGACGACGAGTCCCGTGCCGTCGTCGACGTGATCGAGGGCGTCCCGACCGACGGTCGTGACAAGCCCGTCGAGGACGTCGTCATCCAGAGCATCGACGTCGAGGACGTCTGAACCGAGTGACCGACTCCACCTCGGCTTCGCCCAACACCTGCTACCGGCACCCGGACCGGCCGAGCTTCGTGCTCTGCCAACGCTGCGGGCGGACCATCTGCCCGGAGTGCCAGACGCCGGCAGCGGTCGGGGTGCACTGCCCCGAGTGCGTGCGTGAGCAGCGGGCGAAGTTCACCGAGAACCGTCGTGCGTCCGGTCCGAGCAGCCTGACGGTCGCTCGGCGCCGGTTCGCGATGCTCGACCAGAAGGCGACGGTCGTCCTGATCGCCGTGTCGGTGGTCGTGTGGCTGCTCGACCGGGTGTCCGGCGGGTTCCTGAGCCAGTGGCTCGCGTACAACTCGGCGCTGCTCCCGACGCAGCCGTGGCGAATCGTGACCGTGCTCTTCGTGCACTCGACGTTCCTGCACCTCGCCTTCAACATGTGGGCGCTGTTGATCTTCGGTCGGATGCTCGAGAACATGCTCGGGACGTGGCGGTTCCTGGCGCTGTTCTGCATCGCCGGGGTCGGCGGCTCGGTGCTCGTCACCTTCCTGGCACCCGGTACCTGGGTCGTCGGGGCGTCTGGCGCGATCTTCGGATTGTTCGCGGCGTTCTTCGTCCTGCAGCGCAGCCTCGGCAACAACGCCGTGTCGCTCCTGGTCGTGATCGGCCTGAACCTGGTGATCGGTTTCCTGCCCGGCACGAACATCTCGTGGCAGGCGCACGTCGGTGGCATCATCGCCGGCTTCGTCACCGGGTTCGTGTTCGCCCGGACGCGCAACGTCCGGCAGCGTGGCCTGCAGGTGGCGCTGCTCGGACTGGAGGCCGTGGTCGCCATCGCGCTCTGCTTCGTCGGGTACGCGGTCACCACCGGCTGACGCCTCAGCACACTCCGGCCGACGGCTTCGCAGAACGCCCCACCGCTCGCTTCGGTGGGGCGTTCTGCATTGGCGACCGACCCGTGCGGTCGGACGCCGGAGCGAAGCGCACATCAGTTCTCCACACCTGCCGCCCGAGTTCTCCACACCTGGGGACAAGTCCGTGAGTTACACCGGTGTGATTATCCCCAATGTGGAGGAGCCTGTGGAAAACCAGGCATCTGGGGTGGGGACAGGTGTGTGGAGAACTGCACGATCTGTGGACAACGCGCCCTGAGCCTCCCGGCTGGCGATGCGCGGCACCCGCAGCTTGTGGAAAGACGACGACGCCCGCCGCACCAGGAGTGGTGCGACGGGCGTCGAGGGAGTGCGGAGCAGGCGGTCAGCGCCACCGCGTCGTCATCAGGAACCCGACGAACATGATGCCGAAGCCGATCAGGATGTTCCACGAGTTCAGCGACGGGACCGGCAGCGTGCCGCCGGAGACGTAGAAGACGATGACCCATGCGAGTCCGATCAGCATGAAACCGAACATGACGGGCTTGAACCAGACGGGGTTCGGCTGGTCCCCCGCGGTGTCGACCGAGTCGGCTCGGGTCGTCCGGGCGGGCTTGGTGCGGTCCTTGTCCATGGCCATGGCCGGTATCCTACCGTCACCATGCGTGCGTTCCCGCCCCGTCGGACGGGACTCACATCACACACGAGTACGGTGGACGGCCCATGACCAAGATCCTCGTCGTCGACAACTACGACAGCTTCGTGTACACGCTGAACGGCTACGTGCAGCAGCTCGGGGCGGACACCGACGTCGTCCGCAACGACGCGTTCCCGGTGGGCGAGATCGCCGATCGCATCGCCGAGTACGACGGTGTGCTGCTGTCTCCCGGCCCGGGTACCCCGGCCGACGCCGGCGTCTCGATCCCGACCGTGCGGGCAGCCATCGCGGCTGACAAGCCCCTGCTGGGCGTCTGCCTCGGACACCAGGCGATCGCAGAGGCTCTCGGAGCCACCGTCACGCACGCCGACGAACTCATGCACGGCAAGACGTCGCAGGTCGACCACGACGACAGCGTGCTCTTCGCCGGCGTCCCGCACCCCTTCACGGCCACGCGGTACCACTCGCTGGCGATCGTCGACGGCACGGTGCCCGACGAACTGACGATCACGGCCCGGACCGCGGGTGGCGTCATCATGGGCGTCCAGCACCGCGGCGCACCGGTCTACGGTGTGCAGTTCCACCCGGAGTCCGTCCTGACCGAGGGCGGGTACCGGATGGTGGGCAACTGGCTCGAGACTGCCGGGCTCAGCGGCGCAGCCGAGCGCGCAGCCGGTCTCGGTCCGCTCATCTCCGGACGCTGACCCGACCCCTGGTTCCCGGGTCCCCGGACTCGCGGACTGACCACTCGGAGGCGCAGAGGCGCTCCCAGCCGTCAGCCGTCGTCGCCCTGGTTCAGGGTCGCGCCGCCGCCGCCGGTCGTGCCGCCGTTGTCGGCTCCTCCGTCGGAGGGGGCCGCTGGCTGTCGTGACGGCTGACGCTGGGGCTGTGCGGTGCCGGCGCAGTAGGTCAGGGTCACGCTGCTGCCCTGGGCGACGTCGCCCGCGGGGACGCTCTGCTGGGTCACCGTGGTGCCCGTGCAGGCGTAGGTCGGCGCCGGCTGTACCGTGAGCCCGAGGCCGGCGAGGGTCGAACGGGCGGTGTCGAACGGCTGCTGCGTGACGTCCGGCAGCTGGACCTTGCCGTTGGACACGACGAGGTTCACGACCGAGCCCTTCGCCTGGGTGCCGCCCGACGCCGGGTCGCTGCTCAGGACGGTCCCTTCCGGAACCGTCGGCGAGTAGTCCGAGCTGACCGCTCCGACCGAGAAGCCGGCGGACTCGAGGGCCTTGGTCGCAGCGTCCTGCGTCTGCGACTGGACGTCGGGGACCGCGATCTGCTCCGGCCCCGTCGAGACGATGATGCGGATGTCCTGGTCCCGCGCCACGGAGGTACCGGAACCCGGGATCGTCCGGATGACGTCGTCCTCGTCCACGTCGTCGGACGGTTCGTCGTCGCGGACTCCCTTCAGACCCCGTCGTTCGAGTGTCGCCTGGGCCTCGTCGAAGGTCTGGCCGGACACGCTCGGGACCTTGATCGAGGAGCTCACCGGCGGCTTGCCCGGCTCGAGGTTCGCGACGAAGTAGGCCACGGCGGCGATGACGGCGATGGTCAGGACGATGCCGAGCCAGATCCAGGCGACCGGTGGACGGTTCTGGGTCCGCTGGGGACGGCGCTCCTGCGTGTCGTCGAGCTCGCGGAACGTGACGTCGGCAGTGGCGGCGGCGCGGGGGTTGACCCCGAACAGCAGTGCGGCGTCGTCCGCGGCGGCGGCCGCGAGCTTCTTCTTCGAGATCGGGACGTGGCCGGCGGCCGCCTGCTGCAGGTCCCGGCGGAACTCGGCGGCGTTCTGGAACCGGCGGGTGCGGTCCTTCACGAGGGCGTGCAGCGTGACGGCATCGAGGGCCGGTGACACCGTCGACGTGAGGGTCGACGGAGGGACGGGCTGCTCGCTGACGTGCTGGTAAGCCACGGCCACGGGCGACGCGCCCCGGAAGGGCGGGTGCCCGGTGAGCAGCTCGAACAGCACGATGCCGGTCGAGTACAGGTCGGTGCGGGCGTCGACGACCTCGCCGCGGGCCTGCTCCGGCGAGAAGTACGACGCAGTGCCGAGGATCGACGTGGTCTGCGCCACCGTGGCCGAGGTGTCGGTGATGGCACGGGCGATACCGAAGTCCATCACCTTGACCTGGCCCGAGTGGGTGATCATGACGTTGGCGGGCTTGATGTCGCGGTGGACGACGCCTGCGCGGTGGGAGAACTCGAGCGCGGTGAGGATGCCCTCGACGATGCGCGCGGCCTCTTCCTGCACGACCGGACCCTCCGCGACGATCTCGCTCAGCGGGCGGCCTTCGACGTACTCCATCACGATGAAGGGGACCTGCACCTCGGCGCCGGAGTTCTCGCGCACGGTCTCTTCACCGGCGTCGTAGACCCGGACGATCGTCGGGTGCGCCATGCGGGCTGCGGCCTGGGCCTCCTGCCGGAAGCGCGTGCGGAACGCCGGGTCGTTGGCGAGGCTCGGCTTGAGCAGCTTCACGGCCACTCGCCGGCCCAGTCGGGTGTCGGTGCCGACGTGCACGGTGGCCATGCCGCCGCGTCCGATGACGTCACCGATCTCGTACCGGTTGGCGAGGAGCGTGATCCCCGCGGTCACACCTTCAGGCACGTACTCCTCCGAATGTCCGTCCGGGCAAGTCTACGGCAGGGGTCTCTGGAGGGACGCTGGCTGACGGCGCTCCGCGAGCAACCGTTACCGGAACGTGGCGGGGCCCCGACACGTTCCGTGTCGGGGCCCCGGGCGGTGGCGCGTGTGGCGCGTCAGTCCTGCGGCGTCGCCGTCGAGCTCGGCGCGTCCGTGGGCTCCACCGGTGCCACCCACGTGGCCGTGGCCGGGTCGGAGCTGCTCGACGCGGCGAGGTTCCCGCACGTGACGGTGTACGACAGGGTGACGTCGTCGCCGGCCTGGTCGGCCTGGATGTCGACCGAGGTCTCCGAGGTGTCGCCGCTCGTCGCGCCGCTGGAGTCCTTGCCGCCGGAGACCGTCCACGAGTACTTCGAGACGGTGTACCCGGTCGGGCAGGTGGCGGTCGACCAGCTGAACGTCACCGCTCCGGTGGCGGAGACCGCGCCGGCGCTCGGGGTGTTCGGCTTGTTGACCGACGGCGGAGCCGTGAACTCCCGGAGGGTGATCAGCGTGCCGTCCGACAGGCTGCCGGTCGGGCTGATCGACTGCACGGTGTTCGCCTGCTCGGCGGTCTCGGCGGGGTCGCCGTCCTGGACCCGGACCGAGAAGCCCATGCCCTGCAGTTCACCCTGGACCTGGTCCGTCGGGCGCCCCACGAAGTCGGCCGGGTTGATCGTCGTCCGGACCTCCGTCGGGGTCGCCGAGGGTTCCTGACTCGGTGTCTGCACCTGGGACGGGGTGGCGCTCCGGCTCGGCGTCGTCGGCTTCGGGTCGGGGTCGCCGTTCGCGAAGACGAGCACGCCGATCACGATCGCGGCGATCACCACGACCGCGCCGACGAGCCACCAGATCCACGCGCGGCTCTTCCGCTCGTCGGTGTCCTCTCCGGGGCCAGCCGGGCTGCCCGGAGCGCCACCACCGACGACCGGGGCGTTCGCCTGGGTGCCGATGAGCGCGGTCGCCGCGTCGTTGCCGGGCGGCGGGTTGAACGCCACGGTCCCGGCGCCGCCGATGGCCGGTACGGCGACGGTCGCTGCGGCGACGTCGCCACGACGGAGGGCCTGGGCGGCGCGGGCGAGGTTGGCCGCGGTCGCCGGGCGGTCGGCGGGCTTCTTCGCGATGCAGGACATCACGAGGGCCGCCACCGGCTCCGGGACGGTCCCCGGGAGCGCGGGCGGCTGGTCGTTGATGTGCGCCATCGCGATGGCGACCTGCGACTCACCCGTGAAGGGTCGCCGACCTGCCAGGCACTCGTACGCGACGATGCCGAGCGAGTACACGTCCGTGGACGGGGACGCCGGGTGGCCGCTCGCCTGTTCGGGCGAGAGGTACTGGACGGTGCCCATGACCTGGCCGGTCGCGGTGAGCGGCACCTGGTCGGCGATGCGTGCGATCCCGAAGTCGGTGATCTTGACGCGGCCGTCCGGGGTGATGAGCAGGTTGCCCGGCTTGATGTCGCGGTGCACCAGGCCGACCGCGTGCGCTGCCTGCAGGGCGTTCGCGGTCTGGGCGACGATGTCGAGGACCTTGTCGACGGGCAGGGTGTGCTCGCGCTCGATCATCGTCGACAGTGCTTCGCCGGGGACGAGCTCCATCACGAGGTAGGCGCTGCCGTCTTCCTCGCCGTAGTCGAACACGTTGGCGATGCCCTCGTGGTTGACGAGTGCGGCGTGCCGGGCCTCGGCGCGGAAGCGCTCCAGGAACCCGGGGTCGCCGAGGTACTCGTCCTTGAGGATCTTCAGGGCGACGGTGCGCCCGATGACGAGGTCAGTCGCCTGCCACACCTCTCCCATGCCGCCGATGGCGACTCGGGAGGAGAGCTGGTACCGCCCACCGAAGGTGAGTCCGCTGGTGGGTCTCATTTGTTCAGCACCGCCTCCATGACCTTCTTCGCGACGGGAGCCGCGACCGTGTTGCCGACTCCGGACTGCCCGAGCCCGCCGCCGTTCCCGACGACCACGGCGACCGCGACCTCGGGGTCCTTGGCGGGGGCGAAGCCCGTGAACCAGAGTGTGTAGGGATCGCCCGTGCCGCCCTCGGCCGTCCCGGTCTTGCCGGCGACGTCGACCCCGTCGATCTTCGCATTCGTTCCGGTCCCCGCGTTGACGACGCTCTGCATCGCCTCGGTCAGGTCGGAAGCCGCGTCGGACGACAGCGGGGCGCTGTACTGCTTCGGCGAGAACGAGTCGACGGTCTTGAGGTCGCTCGTCTCGATCGACTCCACGAGCGACGGCTGCATGACGCGGCCGCCGTTCGCGATGCCGGCGGACACCATCGCCATCTGCAGCGGGGTGACGCGGTCGCTGGCCTGGCCGAACGAGCTGAGCATGAGCTCGGCCGTCGACTCGGGCTCCGGGTACTGGCTCGGGGTCGCCGAGGTCGGGACGTCGATGACTCTGCCGAAGCCGTACTCGTCCGCGGTCTTCTTGATGGCCTGGTACCCGAGCTTGCGACCGAGTTCGGCGAAGGGGATGTTGCACGAGTACTGGATCGCGACGCGGAGCTTCACCTCGTCGCCACCACCGCAGCTGCCGCCCTCGGCGTTGTTGATCCGTGAGCTGCTGCCCGGCAGGGTCAGGGTCGACGGGTTCGGGAGCGTCGAGTCGAGCGTGTAGTCCCCGCTCGCCAGTGCCGCGGAGGCGACCACGAGCTTGAACACCGACCCGGGCGTGTACAGGTCGCCCGCGATGGCACGGTTCGCCAGCGGCTTGGACGCGTCGGACTCGAGCGCCTCGTAGCGCGCGATGACGTCCTTCGTGTCGTGCGACGTGAGGGTGTTCGGGTCGTAGCCCGGCTTCGACACCATCGCCAGGATCTTGCCGGTCTTCGGCTGGATCGCGACGACCGCACCCGTGTTCGCACCGAGGGCGTCGTACGCGGCCTGCTGCACGTCGGGGTCGATCGTCAGGTTGACGTTGTCGCCCTGGACGTCCTGGCCGGTGAGGATCGCGTTGAGGTTCTGGAAGAACGAGTCGTCGCTGTTGCCGGACAGCACGGCGTTCTCTGCGCTCTCGATGCCGGAGTTGCCCTGGCCGATCGTGAAGTGGCCGGTGACTGCCGAGTAGAGCTCGCCGTTGTTGTACTTGCGCTGGTACTGGTACTGGTCGTCGACCGCGGTGGACTCGGCGATCGGCTTCCCGTCGACGAGGATCGCGCCGCGCTTGGTCGAGTAACTGTCCAGGATGGTTCGGGAGTTCCGGCTGTCGGCGCGGAGCGAGTCCGCCGCGAAGAACTGGATGGACGTCGTCGACACGAAGAGTGCGACGAACATGAGCACGACGACGGTCGAGACGCCGCGGAGTTGGCGGTTCACCGGCGCTCCTTCCTGGACCGGCCACGGCCGGTGTTGCCCCGCTCCGACAACGCACCCTGTTGGATGCGCTGTTCGGCGGGGATCGAGTCGGTCAGGCGCAGCAGCATCGCCGCGATGATCCAGTTCGCCACGAGGGACGAACCACCCGCCGCCATGAACGGCGTGGTGAGTCCGGTGACCGGGATGATCCGGGTGATGCCGCCGACGACGACGAAGACCTGCAGGGCGATCGTGAAGCCGAACCCGATGCCGAGCAGCTTCCCGAAGTCGTCCTGGGCCATGAACCCGACGCGGATGCCGCGGGAGACCAGGACGACGAACAGACCGAGGACCGCGAAGACGCCGATCAGACCGAGCTCTTCACCGATCGAGGCGATGATGTAGTCGGCGTTGGCGACCGGCGTGATGTACGGGCGGCCCTGCCCCAGTCCGGTGCCCGTGATGCCGCCGTTGGCGAAGCCGAACAGGCCCTGCACGAGCTGGTAGCTGCCCTGCGTCTGCCGCAGGAAGATCTGCTGGTCGAACGGGTCGAGCCACTGCTCGAACCGGCCCTGGACGTAGACCAGGACGCTCGCCGCGACGAGGGCGCCGCCGACGAAGAGGACGAGGCCGATCACGACCCAGCTGAGCCGGGCGGTCGCGACGTAGATCATCACGAGGAACAGGCCGAAGTACAGCAGCGCCGTGCCGAGGTCGCGCTGGAACACCAGCACGCTCATCGCCACACCCCAGATGATGAGGATCGGGCCGAGGTCACGGGCGCGCGGGAACGTCATGCCGAGGAACTTCCGGCCGACGATCGACAGGCTGTCCCGCGCGGTGACCAGGTAGCCGGCGAAGAACAGCGCCATCGTGATCTTCGCGAGCTCGCCCGGCTGGAACGAGAACGGTCCGATCCGGATCCAGACCCGGGCACCGCCGATGTTCGTGCCGATGCCGGGCAGCATCGGCAGCAGGAGCAGCACGATCGTGAGCAGCATGAAGATGTACCGGTAGCGCTGCAGGAACCGGTGGTTGCGCACGAGCAGGATCGTCGCGATCGCGAACACCATCGCGAGCAGCGTCCAGGCGATCTGCTTCACGCCGATGGCCGCCCAGCCCTCGACGCCGTTGTGGATGTCGATCCGGTAGATCTCGGCGATGCCGATGCCGTTCAGCACGAGCGCGACCGGGAGGATGAACGGATCGGCGTTCTTCGCGACGATCCGCAGGATGACGTGCATCACCAGCGCGAGGCCGAGGATCGAGGCCGCGGTCCAGAGCACCGAGGTGTCGAAGACCCGGCCCTTGGTACCGAGTTGCACGAGCACCATCGCCCCCGCGCAGATGCCGCATGCGATGACGAGCAGCACGAGCTCGAGGTTCCGCGCGCGAGCCGGCTCCCGGAGCTTGATCGTGATCGCCTGGGTCAACGAGGGTGCGGTCGTGGCGCTCATCGTGCGCTCCTCGACGGAGAGGGTGACGGGGTACGGGGCGTCGCGGACCCGGAGGGGGAGGCGGACGGTGACGACGTCGGGGAGTCGGCCGAGCCTCCCGTCCCGCTCTGGTCCTGGCCGGTCGCGGCGGCGGTGCGCAGGCGCTCGACGATCGCTCGCGCGTCCTGCAGCGAGGTCGCGTTGATCGTCGACCGGACGTTCTCACGCGTGTAGTCGGGGAGCTCGGTCAGCGCGATGTCGGTGTCCTCGTAGACATCGGACAGCGCGATCGGGCCGATCGACTGCTGGACGCCCTTGTAGATCGCGACCGAACCGCGGTCCGTGCCCACGTAGTAGTGGTCCTGCACGATGCGGTAGCCGAGGAAGAGTGCGCCGACGAGGGCCAGGATCGCGACGACGAGCGCGATCGACCACGAGACGCGGCGTCGGACCCGGCGGCGGCGGTCCTCGGCGATGAGTTCGGCGAAGTACTGGTCCGACTCGGGCTCGAAGTGCGAGTCCTCCGGAGCGCTCGAGACCTTGAGTGGGTGGAGCAGGATGGTGGGGAGCCGGATCGGCTTGCGGCCGGTGGACGCCTCGAAGGTGAGGGGGGCTGCGGCCGAACCGACCGTCGTGGCCGCGTCGTCGTCGTCGCCCGGCTCGGAGTCGGTGACGTCGAGCACGACGACCGTGACGTTGTCGGGCGCACCGTGGTCGAGCGTCTCCTTGACCAGACGCTGCGTCACCTGGTTGGCGTCCATCGTCGACGCGAGCGCGTGCCGGATGCGCTCTTCCGCCAGGTAGGACGACAGTCCGTCGGAGCACAGCAGCCACCGGTCGCCCGGGCGGATGTCCATGATCGCGGTGTCGACCTCCGGCGCGGCGTCGACGTCGCCGAGCACGCGCATCAGGACCGAGCGGCGGGGGTGCACGGCGGCCTCTTCGGGCGTGATGCGGCCGCTGTCGACGAGACGCTGCACGAACGTGTGGTCAGCGGTGATCTGCTGCAGTTCGCCGTCACGCCAGCGGTAGATGCGTGAGTCGCCGATGTGGGCGATCGCCAGCTGGTCGCCGACCCGGATCATGGCGCTCACCGTGGTGCCCATGCCGGTGAGTTCCTGGTGTTCGAACACCGTCTCGGTGATGAGCTGGTTCGCGGCGATCAGTGCGGACTGCAGCGCGAACTCGGCGTCGTGCGCGGACGGGAACTCACGGTCGACCTCGCGGATCCGCCGGATCGCGATGGCTGAGGCGACGTCACCGCCGGCGTGCCCGCCCATGCCGTCGGCCACCGCGAACAGGTGCTGCCCGGCGTAGCCGGAGTCCTGGTTGTTCGCGCGGATGCGTCCGACGTGGGACACAGCGGCGCTCAGCGTGCGAGCCGTCATCCCGGGACTACCGCCGCAGCTCGAACGTCGTCGTCCCGATGGTGATCGGGGTGCGTTCCGCCACGGTGGTGGGAACGGTGACCTTCTGGCCGCCCACGAAGGTGCCGTTGGTCGACCCGAGGTCGGTCAGCACCCAGGCACCGCCCTGCAGGTCGAGCCGGGCGTGGTTGGTGGAGGTGTAGTCGTCGCGGATCACGACGTTGCTCTCGCTGGAGCGGCCGATCGTGATGGGGCCGCCGCCGAGGGGCATCTCCATGCCCTCACGAGCACCTTCGGTGATGACGAGACGGGTGGCGACCGCTCCGGAGGGGGAGGCCGTCGGGGTGTTGGGCTGGCCGATCAGCTCGGTGAAGGCGCTGGGCGACGCCCCGGAGGCTGCGGCGGCGGTCCCGGCACCGGCCGGCATCGGCGGCGTGGTCGGCGTCGACGGGCCGGCCTTGGGGTCGGTCGGGATCGCACGGACGCGTTGGCCGAAGAGGTCGCTGCGCAGCGCGAAGACGATCACGAAGACGAACAGCCACAGCACCGCGAGGAACGCGAAGCGCAGGACGAGCAGAGTCAGGCCCGTGGTCATCGCGCACCTCCGTCGTTCTCCGGGATCACCCGGAACACCATACGGGTCCGACCGATCTCAATGGTTGAGTCCGGCTCGAGGATCGCCTGACTGAAGCGCTCACCGTTGAGTTTCGACCCGTTCGTCGACCCGAGGTCGTTCACCTGCGCGTGCTTGCCGTCCCACAGGACCTCGACGTGCTTGCGGCTCGTGCCGGTGTCGGCGACCGTGATGTCGGCGTCCGTGCCGCGGCCGATGACCGTGCGGCCGCGCTGGAGACGGTGGCGCTGCGAGCCGATGTCGAGGACCGCGACCCAGGCGACGTCACGTTGCACCGTCGTCGAGTCGATCTCGAGGATGCCGGTGGAGAGGGTGCCGTCCTGCTGCAGACGGATGGTGACGGGGCCGGAGAACGAGTAGTTCTGCGCCACCGCGTGCTGCTGCACCCGCTGCGTGAGCTCGTCGATGAGCGGCCGCCCGACGTCGTTCATCCGGGTGTGGTCCGGCGGAGCGAGCCGCACCGTGAACTCGTTCGGCACGAGGATGCGCTCGCGGGAGACCACGGCAGCCTTGGTGTCGAGTTCACGCCGCAGTGCCGCGGTGATCTCGACCGGCTGCACACCGGAGCGGAAGGTCTTCGCGAACGCGCCGTTGACGGCGCGCTCCAGCCCTCGCTCGAAGTTGTCCAGTAAGCCCATGGTCCCCACGTTCTCGGTCGCTGACCTCTGCATGGTAGTGGTTGGCTCCGGGCACCGTCTGTGCATGGTAGTGTTCTCGTCGCTGGCGCGAGTGGCGGAATTGGTAGACGCGCACGGTTCAGGTCCGTGTGCTGGAAACGGCGTGGGGGTTCAAGTCCCCCCTCGCGCACCAGGGCTCTCCGATGGAGAGCAGCACGACGAAGGCCCCGATCGAGAGATCGGGGCCTTCGTCGTTCGCGGCGGCTGGTCGGTCGGTCGTCGTGGCGGTAGGTCGTCGTGCGCCGTGTGCGCCGCCATCACGCCCCGAGCGTGCGCCGCCATCACGCCCCGAGCGCTGCCGCGACCTCCCGCGCCGTACCCGCCGGGTGGAGTGCATGGTCCTCCGACTCGGGGACGACCACGAGCCTCCCGGTCGGCAGGAGTTCCGCGAGCCGGTCGGTCGCAGTCACCAGGAACGGCCAGGTCCGCCCACCCCGCAGGACGGTCACCGGCATCGACACGGCCGCCATCACGGGGGAGGGCACCGGCGTCTCGGCGGTGATCGTCGCGTCGTACACGGTCGACTGCGCGACGGCGACGAGGGCCGGCCACATCGGTGCGTGCCGGATCTGTTCGATGACCTCGTCGGGCAGGCCCACGGCCTCGCGCTGGAAGAGGACGACGGCGTCCTCGGGTCGCCCGGCGTCGAGGTGCGCCTGCAGTCGGTCCACCAGGTCCGGGGCCTGCGGCGGGCGGGAGTCCTCGAACGCGAAGGGCGGCTCGGAGAGGAAGAGGTGGTCGACCTCGAGTCCACCGGTCGCCGCACGGAGGGCCAGGACGGCGCCCGAGGAGTGCCCGAGCGCGGCACGGACGCCACCGGCGGCCGCGGCGACGGCGATGAGGTCCTCGACCTCCCGTCCGGGCGCGTACGGCCACGTGTCCCCGGATCCGCCGCGGGCACGGCGGTCCAGGACCACACCCCGGAGGCCCGCCTCGGCGAGGGCGTGCGCGAGTGGTCGGGCGGCGTCGGCGGTGCTGAACGCCCCGCCGACCACGACGACTCCGGGGGCGTCGGACGGGCCGACGGCCTCCCAGGCGATGGAGGTGCCATCGGCGGAGTGGACCTGCTGCATGGCGGCAGTCAACACCCGCCCGTCGCGCGGCGGAAGAGACGTGCCAGCCGGTCAGACGGTGACGCTCCCGAGGACACGATGGGCGATCGAGATCGACTCGCCGGACACGACCGACAGCGGGGAGGACAGGAACGCGACCAAGTCGGCGATCTGCTTCGGGCTGGACTGGCCGCCGGCACCCGGTCGGACCTCGGCGTCGGGCTGATCGGTCACGGTGCCCGGGTTGACGACGTTGACGGTCACGCCGGTGCCCGCGGTCTCGTCGGCCAGGTTCTTCGCGATCACGTTCGTCGCCGCGTTGCGCAGCGAGGTCGTGATGTTCCCCGAGAGGTAGGCGTTCTGTCCACTGACGACGACGACGCGGCCGAAGCCGGCCCGGCGCTGCGCGGGCAGGACGGCGTTCGCCACGCGGAGGAACCCGAGGGCCTTGCCGTCGACGGCCGCGGCGACCTGGTCCGGGTCGGAGCGGCGCTCGGGGTCGAGGGTGTTCGCCGCCGGGGCCGCGGTGACCACGAGGACGTCGATGCGCGCATGGTCCTCGAGCACGCGGGCGACGGCGGTGTCGACCGATGCCTGGTCGGCGGTGTCCATCGCGACGGTTCCCGGGGCGTCGGCGGTGCGGGAGGCGACGACGACGGTGGCGCCCTCCTGGCGGAGGCGGTCGACGACGGCAGTGCCGATGTACCCCTTCCCGCCGACGACGAGTGCGACACGGTCCTGCAGCTGGAGATCCACGTCGTGGACGGTACGCCGGTGCCCGTTCAGGTGCCGGACGGGAGGCCCGTGCCGGGCCCGCCCCGCGCCTCCCGTCCGGCGCCGCGCGCGATCAGTGCGCCCGCAGTGCGTCGGCGAGGACGTCCTCGATGCTCCGCGGCTCGCGGCCGAGGAGGTCGGCGAGCATCGGGTCGACCGTGGCGAACTCGCCGTCACGTGCGGCTGCGAAGAACCCGGTCATCATCGGGGTGAACGCCTCGGGGAGTCCGCCGGCGACGAGTTCTGCGCGGTACTCGTCCTCGTCGACCACGGTCCGGGTGAGGGTCCGACCCGTGACCCGCGAGACGATCTCGGCGAGCTCGTCCATGTCGAGCGCCCGGGACGCGGTGAGCGGCGGGGTGATGCCGTGCAGGCGGTCGGGGTCCGTCAGGGCGATCGCGGCGGCCACGGCCAGGTCCGCCTGCGCCGTCCAGGCGACGGGACCGTCGGCGGGCAGGCGGAGCTCGCCGGTCCGGAGGCCGGCGCCGAGCATGAAGGGTGCGCTGGAGGCGTGGAAACCGTTGCGGAGGGACGTGGTGGCGATGCCGGTGGTGGCCAGGTCCTGCTCCGTGGCGGCGTGCTGCCGGGCGGGACCGAAGTGGGAGTCCGGGGAGGTCGCCATGTGTGCGGTGTAGACGATGTGTCCGGCGCCGGCGGTGACCGCTGCCTCGACGGCGACGCGGTGCGGCTCGGGGTCGGCCGGCCCGGAGACGATGAGCACCCGGCTGGCGTCCGCGAACGCCGTGGGGAGCGTGGCGGGCTCGGTGAAGTCACCCCGTCGGACCTGCACGCCCCGGTCGGCGAGCCGGCGTGCGGCGTCCGACCGTGGGTCGCGGACGCTGACGGCGAGCTCCCGAGCGGGGACGTGTTCGAGGAGGTGGGCGACGACTGCCCCGCCGAGCTGTCCGGTGGCTCCGGTGACGATGATCATGGCTGCTCCGATCGTGTTTCCAGTGGTAACACGAGGACAGTATCATTGGAAACGCCATGAGGGAAGCGGCGATACCACCGCCTCGGTAGCATCGGAACCATGAGCCCCGCACCGGATCCGCGCACCCGCATCGTCACCGCGGCCGCACGCCTGCTCGCCGAGGACGGTGTCGCCGCGGTCACCACCCGGAGCGTCGCGCTCGCCGCCGGTGTCCAGTCGCCGGCGATCTACCGGCTCTTCGGTGACAAGGACGGCCTGCTCGACGCGGTCGCCGAGCGCGTCCTGGCGGAGTTCGTCGCCGCGAAGACCGAGCACGCCGCCGCCGAGGTCGGCGGCGGCGGGGACCCGGTCGCGGACCTCCGCGACTCGTGGCGGGTGCAGGTGGCCTTCGGGCTCGCCAACCCCGCGCTGTTCCGTCTGCTCTACGCCTCGGACCGCGACGACGACTCCCCGGCGGTCGCTGCCGGACTGGAGGTGCTCCGTGCGCGGGTGCACCGGGTCGCCGCCGCCGGACGCCTCCGCGTGCCCGAGGAGCAGGCGGTCGCGATGATCCGCGCGGCCGGCGCCGGGTCGATGCTGACGATGCTCGCCGGCGGACACGGCGGCGGGCATGCCAGCGGACACGGCGAGGACGTTGGAGTCGGCGGAGACGGCGCCGGACCCTCGTTGCCCGAACTCATGCTCGACACGGTCCTGGCCGCCATCGTCACGGACCCGCCCGCATGGGCAGGCGGCGACCCTGACGAGGGAGCGTCGATGACCCTCGCTGCGCTGCAGGCCGTCCGTGCCGCCGCTCCGGCACTCCCCGGGCTGACCGACCCCGAGCGGGCGTTGCTGCAGGAGTGGCTCGGACGGGCGACCACCGCCTCCTGACCGGCGGGCACGCGGTGCCCGTCCGCGTGATCTGAACACTCCGGACGGCCGTCCAGCGACGCCCGCCGACCATGACCCCCTGCACGATGACCTTCGTCCAGGGAGTGACATGAGCGATCAACAGCAGCAACCCCCCGGTTCCGAGCAGGCGATGGGACCGAAGCCGGACCACGGCGAGACCAGCTACAAGGGATCCGGCAAGCTCGCCGGCAAGAAGGCCGTGATCACCGGCGGTGACAGCGGTATCGGCAAGGCGGTCGCGATCGCCTTCGCCCGCGAAGGTGCCGACGTCCTGATCTCCTACCTGCCCGAAGAGGAAGAGGACGCGCAGGAGACCAAGCACTGGATCGAGGACGCCGGTCGCAAGGCCGTGCTCTTCCCCGGTGACGTCAGTGACCCGGCCTACTGCCGCAGCATCATCGACACCGCGGTGTCCGAGCTCGGCGGCATCGACGTGCTGGTGAACAACGCCGCGTACCAGATGACCCACGAGACGCTCGAGGAGATCACCGACGAGGAGTGGGACCACACCCTCGCGACGAACCTCAGCGCCTACTTCCACCTCGTCAAGGCAGCACTGCCGCACCTGCAGTCGGGAGCCTCGATCATCGGCACGAGCTCGGTGAACTCCGACAACCCGGTGCCGACCCTGCTGCCGTACGACGTGACCAAGGCCGGGATCGCCAACTTCTCGGCCGCGCTCGCGCAGCTCGTCGGGGAGCGCGGCATCCGCGTGAACAGCGTCGCGCCCGGCCCCATCTGGACGCCGCTGATCCCCTCGACGATGCCCGCCGAGCAGGTCGAACAGTTCGGCACCCAGACACCCCTCGGTCGCGCCGGACAGCCGGCAGAGCTGGCCCCGGTGTACGTCCTGCTCGCGAGCGACGACGGCAGCTACGTCTCCGGTGCGCGCATCGCGGTCACCGGCGGCACGCCGATCCTCTGACCCGTCCACCCGAACCGAACAGAAACAGGAGAACGATTTGTACTTCCACAAGCAAGAGCTCCAGTTCAAGGCGACCCCCGACAAGCCCGACGCGATCTACGCGCGGAAGCTCCAGGAGGTGCTCGGTGGTCAGTACGGCGAGATCTCCGTCGCGCTGCAGTACCAGTTCCAGGCGTGGAACATGCACATCCCGGGCAAGTACCGCGACATGGTGTTCGGCATCGGCGCCGAGGAGATGGGCCACGTCGAGATGCTCGCGACGATGATCGCCCAGCTGCTCGAGAAGTCCCCGCTCGGCATCACCGAGGACGCGCTGCAGGACGACCCGACGGTCGCCGCGATCGTCGGTGGCACGGACGTCCAGCACGCCATCGTCGCCGGCGCCGGTGCGCGTCCGGTCGACAGCATGGGCAACCCGTGGCAGGGCTCCTACATCACGGCCAGCGGCAACCTGCTCGCCGACTTCACGGCGAACGAGAACGCCGAGATGCAGGGCCGCGTCCAGGCCGCACGGCTCTACCACATGACCGACGACCACGGCGTCCGGGACCTGCTGAGCTTCCTCATCGCCCGCGACACCATGCACCAGAACATGTGGGCGACCGCCGCCGCCGAGCTGCGCGAGCAGGGCCTCGAGACGCTGCCGGTCCCGAGCAACTTCCCGCAGAGCAAGGAGAACCAGGAGGTGCACTACCAGTACCTCAACTTCTCCGACGGTGCCCAGGCGAAGGAAGGCTCGTGGGCGAGCGGCCCGTCGTTCGACGGCAAGGGCGAGTACTCGTACCACGACGGCCCCACCACCTCGGTGCCGATGCCGCCGCCCACGCACCCGGACGCGCGCCTCTACGGCACGACCGAGCTGCCGAACACGGTCGAGAAGATCGCCGGCACGGTGCAGGACAAGCTCAACAAGGAGTAGTCCGTCCCGCTCCACACACGAGCCCTTCCTCCGCTGGAGGAGGGGCTCGTGTGCGTCCGCGGGGGACCGCAGTCGTTCGGTGCGCGAACTGTACAAGTGGCAAAACTGTTTGTTGCCCTCACAGTTCACGATGTGAAAGAGTTTGCTCGTCCGGACGGACAGCAGACCCTCGACGAGGAAGGCGCACCCATGCAGAGCACGTACCACAGCACGTCGCACGACACTCGGTTCGGCGGCTCCCACCCGCGAGTGGGACTCACCGATCCAGCCGTCATCGAGGCCTGGGTCGCCCAGCGGATCCAGGACCCGTCGCTGCTGTCCCGCCGCACCGAACTGTCCTACGCCGACTTCTTCGTCGCTCCGGCCGCCTGACGCATGCCGCTGACCGTCGTCCGCCGCGAGCACGTCCACCTCTACGCCCGCGAGCCCCGCACCCGGTCCGCCAAGACCGCGGTCGACGCCCTGCTGCGGCTGCAGCACGCCGAAGAGGACCAGCTCGAACGTGCCCGCGGCGAGAGCGGTCTGACGAAGAACGAGTTCCTCACCGTCCGCTACATGCTGCAGGCGCACCGCGACGGCCGGAGCATGGGCCCGAAGGACCTGGCCGTCATGCTGTCGGTCTCGAACGCCTCGGTCACCAAGATCGTCGACGGCCTGGTCGAGAAGGGCGACCTGCTCCGGGTCCCGCACCCCACCGACCGGCGGGCGCAGGTGCTCGAGCCCACGGTGCAGGCCGCCCGCAAGATCGACAAGTCGTACGAGATCTTCCACGAGGCAGTGGTCGAGGTCATCGACCACCTCTCGGCGGAGGACAACGAGGTCCTGGCGCGCTGCCTGGCGCAGATCACGGCCGCACTCGACGCGGGCCTGCCGACGCCGGTGGACGAGTACACGGTCCCGCAGGCCGGCGCTGACGCCGGCGAGTCGGCTGCCGGTTCCTGACACCCACCGGACGGGAGGCACGTCACCGGTGGTGATCCGGGCCTCCCGTCCGCCACTGGCCGCGAAAACCTTCCAGCGGTAAGTTGGCACGGTGAACGACCCCGCCGATGATGACGCAGCGACTTCGTCGCGCCGCGGCGGCTACCGCAAGGGCACCGAGCGACGGGCGCAGATCCTCGATGAGATGATCCGGATGGTCGCCGAGCAGGGTGTCGACGCGTCCTCGTTGCGGTCCGTCGCGGACGCCCTCGGCATCACGCACGCGGCTCTCCGGCACTACTTCCCGAGCCGCGACGAACTGCTGCTCGCCGTCTACCGCGAGCACGAGGTGCGCGAGCAGGGCGCACCGGAGCGGATGAAGTCCGCCATCGGCGACATGCGCGAGAGCGCCGCCCGCAACCGGGCCGTACCGGGGCTGGTGCAGCTCTACACGACCCTCTCCGCCGACGCCGTGCAGGAGGGGCACCCGGCCACCCGCGAGTTCATGCGCGACCGGTTCACCCGGCTGCGCGCCGACCTGGCCGACCTGATCCGGCGGGACCAGTCGGCAGGACGGATCCGTGACGACCTGGACCCGGAGGACCTGGCGAGCCTGAGCATCGCGGTGTCCGACGGTATGCAGGTGCAGTGGCTGCTCGACCCGGGCTCGGTCGACGGGGAGCGGGTGCTGCGACTGCTGGAACGGATCGTGCCCCCCGGCGGCACCGAGGGGCACGGACCGCACTGAGCGGTGCGGGGGTCACGCCTGTTGCCCGGGGCCCTCCGGCTTCCGGGTCTTGCCGCTCGCCTGGTCGTGCGTCGGCGCATCAGGGGCGTCCATCGCCCGACCCACACCGACGGGGACACCGGCCTCCGGGTGGTTCAGGTCGAACGCCGGCGACTCGGATCGGATCCGCGGGATCGCGGTGAAGTTGTGGCGGGGCGGCGGGCAACTCGTCGCCCACTCCAGCGATCGGCCGTAGCCCCACGGGTCGTTCACACGGACCCGTTGGCCGTGCCGCATCGTCTGCACGATGTTCAGGAAGAAGGGGAGCATCGACGCGGCGGTCACCATCGCCCCGACGGTCGACACCTGGTGCATCCAGGTGAACCCGTCCTCCGGCAGGTAGCTCGCGTAGCGGCGGGGCATGCCGACCACACCGAGCCAGTGCTGGATGAGGAAGGTCGTGTGGAACCCGATGAAGAGCATCCAGAAGTGGACCTTGCCCAGGCGTTCGCCGAGCATCTTCCCGGTGAACTTCGGCCACCAGAAGTAGAAGCCGGAGAACATCGCGAACACGACCGTGCCGAACACGACGTAGTGGAAGTGTGCGACGACGAAGTAGGTGTCGTGCACGTGGAAGTCCAGCGGCGGGGACGCCAGGATCACCCCCGTCAGACCGCCGAACGTGAACGTCACGAGGAACCCGATCGCCCAGAGGATCGGCGTCTCGAACGTCACCGAGCCCTGCCACATCGTGCCGACCCAGTTGAAGATCTTCACGCCGGTCGGCACCGCGATGAGCATCGTCATCAAGGAGAACCAGGGGAGCAGGACCCCGCCCGTCGCGAACATGTGGTGCGCCCAGACCGAGATCGACAGGGCCGCGATCGAGATCGTCGCGTACACCAGCGTCTTGTAGCCGAAGATCGGCTTGCGGCTGAAGACCGGGAACACCTCGGAGACGATCCCGAAGAAGGGCAGCGCGATCACGTAGACCTCGGGGTGGCCGAAGAACCAGAACAGGTGCTGCCAGAGCAGAGCTCCGCCGTTGGCCGGGTTGTAGACCTGCGCGTCGAACGCCCGGTCCAGCAGCAGCCCGAACAAGGCCGCCGCGAGCACCGGGAACGCCATGAGCACGAGGATCGAGGTGATCAGCACGTTCCACGTGAAGATCGGCATCCGGAACATGGTCATCCCGGGGGCCCGCATCGTCACGATCGTCGTGATGAAGTTCACCGACCCGAGGATCGTGCTGAACCCGGTGATGCTCAGGCCCGCGACCCACAGGGTCCCACCGAGGCCGGGCTGGAACGTCGTGTCCGACAGTGGCGCGTAGGCGGTCCAGCCGAACGACGCCGACCCGGCCGGCGTGAGGAAGCCACCCATCGCGATGACGCTGCCGAAGACGTACAGCCAGTAGGACAGGGCGTTCAGTCGCGGGAAGGCGACGTCCGGGGCGCCGATCTGCAGGGGCATGATCGCGTTCGCGAACCCGGCGAACAGCGGGGTGGCGAAGAGCAGCAGCATCACGGTGCCGTGCATCGTCATGAGCTGGTTGTACTGCTCGCGGGTGTCCAGGACGTCGAGTCCGGGGGTGAAGAGTTCGGTCCGCATGACGACGGCCATCAGTCCCGCGAGGCAGAAGTAGCCGAACGAGGTCACCAGGTAGAGGTTGCCGATCGTCTTGTGGTCCGTGGAGGTGTGCCAGTGCACCGCCCGGACACCCGACCGGAGCGGCCGTCGTCCGAGGAGTTCACCGGGCTCTTCCCCGAGGGCGGGGGGCGTCGTCGTCTGGGTCATGGGGTACTCCGTCCGATCACGGTCCGCGGTCGTGCTGCATCGAGGTGGGTGCTTGCGGCCGGGACGGCCCGGGCCGCGGCGAGGGCGATGTGCCCGAGGTCGTCCGACCCCGGTTCCGTCATCGGCAGACGGGCTGCGCGCTGGCGGGCGGCACCGGTGCCGCGGGCGAAGAGGTCGGCGATGCCCCGTTCGACCAGCTGGTCGTCGCCGTTCGCCGTCAGGGCCGGCAGGACGTGCGCCAGGAGCAGCATCACGACGTCCCGGGCCGGAGCCGGGCGCTCGGTCGTCGGATCGACGAGGCACCCGTCGAGCCCCTCGAGCGCCGCTCGCCAGTTCGCCAGCCGGACCGCACAGGCGGGGGTGTTGGGAGCCTCCCGGCCGATCGCGGCGTCGTTCGCCGCCGTGTCCACCAGGGCGCGGACCAGGCCGGCGACCGTGACGGTCGTGCCGGGGTCGAGCGGCACGTCGGCGACCCGGACCTCGACCGTCGGGTGGTTCTGCGACAGCCGGGCATCGAGGTAGAGCATGCCTGAGTCGAGGAGCGCACCGGTGCTGAGCATCGCGTCCATCACCGCTCGGTAGCGCGCCAGCGAACCGAAGCGTTCCTGCGGACCCGACGACGGCCACTGGTTCCAGAGCATCGACCGCCAACTGGCGTGGCCGGTGTCGGCGCCGTCGTGGAACGGGGAGTTCGCGCAGAGGGCGATGAGGATCGGGGTCCAGGTGCGGATCTGGTCGAGGACGGCGACGCCCTCCTCCGGGGAGTCCACCGAGACGTGCACGTGCAGCCCGGACGTGAGCACCCGCCGGGGCAGCGAGCCGTACCGCTGCATCATCGTCGTGTACCGCTCCGACTCCGTCGGGTGTGGCTCGACCGGGCAGGGCGAGGTCGCGAGGGGGGCGGCATGTGCTCCGGCCTCGGACGCGAGCATCTCGGTGAACTCACGGTTGGCGAGCACCTGGCCACCGAGCGCTGCGAGCGACGAGTGCGGGCGGGTGAAGACCTCGATGGCCTCCCGGTGCATCTCGCCGACGACTTCGCCACCGTCGCCGGGGCCGCCGGCAGCGACGGCACGGGCGAGCACCTGTTCCGCGACCGGGACGGGGTGACCCGTCGTCCGGTCGATGAGCAGCAGCTCTTCTTCGACTCCCATGGTGCGCATGCATTGAGTGAATCCTCGGGCGGCTGCGCATGGGCACCGGGTGGCCGGAGCACGCGGCAGGACGATCCGTGGAGCGCGGGTTCGGTCGCGGGGGAGGGTGGTGGGGGAGTTGGTTGCTGATTCGTCTGCCGAGGAGCGTGCAGCGCAAGATCGTGCGCGGATGGCGGTCCACATCCGGGCGCCGCCTCGCGCGCGTGGCTTCAGTACTCGAGCCGGGGCCACTCCTGCAGTCGAGGGAAGCGCGGACGTGGAGGCATCGGCTCGTCGTCTTCCATGAAGCGGAGCTCGGTGATCACCGTGATCTGATCCACTCCGTACGAGCGGTGTGCGACTCCGTCGCGCTCGTCGATGACCAGCGTCGTGCGTTGCGCGGGGTCGAGGTCGTGCTCGAACGTGAACAGCAGCCAGTGCTCGTTGATCCGCTGGACGAGCATCGGTGAGTAGCTCGCAGGTGACCCCCACAGGAGGAGCAGCTCAGGAGTGAGCAGCCGAACGGGAGAGGCAACCGTGCCGCTGCGAGCGAAGCTGACTTCCGACGGCCCGTCAACGGTGTGGAGGACGCCCTCCTCGTAGCGGTCGCGGTGGGTGTGCCCCTCCCGGTCGAACGTCCAACTCTCATCGCGCTCGTCAACGACCGCTTGGAACTGCCACGGGCGTTCGCGCCCGTCGCGTTGCATGCTCACGCCTCGCGCCAGTCGACGCCCTGGGAGCCGGAGCGCAGCAACCTCGATACGGAGCGTGGGGACGTCAGCCTGGGTCAGGACGGTGTCGAAACGCACGTGACCAGTGTGGAGGGTCCTCGTCGGTTCGGGCGCTGGAGCAGTCTCGTCGGCCCGTCGGTCCCCGGACGTGGCCTCGTCACCTGATCCGAAGGCGCTGTCCGATGAACAGGGCTGCCCGGGCTATTGCTTCGTCGGCTTCGTCGATCAGCCCGACGAACGCGGGGAACACGTGGGGCACGCCGGCAACGACGTCGAGGATGACGTCCGTTTCGGCGGCGCGTGCCAGGTCGGCGAGTCGGACGGCGTCGTCGAGGAGGAGCTCGTTCGTCCCGACTTGCAGGAGCATCGGCGGGAACCCCCTGAGGTCGGCGTGCACCGCTGGAGCGAGCAGCGGCTGCTCCGGGTCTTGACCGTCGAGGTACAGGGTGCCCGTGTGCTCCATCCCGGCGCGGGTGAAGAGCGGGTCGATGCCCTCCTTCGACGTCATCGACGCACCGGTACGCGTGTGGTCCAGCCCGGGCGAGAACGCGACGATCCCTGCAGGGACGGGGAGCCCGGCATCCCGGGCGGCGAGGGTCGTCGTCACCGCGAGGCCCCCTCCTGCGGAATCGCCCGCGAACACGATGCTCGCTGGGTCGACGTCGTGATCGAGCAGGTCGCGGTAGGCGGAGAGGCAGTCGTTGATGGCTGCCGGGAACGGGTGCTCCGGAGCGAGCCGGTAGTCGACCGAGATGGCTGCCACGCCTGTGCGTTCCACGAGGTGCGCGGTCAATGCCATCGCGGTCTCGGGGGAACCAAGCGAGAACGATCCACCGTGCAAGTACAGAATGATGCCCGGACGGGCGTCAGCGCTCGGTTCGACGCGGACAGCGCCTCGACCGCCGAGTTCGATTGGCGTTCGCGTGACGCCCGCGGGGACGGGGAACTGGCTCATGAAGCGAGCGAACCCCTGCCGCATCTGCTCGACTGGCACCGGCCCGCTGGCCTGCGGTGCTGCCCGAAGCATGTCGTCGAGTGCCTGTCGTTGTTCTCGGCTCATGGTGCTCCTCCCGCCGGGCGGTTTGGTTGCCGCGGCATGCAACGGTAGACTGTATGCCGTGGCAACCAAAACGGCAAGCAATGATCTCGTGCAGCTCTTCGACGACCTGGTTCGAGCCGAGACGCGTCTCTACAACGCAGTGAGTGACACCCTGCGTCGCGAGCACGGCATCGTGGCTACGCAGTACGAGTTCCTCTGCTACTTCCGGGACCACCCTGCGTCGCGGATCGCAGACGTCGCCACGAACTTCGCTGCCGGAGTCGGGGCGATCAGCAAGGGGGTGGATCGACTCGCCGCGCGCGGCTGGGTCGATCGCCGACCGAATCCCACAGATGGGCGATCGGTGCTCGTCTCCTTGACTGACACAGGTGCCGCAATCGTCGCTGCGGCAGAGGTGACGTTCCGTCGCCAGCTCGCCGAACTCGTCGCCCCGTCTCTCGACGACGACCAAGTGAAGATCGTCGGTGCTCTGCTCCACACGCTCCGAGCCAGGTTGGGGAATGACCGGCTCGGCATGCCCGTCGGATGATGCAAGCCACGCAGCGCAGTGCAGCGAGTCCCGCATCGGGTCCGACAGCGGAGCTCTACCCGCCACGTGGTGACTAGTTCTTCGCAGGAGGTGAGGACACTCCTCGCCTCTCGTGGAGCTTTTTGCGGTACGCCCGCTGACGACATCCCGTAGACGATCGGCTACGGACGTCTGGCTAGCAGGGGCGAAGGTCGAGCGTCGAGGTGACGAATGGCTTCCCGGTGACGCCTGCTCTGATCTGTTCGGTCGGTTGCCAGCCTCGGTGCGCGTAGAAGCGCTTTGCCCGGTCGTTCCCGTCCCAGACCTCGAGTTCAGCGGTACCCGATGAAACGACGTCGACGAAGCGCTGGTACAGCGCACTACCGACCCCTGAACCGAACCGATCAGGGTCGACGTAGAGACTTGACAGTTCGGCAGGCAGATCGTCCCGCTCGGGGAGGTGACCCGCGATGAAACCCACGAGGTCCTCATGCAGCACCGCGACGGCGCACCAGGTGTCAGCCCTGGTCAACGTGTCGACCCACATCGGGTACCGATCACGAGCCGCATCGACCGGGTCGAGGGCATCCCCGTAGTAGGCCTCGCGTGATCGTTTGTGCACCCGCGCGATCTGTAGAGCATCAACAGGAGTCGCGCCGCGGATCTCGAATGCCATCGCGTCAGTCAACCGGTGTGACGACGCTCGGCGAAGTTCCCACGGTGCGGGTCCGAAGGGCGGGTGAAGCAACCCGTCCCAGGAAGGGATCCCCTCCCGGAACGACCAAGAGCGACCGAGGTGGCGTTCGGTAGCCCACCGGGATCGAGACTCTTGCGGGCCGCGCGACCATCGAGCACGCTGCCGAGATGACTACAGGTACTCCACCCCTTGTCTACGTGGTCATTGCTGGGCCACAAGCGTCTGGGAAGAGTGCCCTCACTGTGGCTCTCAGCGATGAGCTTCGCGGGCAAGGAGAGCGGGTTGCGGCAGTTGAGCTGGACCAGATCGCCTCGATGGCGCTACCCACGCTCCCGGGCTGGGAAGTAGCGCATCAGATCACCGAGGCAGTCGCAGGGCTGTGGCTCCGCGCGGGGATGACCTGCGTCATCGTGGAGGGTGTCGGAACGGGCGAGAAGGTGCGCGGACTACTCCGGCAAGCACCTGACGAAGTCCCATCGTTGACGATCGCGACAACTGCACCTTTTGATGTCGCCTTCAAGCGCGCTTTGGCGGATCCAACCCGCGGAGTGTCGCGTCAGGAGGACTACCTACGCGCGGCCTACGACCATTGGCAGCGTGAGCTGCCACGGATCGGAGCTGACTTGACGCTGCACACGGACCGAGAGTCGCTGGGGCAGTGCGTCGAGGCTGTGCGGTCGCGGATCGCTCTCACTCGGCGGCAGCGGTACCGATGACGGATCCGCTACCGGACGGCAGCTGCCGGTACGCTGCCGCCATGTTGGTGTCACGGTGAGCAGGCCCGAGGGGCCGTCAGATCAGCGGTCCTGGCGCAGGATCCGCCGGTGGCTCATCGTCGCGATCGTCTTCGGGGCACTCGCGTTGCTCTTTGCGGTTCTGAATCTGGCAGGTACGCCGTCGGTCGGTCACCTGGTGCCAGTCGTCTGCTGGGCCAGCTTCGTGGTCGCATTTTCGCTGGTGGCGAGGCGGGAAGACCACCGGCACCGTTGATCGGTAACTGCCGGCCGATGAGCCGTCAGCGGTCTCGAATTGCTCGATTGCCGCTCGACCCCACCCCGTGGGGTCGTCGCCAGGAGGCACGAGTGCCAGCGAGTACCAGAGCACGAGTACCGGCCACCAGTGCAGTTCCTCGTCCGTGAGGGCTCGGACCGTCTGGTAGCCGTCCAGGAACTGCTGCCGAACGGACACGGGAACAGGTCCCCAGTCCCGGAAGAGCGTGCCCAGCATGACCGCGGAGCGAGCGACCTCGACGATTCGATGGTCGAGTCGGAGCTCCTCGAAATCGAGGACGCCGACGACCGTGGTGCCGACGCACAGGATGTTGGCGGCGCGGTAGTCGCCGTGCACGATCTGGAGAGGCGGGAGATCCGCAGGCGCTCGTTCGAGCATCCGCCAGAGTACGTCGCGGGCCGTCTGAGACAGCGACGGCGGCTCGGAAGCGATCCAGCCCGCGATCTGGTCGGTGAGCCGTGCCGGCGCGGACAGCACCCCGGGTCGCGAGTCGTGCAAGGGACACGAGCGCAGCGCGTCGTGCAGTCGAGCGAGCGTCGCCCCCGCTGCACGGACCTGATCGGCGTCCTCGACATCGAGGTGTGCTCCATCGATGACGCGTTGCAGACCCAGCGAGATGCCGTCGTCCGTCACCTGAACCTCACCTTCGAGGGTCGGTACCGGCGTCGACACGGGCAGTCCCTGTGCTCCGAGCCAAGCAGTGAGATCTGAGGTGAACGCGAGTCGCTCGAACCGGTCGGGAGCGACCGACCACTTCACCAGGAGGCGTTCGTCCCCTCCACGAACCCACGCGAGGGCGTTGCTGTCGCTCATCACCATCCGCTCCGGTGGCCCGACACGAACACGCCAGTGACGCTCGACCGTCGACCTGACCCAATCGCCCACCGCCTCGGCGTCCGCGAAGCCGAAACGGTTCCGGAGCACGTCGGTCGGATCGTCCTGCTCCCACAACATCTCGATCGTCATCGATCCCCCTGCATCACGAGACGAGCGCCGAGCCCGACACCCCGCCCGATCTTGCCCCGCCTCACAGGCCCTGTCGACAGGCTCCACACAGAGGTCCGTGGAGCGCGGGGTCAGTCACCGGGGAGACCGACCTTCGAACCGCGTGGGTCGACGTTCCGACGCGGCGGTGCCGTGACGACCGGGGCCGGCTCGAGCGCGAGGGCGCGGCGGCGTGCGGCGTCGGACCGCCCGATGCCCGTCACCGCCGCGATGAAGGTGGCCGACTGCAGCAGCATGAGCATCGGCGGCCAGAACAACACGAGCGGGGAGTCGAGCGTGCCGAGGCCGGAGAGCAGCGCTCCCGCCCAGACGAGTGCCCAGGTGATCGGCAGCAGGACGAACCGCGCCGCGAGGGCTACGGAGGGTCCGAGGGAGCGCTCGGCCCGAGCGAGGACCTCGTCGCGGTCCTCCGGGAGCATCGCCGGGGGACGCGCGGCGAACTGCCGGTCGATGCGCTCGCCGCGGCGCCAGTCGCCCGCTCCGGTGCCGGTGCCCCGGAGGTCGAGATCCCGACGGTGGACCCGGAGGAACACCCCGACGAAGCAGCCGAGTGCGGCCGCGAAACAGACGATGGCCAGGAGGCGCAGGGGCCACGCTCCGTCGAGGGCGCCCCAGAGCAGGGACGCGATCACCATGATCGTGCCTGAGACGACGGCTACCGTGCCGGTCACGACGGTCCGTCGTCGGAGGCGCGCCAGGTCGAGGAACTCCGATCGGCGCGAACGGGCGATGCGCCAACCGGTCGAGAACGCGTTGCCCATGCCGTCATCCTGCTCCCTCGCCGGGGAACACGGAACGGCCGGCCCTCGCCGAGGGCCGGCCGTTCCGGTGGTGGAGCTGTCGGGCTACGCGCCGGCGGTCAGGACCGCGGCGGCCGGGTCGAAGTCCTCCGGCAGCGGCGGGACCGCGTCGACGGACGACGTGATCTCGACGGCGGAACCCGATTCGGCCGCGTCGCGGATGCCGAGCAGCACGTCCAGGACGTGCAGGGCCAGGGCACCGGAGGCGCGCTCCGGTCGGTCCTCGGCGATGGCGCGCGCGAGCTCCACGACCCCGGTGCCCCGGCCCCAGGTGGAGCCGACGGCGGGCAGGGTCTCGGGCTCGTCCTGGCCGAAGCGCCAGAGGGTCGACTCACCCTCGAACGTGTTCGGGTCCGGCAGCGAGATCGTGCCGAGCGTGCCGTTGATCTCCACGAAGCCCTGGCGTGGCAGCGCGTGCTGGAACGAGAACGTCGACTGGGCGGACTGCCCGCCGGCGAACTCGATGAGCGCGGCGTGGTGCGTCGGGACCTCGACCGGGAAGGTCTCCCCGGCACGGTCACCCGACGCGATGGTGCGACGGTCGAGCGACTTCGACGAGACGGCCTGCACACGGCTGGCGGTGCCGAAGGCGTGCACGAGCGTGGTGACGTAGTACGGGCCCATGTCGAACAGGGGACCGGCACCGGTGGCGAACAGGAAGTCCGGGTTCGGGTGCCACGCCTCGGGTCCGGGCACGTGGAACAGGGTCGTCGCGGTCAGCGGTTCGCCGATGTCCCCGCGGGCGATGGCCCGGAGCGCCGTCTGGATGCCCGCGCCGAGCACGGTGTCCGGAGCGGTCGCGACCCGGAGGCCCTTCGCCTGCGCCGACGCGAGCACGGCCGCGGCCGAGTCGTGATCGGTGGCGATCGGCTTCTCGCTCCACACGTGCTTGCCGGCGTCGATGATCTGCTGGTCGACCTCGGCGTGCACGGCCGGGATCGTCAGGTTGATCACGATCTGGACGTCGTCACGAGCCAGGAGCTCGTCGACGCTGCCGGAACCGGCGACGCCGTACCGCTGTGCCTGCGCGGCGGCCCGGTCGAGCAGCACGTCGGCGACGAAGCGGACCTCGACGTCGGCGAACTGCGTCAGGTTCTCGAGGTACTGCGTCGAGATGTTCCCCGCGCCGATGATGCCGATGCCGAAGCGGCTCACTTGTCGTTGTCCTCGAGCCAGGTGAGGGACTCGGTGATGCCCTCGAAGACGTCGCCCTTGTACGCGTCGAACTCGACGACGCGGATGGCCTGCGGCGCCGCGGCGAGGATGCCCGCGACGTCGACGTCGCCCTGGCCGGCCGGGGTCTGGTTCTCGAACGCGCGCTGGAGCGCCTCCGGCACGATGAGCGCGCTCTCGGACGAGGGCAGTGCGGTGCGGATGTCGCCGTCGACCTTGCCGTCCTTGACGTGGATCGCGACGACGCGCTCGCCGAGGCCGCGGAGCACGGCGGCGGCGTCGGCGCCACCGACGGTCGCCCAGAAGGTGTCGACCTCGAGGACGGTCTCCGGCGCGAGCTGCTCGACGAACAGGTCGTAGACGGTGCGGCCGTCGACCTTGTTCGTGAACTCCCACTGGTGGTTGTGGTAGCCGAACGCCAGGCCGCGGGCGGTGGCCTCGGCGGTGAGCACGTTGACGCGCTCGGCGATCTTCTTCACGTCGTCGGCGGTCTGCCAGCGGTCGGTCGGGATGAACGGGTCGATGACGGTGTGGATGCCGAGGCGCTCCGCCGCGTCCCAGATCGGGGCGGTGTCGTCGGCGTCGATCACGGCGACGTGGCCGGACGGGGCATTCAGGCCGGTGGCGGCGAAGGCGCGCTCGAGGTCGGCGGCACGTTCGACGAACGCGTAGGGCTCGACGTTCTCGTAGCCGATCTCCCGGACCCGGGCGATGGCCTGGTCGAGGTCTTCGGCGATCGCGTCGCGCAGTGAGTACAGCTGCACAGAGGTGGTGGGCATTGCAGAGGCTCCTTCGATCCTGACGTGGTGTGCGGCCGACGGAGACACTGCTCCACGGCGAGACGATCCGACGCTACCGCAGAAACCACCCGCTGTGTGGTTTTCGTTTCCCGATGACGTGATCCGCGCCGGGCGGACCGTCGTACGGTTGCCTGATGACCGCCGCGCCGACCCGCACCTTCGCCACCCCCGTCGGCCGGATCGTCGGCCACCGCGACGGCGGGGTGGTCCGCGCGCTCGGCATCCCCTACGCCCGCGCCGAGCGGTTCGGTCGACCGCAGCCGGTCCCGCCGTTCACGTCGGACTTCGTCGCCGAAACCCCCGCGCCGGTGCCGCCGCAGCCGGCGACGCCCGTCCTCGAGGAGCTCATCCACCCGATCGAGGCCGAGGTCTCCGAGGACTGCCAGGCCCTCTCGGTGACCGTGCCCGCGGACCTCGGCGAGGACGAACAGCTGCCCGTGATGGTGTGGATCCACGGCGGGTCGTACGTCGTCGGCGGCGGGGACATCCCGATCCACGACCCCCGCGCGCTCGCCGAGGAGCAGCGGGTCGTCGTCGTGGCCGTCACCTACCGGCTCGGCGTCCTCGGGTTCCTCGGCGACGGGGTACGTGTCCCGGCGAACCTCGGACTGCTCGACCTGGTCGAGGCGCTGCGGTGGGTGCACGCGAACATCGCGGGGTTCGGCGGCGCCCCGGACCGCATCACCCTGTTCGGGCAGTCGGCCGGCGGTGACGCGATCGCACACCTCATGGTGGCCGAGGGCACGAACGGGTTGTTCCAGCGGGCCATCGTCCAGAGCGCACCGCTCGGGCTCTCGCGCCGTCGGGCCCGGATGAACCGGGCCATGCTCCGCGCGGTCGGCACCGTCGCACCGGACACCGCGTTGCCGGACGTGCTCACGCTGCAGGCGGCGGCCGAGAGGGCGGCGCTGCCGTACGGGCTGCGCGGCGGGATGCCGTTCGGCACGCAGTACGGGCACGCGCCGCTGCCCGCCGAACGCGACCTGCCGGACGCCTGGCGTGAGGCGGCCCCGCACGTCGAGGTGCTCATCGGGTCCGCGACCGATGAGGCCGCCCTCTACGTGCCGATGATCCCCGGGCTGCCGGCCGTCGCGCGCACCCGGGTCGGACGAGCCCTGCTCCGTTGGTGGCTCGTCCGCCCGCTCAGCGAGGTCATCTACGGCCACGATGCGCGGGCCTTCGCCGCCCGACACCGCGCCGCGGGCGGTCGGGCCGTGGTCTACCGACTGCACCGCGGGGTGACCGTCCGGCCGACCGGCGCGGTGCACATGAGCGACGTGCCGCTGCTGCTCGGCGACCGGGCGGCGTGGGCCGGCAGCCGGTTCGTGCCGGAACAGGACTGGGCGGCCGTCGAGCGCCGCGGGCCGGGGCACCGCGCGATCTGGGCGGAGTTCGCGCGCTCCGGCAGGATCACCGCACCCGACGACGAGACGCTGACGTTCGACCGCGGCTGAGCGCGGTCCGTCCGCGCCCCTCGAACTGGCGGTCGCGCGACCGCCGTCCGGACCGGATGATCGTCCTCATGCCCGCGCCCGATGCCGATCTCCGTCCCCGCATCGTCCAGGCCGCGATCGAGGCCTTCCGGCGCTCGGACTTCCACGCCGTCGGGCCCGCCGAGGTCGCCGCGCTCGCCGACGTCACCGCCGATGACGTCACGGCTGCCTACCCGGTGTGGGAGCTGCTCGTCGTCGCCGTGATGAACCGCTGGGACAACGGCGACCGGGCAGCCCTGTGGCCCATCGCCGAGCAGCACGGCGCTGCCGCGTACCTCCGCGCCCGCCTGGAGTCCGGCCTGGCCGATCCCGGGCTCGTGCGCATCCGGATCGCCACGCTCAGCGCAGCCTCGGCGCCGACACACCCCGCCGCCGGGTGGTTCCGGACCCAGTACGTCCACGCGTTCGAGGACATCACCCTCGCCCTCGTGCGGGACGTCGTCGCCGGTCGCGAGCCGCGCGGGACGTCGCCCCGGCACGCGGCGGAGCAGCTGGTCGCGCTCTACGAGGGGTTGCAGGTGCAGTCGCTGATGCGGGACGACAACGACCTGCTCTCCGGGTGGGACCGGGCCGTCGCCCGGATGCGCGCCGGGTGGGGTGCGGTCACGCTCGTCTGAACGGCCGGCGGCGGCCTCCTGGGTTCGGCGGCCTGCGCCGCGCATGATGGCCCGATGACCACGACGACCGCCGGGACGGTGCGCAGCTGGAGTGCCGACGAGGGGTGGGGAGTCGTCGACCTGGACCCGGTCGTCGGAGGTGGTTCGGGCCTCCCGGCCGTGCGCGACGTCTGGGCGCACTTCAGCGCGGTCGTGGGGCGTGACGTCGGGTACCTCGTTCCGGGTGAGCGGGTGACCGTGGACTGGGAGGACGTCCCGCACCCCCCCCGTACGGCGGGCAGGCGAGCGCGGTGACCGTGGCGGACAGTGCGTCGACGGGATCGAGCACAGCCGCTCCGGGGGTGTCGGGCAGTTCCCTGACGATCGCGTGGGACGACGGCTCCAGGAGCTGACGTCGCGTCACCGCCGCGGACGGACACCGGGTCGGTCGTCGGACGCGTCGTCCTGGTTCCGTGATGGTGACGAGTGTGTGAACTCCTGTCCGGGAGGCCGTGGATCTGCGAGTATCCGACGAACAGCCACAGGAGGGCAACGCACATGGGATACATCACCACCGACGACGGGGCAGAGATCTACTTCAAGGACTGGGGGGACCCCGACGCGCAGCCGATCGTGTTCCACCACGGCTGGCCGCTGTCCTCGGACGACTGGGATGCGCAGATGCTCTACTTCCTGGCCGAGGGGTACCGCGTGGTCGCGAGCGACCGGAGGGGTCACGGCCGCTCGTCGCAGATCGGCACCGGCCACGACATGGACCACTACGCCAGCGACGTGTCCGCCGTCGTCGAGCACCTCGACCTGCACGACGCGATCCACATCGGCCACTCCACCGGCGGTGGCCAGGTCGCTCGCTACGTCGCCCGGTACGGCCAGCCGCAGGGGCGGGTCGCGAAGGCGGTCCTCGTCTCCGCCGTGCCGCCGCTGATGCTCAAGACGGAGTCGAACCCGGAGGGCACCGACATCTCGGTGTTCGACGGGTTCCGTGCGGCACTCGCCGCGAACCGTGCCGAGTTCTTCCAGGCGGTGGCCTCCGGCCCCTTCTACGGCTTCAACCGTCCCGGCGTCACCACGTCGGAGCCGGTGGTCGCCAACTGGTGGCGCCAGGGCATGACGGGCAGCGCACTCGCCCACCTCGAGGGCATCAAGGCGTTCTCGGAGACCGACCAGACCGAGGACCTGCGGGCGATCACCGTGCCGGTCCTGGTCCTGCAGGGCGACGACGACCAGGTCGTCCCGTACGAGGACGCAGCCCTGAAGCAGGCCGAGCTCCTCAGCGACGCGACGCTGAAGATCTACGAGGGGTACCCGCACGGCATGCTGACCACGCACGCGGACGTCATCAACCCCGACATCCTCGCGTTCATCCGGAGCTGACGCCGCGGGCGCTGCGTCCGCAGCCGACCGGACGGGAGGCGCGGTGCCGGTGGGCCGACGCGCTCACCTGCACCGCGCCTCCCGTCCGTCAGACGGTCCGGGTCAGTCCAGCTGATGGACCAGGGCCTCGCTCGCCGCCCACGAACGATCGGCGTTGGCGGTGCTGATCGTCGGCGGCAGGGCGACCGTCCGTCCGTGGTCGTCGACCATCCCTCCGGCCGGACCGAGGTCTGCGGTCCGTGACGCCAGGTGGTCCGCGACCGGGCAGGTGGAGCTGGCGAACCGGTTCGTGACGCTGCCGACGAGCCGCAACGGCAGCGCCTGTCGACCGAGCAGGTCGGACTTGATCAGACCGGGGTGGAAGACCGCGGCGCTGATGCTGGTCTCGGTCTCCGCGAGGTGCCGTGACAGGAGCAGCTTCCACGCGACCGCCTGCGTCAGGACCCGTACCCCGGAGGCGTTCGCGTCCACGCCGTCCACCGCGAACTCCTTGAGACGCCGGACGAGTGCCGGCGCCACACCGACCGTGAGGACGCGTGCGGCCGGAGCGTCGCGGAGCAGTGGCAACGCGGCCCGCGTCAGGAGGTGGTGGGTCAGGTAGTTGGTCGCGAAGCTCCGGGGGATCCCGGGCCGCAGGTCACCGCGTTCACCGACCGCTCCCGTGGCGTTCACGAGCACGTCGAGCGTGCCCGCAGTGTCACGGAGGTCGTCCACCAGGCGAGCCACCGAGGCGGGGGACGTGAGGTCGGCGACGCGCGAGTCGACGTCCGCACCGGGCGCTGCCTGCTGCACGGCCCGCACCGCGTTGCGCCCGCGGTCGCTGTCTCGCGAGAGCAGCACGGTGCGGGCACCCAGGCGGGCGAGCCCCTTCGCGACGGCGAGCCCCACACCGGACGAGCCACCCGAGACGAGGACGGTCTTGCCCTCCATGCGCTGTGTTTCCATGACGACCTCCGGTTGATGACACGACGTGTCGTCAACCTAGCACCGGGGTGGGGCTGGCTCCACCCCTCAGCGGCCCGCCCAGTGCGGCCCGTCGTCACCGCCCGCGCACGGTCCGCGCCACACCCGGCAGGACCCCGAGCACCGCGACCACGACTGCGGCCCCTGAGAACCCGGCCCACGCCCCGACGTCGAACCCCGAGGACGGCGCCCCGGCGAGTCCCTGTCCGACCCCGACCAGCGCCGGAACCACCGCCACCGTGCCGATCACCACGGCGGCGACCGCCGTGAACGCCGTCTCGACCCCTGCCATCCGCAGCAGTTGCGCGCGGGTCGCGCCGGTCCGTTGCAGCAGTCCGAACTCGCCGCGACGCCCCCGCATCGCGGTGAGCAGCGTGTTCCCCGCCGCGGCGGCCACGAAGGCGAGCAACGCGATGACGAGCACCAGGGACAGCCGCCGTTCGCCGTCTCCGGACCGCAGCACGCTCGCGGCGTACCCGTCGGCGGTGGTCACGCGCAGGTCCAGGGCGAGGAGGGCCTCCCGGACGGCCGCACGGTCACCCGGACGAGCGTCGACCAGCAGCGTGTCGACGGGTCCGGCCGACCGGTCGCGGACCAGCACGTCCCCGAACGCCAGCCCCCGGTCGTAGACCGCGACGACGCGTGCCGAGGTGGCCGGGCTGTCCCCGGACCGCAGCTGGACGGTGTCGCCGAGGCCGGTGGGCGTCAGCGCGACCAGGTCGTTGCTCACCGCGACGGTGCCGGGGGCGTCGAGCGCGGCGAGGGACCCGGACCGGACGTCGGGGTCGACCGAGCGGGTGTCCGCGGACAGGCCGCGGACGACGGTCGGTTCCCACTCCAGGCCGCCGAGGCCGCCGAGGTCCTCATCGGGCTGCTCGACCTGCACGGATCCGGCACGGTCGCGCATCGTCGTGGTCGCACGGACTCCCGGGACGGCGGCGATCCGCTCGAGCTGGTCCGCCGTCACACCTCCTGAGGAGGTCACCACCAGATCGGCCGGGAGGCCCGCCACCAGCTGGTCGGCAGTGGCCCGGTCGACCGCGGCGTCCGTCCCGGTCTGCACCGTGCCGAGCGCGACGAGGAGCGCGAGAGGCACCACGGCCGCGCTGAGCCGCCGGGAGGCTCCGCGTGCGTTGAGGAGGGCGAGCACGCTGGCCGCGCCGCCGACTCCGCGACGGGCGACGGCGAGGCCACGACGAGCAGCCCACTGCACCAGGAGCGGTCCGGCGAGGGCCGCGGCGACGACGAGCACGATCGCCGAGGTGGCACCGGCGGCGCTGCCGACGAGGCCCGGGGTGAAGAAGGGGGTGGCGGCGATGCCGAGTCCGGCGAGGGCGGTCACCCCGGCGGCGATCCGGCGACCGGTGGACAGCGTCGGGACGTCGGTCGTGCTGGCGCGGACGGCGTCCGTCGGACTCGGACGGGTCGCGGCCCGGGCGGCCATCGCCGCTGCGAGGAGCCCCGTCGGGACGAGGACGACCAGTGTGGTGAGCAGCGGCACGACGCTCGCCGTCAGGGTGAAGCCCGCCGGGACGATGTCGCTCGCCCGCAGCAGCGGTGTGACCGAGGCGGCAGCGAACGTGCCGACCACCGCGCCGAGCGGAGCGACGAGCGCGAGCAACAGCAGCACCTCGGTCCGGACCGTTCCGCGGATCTGCGCGGCGGTGGCGCCGACCGCGCGGAGCAGCGCGAACTCGCGGCGGCGCTCGCGGAGGACCCCGGCGAAGACGTTGGCCACCATGAACACGGTGATGAGGAGCAGCGTGCCCGCGAACGAGCCGGCGACGCTGGACAGGAACGGCAGTTCGGGGTGGCGGACCCCGGCCTCGAGCCAGGCGGTGGTGATGCCGAGGAGCATGGCGGCCAGGGCCACGACGATCCCGGCACCGAGCACCGCGGCCCGGTTGACGACGAGCAGGGAGCGCAGGGCGACGCGCACGGCTCAGCGCCCCAGACCGAGGACGCGGGCGGTGACGGACTCGAGCGTCGGGGCGACCAGCTCGTCGCGCACCCGGCCGTCCGCCAGGAACACGACCCGGTCGGCGTAGGTGGCAGCGCGGGGGTCGTGGGTGACGAGCACCAGGGTCTGCCCGAGGGACCGCACCGCGTGCTGCAACAGCTGCAGGATCCGGTCCGCGGTCGCGGTGTCCAATGCCCCGGTGGGCTCGTCGGCGAACACCACGTCCGGCCCGGCGACGAGCGCACGGGCGATCGCGACGCGCTGTGCCTGGCCGCCGGAGAGCTCGCCCGGCAGCCGGTCGGCCATGCCCTCGAGCCCCACGGCGTGCAGCAGTCCGGCCACGCGGTGGTCGTCCTCGCGGACCCCGGCCAGGGTCAGGGGCAGCCGGACGTTCTCGCCGACGGTCAGGTGGGGCACCAGGTTGTAGCCCTGGAAGACGAAGCCGACGTGGTCGCGTCGGAACCGGGTCACCGCGTCCGGGGAGAGCGTGCCGAGGTCGACGCCGCCGATGACGACCCGGCCGCTGGTGGGGGTGTCGAGTCCGGCGGCGCAGTTGAGGAAGGTGGACTTGCCGGAGCCCGACGCTCCCATCACGGCGGTGAAGGTGCCGGCGGCGACGTCCAGGCTCACGCCGTCGAGCGCGCGGACCGTCGACGGGCCGTTGGGGTACGTCTTGGTGACGTGGTCGAGGTGCACGGCGGTGCCGCTCGGGCGGGCGGCGGTTCCGGGCTCGGGGTGGAGGGCTGTGGACACGGGGGACTCCTCGCTGTGCGGTGCGCGGGTTCGCACGACACCGTCCACGCTAGGAATCCGGACCCGCCCGCCCCAGGGCCGAACGGTGGGACCGTCGGAGTTGCGTCCTTCGATGCAGGCCGCGCCGGATGCAGACCCGGCAGACCCGGCAGACCCGGCAGATCGGCAGACAGGCCGGACGGGAGGCGCGGCGCGGCGTTCCGGCATCGGCCCGGTCCCTGGGATGGTCGGCACATGGAGTACACGGACTACGACACCCGGCTGGCGTCCTACGCCGTCGTCACCGACGGGGACCGGGTGCTGCTCGCCCGGTTGAGCTGGCCGGACGCCGGGCTCTGGACGTTGCCGGGCGGCGGGGTGGAGCTCGACGAGACCGTCGAGGAGGGTGCGGTCCGCGAGGTGCTCGAGGAGACCGGGTACGACGTGGTCGTCGAGGAGCTGCTCGGGGTGCGTTCCCACGTCGTCCCGCCCGAGCGTCGGAAGACCCGGAACGGCCGACCGATGAAGGCCGTGCAGGTGGTGCACCGAGCCCGGGTCGTCGGGGGAACGCTGCGCCACGAGGCCGAGGGGACGACGGACCTGGCGGCGTGGGTGCCGATCGCCGAACTCGGGTCGCACCGCCACGGGCTGCTCGTGGCGCAGGCACTGCGGTGGGCGGGCGTCACGGCGGGGTGAGCCGCGCCTGCCGGCCGCCCCGTCAGTGCTGACCCGGTCGGTGCTGCGCGACGAACGGGTCGAGCACGGCCCAGGTGGCCTCGGGTGCTTCGAGGTGTGGCAGGTGTCCGGCCGCGGGGACCTCGGCGAACGCGGCACCGGGGACGGCTGCGGCGACGGCGCGTCCGTGGCCGACGGTGACGACGCGGTCGCTCGCGCCCGAGACGACGAGGGTCGGCACCTCCACGGACGCCAGGCGCTCCAGCAGGGTCGGGTCGCTCATCCCCCGACCGGCGAGGACCGCCATGGTCTGCCCGTTCGACCGCAGGACGGCGCGCTGCTCCTCGGTCACGAGTGCCGGGTCCTGGTACCCGCGCTCGGGGTCGTGCCAGGCGACCTCGGCGAGTCCGCGGGCGTCGAGCGCGAAGAAGTCCGCGATCGGTTCGCCCTCGACGACGACCCCGACGGTGTCGATGACGACCACGCTGCCGAGCACGCCGGCGGAGCGCTCGTCCGCCGCGGCCTGCACGGCCATCTCGAGAGCGATCCACCCGCCGATCGACGACCCGACGACGAGCACGTCGCGCTCGCCGTGGTCGCGGAGCCGGGTCAGGTACGCCGAGGCCAGGTCGGCGATCGTCGTGATCGACTCCGGTCGGTCGGTGCCGTCCCAGCCCGGGTGGGTCGGGGCGTGGACGGACCGGGAGGCAGCGAGGTGTCCGACGATCGGGGCGACCGTCCGGGGTCCACCGCCCCCGTGCAGCACGAGGGCGGTCGGTGCGGTGGGGTCGCCCGCGCGGAGGACGGGCAGGTCGTCGGGGAGGGTGTTCGGCATGGTCGTGGCTCCTGAATCAACATGTTGATGTAAACGTGTTGATACCGTAGCACCATGACGACGGACCTCGAACGGCTCGGGCAGGCCATCAAGCGGGCGCAGTACCGGAACCACCGCACGATGGACCTCGCCCTCCACGACGTCGGGGTGACCCTGGTGCAGTGGGACGCCCTGCGCGCCGTCGACCGGATGCCGGGTGCGTCCGGCCACGACCTGGCCGTCGCCACGTTCCAGAGCGACCAAGCGTTCGGCACCCTCGCGGCGCGACTGGTGGAGCGCGGACTCATCGAACGGTCGGCCGGTCGCGGGCGTCGGCTCGTGCACACCCTCACAGACACCGGTCGCGAGGCACTCGACGACGGACACCGTGTGGCCGCCCGGGTGCTCGACGAGCTGTTCGCTCCGCTCGACGAGCCGGGTCGTGCGGCGCTGATGGCCGCCCTGACGACCCTCACCGAGGGGGAGTGACCGCCGCTCCCGGCTCCGGGTCGTAGCGGACCGCCAGCACCGTGACGTCGTCCGCGTGGTGCCCGGCGCGCCCGAGCTCCTCCAGACGGGAGACCAGGCGTTCCGGGTCCGGCTCGGTCACGGCGAACGCCTCGAAGCGGTCGAGTGCGTCGAGTCCGTCGCCGAACAGGTCCAGGACGCCGTCGCTGACGACGAGGACCACGTCCCCACGGCCGAGCAGCGTCTCCTGCGTCGTCCAGCTCGTCCCGACGCCGATCGGGGTGTCCGTGCTCCGCAGCCATTCGTGGCCACCCTCGGCGCGGAGCACCAGGGCCAGTCCGTGCCCGGCGTCGACCCACCGGGCGACCCCGTCGACGTCCAGGTGCATGTGGAAGCACGTGGTGAACTGCTCGGTCGCCGGCGCGTCCAGGCCCACGTCCAGACCGGTCGCGGTCCGGCTCACCGCTTCGTCCGGTGCACCCACCCGCACCGACGACCGGAGGACCGACCGCACCACCGCGGCGATCATGCCCGCGCCGACGCCCTTGCCCATGACGTCCCCGAGGGTGAAGGCAGCGCCGCCGGCGGTGGGGAACCAGTCGTAGAAGTCGCCACCCACCGAGCGGGTCGGCAGGCACACGGCCCGCACCGTGAAGGCCGCCGGGAGGTCCGCCGTCGACACGGGCAGCAGGGAGCGCTGGACGAGCGCCGCCTGGGAGATCTCGGCCTCGGCCTGTCGCCGCAGCTCCTGGACGGTGTGCAGACGGACCGCACCCTGCCGGGCGAGTTCGTTGGTGACGCCCGCGACGGCGGTGAAGACGACCAACACGACGACGAGCCGGACGACCTCGCTCGCGACCAGGTCGGCGTGCCCGAGGAGCATCGGCACCAGGAAGGTCCCAGCCGTCCCGACCAGGGGGTAGAGGACGTTCTGCCGGCCCGGCCGTGCGGCGATCCAGATCACCGGCAGCAGGACCGCGGCGAGGAACGGGGACCGCGAGTCACCCGTGCCGTAGCGCAGCAGGCCGATGGCGACGAAGTCGAGCGCCGGCACCAGGAGTTCGAACCGCATCAGCGACGGTCGGGCCATGAGCAGTGCGGTGAACGCCAGCCCGAGGACCGCCAGCGCCGTCCCCGTCCACATGCTCGTCGCGTTCGTGACCGTCAGCCAGGGCAGCAGCACGCTGCACACCGCGGCGAGGAGCGACACCACGACGATCACTGCCTGGTTGGTCACCGGGGTCGTCCTCGCCCCGGTCCGCCCGGGGGCGGTACCCGCTCGGTCGGTCGCGGTGTCCGGGACGACGGTCCGACCGGCAGCCGTCTTCGTCATCAGGACCTGACGCTACCGGCAGCAGGGGCACGGGGGAACGCGCCCGTTCGTGGGTCAGAGACGGCCGGCTCGGCTGCCACGTGCGGCTGGCTGGAGGCCGATGCAGCAGGATGGGGGCGTGAGCACGCCGGAGACCCTGTCCGCCGACCAGGCCGTCGCACGCGCGGTGGCGCTCGCCGCAGCCGGTGGCCGGAGCGTGCTCGGCATCGCGGGCGCTCCCGGTGCGGGCAAGTCGACGCTCGCCCGACGCGTGGTCACCGCGGTCACCGAGCAGCTGGGTCCGGGCATCGCCGTGCAGGTCCCGATGGACGGCTTCCACCTGGCGAACGCCGCGCTCGACGCCCTCGGCCGGCACGACCGGAAGGGCGCGATCGACACCTTCGACGCGGCCGGGTACGTCGCGCTGGTCCGACGGCTGACCGGGGGTGCGGGCACCGACAGCACCGACAGCACCGACAGCACCGACACGATCTGGGCCCCGGACTTCGACCGCCGTGTCGACGAGCCCGTCGCCGGCAGCATCGCCGTCCCGCCGGAGACCGTGCTCGTCGTCTCCGAGGGCAACTACCTGCTCGACCAGAGCACGCCGTGGCGCGAGCTGCCGGGGCTCTTCACCGAGACCTGGGCCTGCGTCGTCGACGAGGACGTCCGCGTCGACCGCCTCGTCGGTCGACACATGCGCCACGGCCGAGACCACGGGTCCGCCCGGGCCTGGGCCGTGGAGGTGGACGGCGTCAACGCCGCACGGGTCGCGGCGGACCTGCACCGGGCCGCCGTCCTGGTCCGGACGTAGCGTCAGACCACGCCACCACCGCGCCACCCCTGGACCACCGACCGACAGGAGCACGACGTGACCATCGCCATCACCGGGGCCACCGGCAACATCGGCGGGTCCGTCGCCCGCGCGCTCGCCGCGGACGGCACGCCGTTCCGCATGGTCGTCCGCGACGCCTCCCGCGCCCCGGAGCTGCCCGGTGCCGACGTCGCGGTCGCCACCTACGCCGACGCTGATGCCGCCCGAGCTGCCTTCGCGGGCGTCGAGGTCCTGTTCCTGGTGTCCGGCGCGGAGGCCCGTGACCGGCTCGACCAGCACCGCACCGTCATCCGTGCCGCGGCCGACGCCGGGGTCCGGCACGTCGTCTACACGTCCTTCCAGGGCGCGGCCGCCGACGCGACGTTCACCCTCGGGCGTGACCACTTCTGGACCGAGCAGGCGATCCGCGACACCTCGATGGCGCACACGTTCCTGCGCGACTCGTTCTACCTGGACTTCGTCGAGGACCTGGTCGGCGAGGACGGCGTGATCCGCGGTCCGGCGGACGACGGCGCGATGGCCGCGGTCGCCCGGGCGGACGTGGCGCGGGTGGCGACGGCCGTCCTCCGCGAGCCGGCGCGACACCTCGACCGCACCTACGACCTGACGGGTCCGGCGGCGATCACGCTCGAACAGGCGGCCGCGGTGGTCAGCGACGTGCGTGGCCGTCCGGTGTCGTACCACCGGGAGTCCCTGGAGGAGGCGTACGCCTCCCGCCAGCGCTGGCAGCCCGAGCCGTGGCAGGCGGACGCCTGGGTGAGCACCTACACGGCGATCGCGGACGGGTCGCTCGCGAAGGTGTCGGGTGACGTCGAGCGCGTCACGGGCCGTCCGCCGATGACGCTCCGCCAGGTCCTGGAGGCCCGGGGTGCCTGAGGCAGGCCGACTGCGGGCGCTGCGGCAGGCCGGCAATGGGCGCTGACCGGCTCGGTTCAGCGCACCTTCCGCGCCGACACCGACCCGACCACGCCGAGCAGCAGCACGGCGACCAGGACGGTCAGCAGCGGAGCCGTCCAACCACCGGTCGCCCCGTGCAACGCACCCGCGACGAGGGGGCCGGCGGAACCGAGCAGGTACCCGCCGCCCTGCACGAACGCGGACATCCGGCGGGCGTCGTCGTCGTTCGACACCAGCCGCACGATGACGATGAAGATGATCGTGATGCCGCCACCCTGGGCCGCACCGCCCAGGACGGACCAGAGCAGCCAGAGCTGCGGGGCCACGAGGAGCCCGAGCGGCATCGCCAGCCAGAAGAACGCGACGAGGACGATGATGACCCGCGGCCGGAACCGGCTGGCGAGCACGGGGACCCCGAGCGCACCGACGACGGCCAGGATCTGGAACACCGACGAGCTCGCGCCCGAGGACGCCGTGTCGAAGCCGATCTCGTCGTGCAGCAGCGTCGGGATCCATGCCGTCAGCGCGTAGTACGAGAACGCCTGCCCACCGAACGCGAGCATGAGTCCCCATGTCACCCAGCGCTTGGCGGGGTGCGGCAGGGTCTCGATCACGGCAGCCCGTTGCTCGGCGACGGGCCGCAGCGACCCGGTGTCGAGCACCTGGTCGATCGGTCCCGTGACGGGCAACGGCTCCGAGTCGTGGTCGGTCCCGCGCCAGGCCGCACCGGCACCGACCGTGTAGGTCCACGCCGCCGCCGCGACGAGCGCCAGGACGCCCCACACCGCGATCGCGACCGGCCAGCCCCACGCGGCCGCGATGGGCGCGGTGCCGAGCGAGGTGATCATCGACCCGATGTTGAGCGCCGACGTGTAGACACCCGTGACCAGACCGACCCGTTCCGACGAGGTGTCGCGACGGATCACGACCGGGATCACCACGTTGCCGATCGTGATGCCGATGCCGATCACCGCGGTGCCGATGAGCAGGGCGGCCTCGTGCGGGACCGACCGGACGACGGTCCCGACCAGCACGATGAGCAGCGACAGTGACACCGCGCGCTCGGCGGTGAAGCGGGCGATCACCCAGCTGGCGAACGGTGTCGCGAGGGCGAAGCAGAGCACCGGGATCGTGGTGAGCAGGCCGGCGACCGTCGCGGTCATGCCGAGGTCGGCGCGGACGTCCCCGATCACCGGCGCCGGTGCCACGATCGGGCCGCGGAAGTTCAGCGCGACCAGGACGATCGCGGCCGGCAGCAGCCAGGCGGCGCCGCGCAGGCCCGTCTGCACGGTGCCGGACCTCCCCGTGCCGGACTTCCCCGTGCCGGACGTCATGCGCTCGGCAGCAGGATCGGCAGCAGGTCGAGCGGGGTCGCCGCCTGCGCGATGGTGCCCACGGCCTCGGCGGGCGAGCCGTAGCCCCACTCGGCGAAGACGGTCGGGACGCCGTGCGCCGCCGCGCCCTCGACGTCGTGCAGGCGGTCCCCGACGAGCACCGGGCGGGACACGTCGAAGCCGTGGGCACGCAGGCGGCGCAGCGCTTCCTCGACGACGTCGGCCTTGGCGGAGCGGACCTCGTCGTCGCTCGCGCCGGTGATGATGTCGATGTCCCCGGTCAGTCCGTAGTGCTCGAGGATGTACGTCGCCGGCGTCTCGGGCTTGCTCGTCGCGGTCGAGATCGGCACGCCGGCCTCGTGCAGGGTGTGCAGGACGACGTCGATGTCCGGGTACATCCGGCTGTCGAGGGCCCCGTGCGAGAAGTAGTGCTCGCGGTACACGGCGAGCGTCCGTTCGGAGAGCTCGTCGTCCATGCCCATCGCGATGCGGAACGTGTCGAGGATCGGGGGACCGACGAACGACAGCAGCGTCTCGTGGTCCGGCACCGGGACGCCGACCTGCTCGAACGTGTACGTCAGGCTCTCGAGGATGCCCGGTGCCGAGTCGCTGATGGTGCCGTCGAGGTCGAACAGGACGGCGGTGAACGGACGCTCGGGGCTGTTTGTCATGACCTGCCAAGCCTAGCCGCGCCGGACGGGACGACCGAGGAGGCGGTGGTCCGCGCCTCCGGTCAGAACAGGCGGGCGTGCCCGCCGTCGATGCCGCGCATCTCGTCGTAGTCCAGGACCAGGCAGCGGATCCCGCGGTCCTCGGCCAGGGTGCGCGCCTGCGGGGCGAACGACTGCGCTGCCAGGACGCCCTGCACCGGACGCAGGTGCGGGTCACGGTTCATCAGCTCGAGGTAGCGGGTGAGCTGCTCGACCGCGTCGATGTTGGCGTTCCGCTTCATCTCGACCGCGACGCTCGCACCGGCGTCGTCCCGAGCCAGGATGTCGACCGGTCCGATGGCCGTCATGTACTCGCGGCGGACCAGCGTGTGGCCGTCGCCCAGGAGCTCGATCTGCTCGGCGAGGAGCTGCTGCAGATGTGCCTCGACCCCGTCCTTCACCAGACCGGGGTCGACGCCCAGGTCGTGGGACTCGTCGGCGAACACCTCGTGGATGCTGACGATCAGACGGTCCTGCGTCTTCTTCTGCGTCACCGTCCACACCTGGGTGATGCCGGCGGCGGCCTGGTCCTCGTCGGGCTCCGCGATGGCGATCGAGCACGGCGGGCTCATCCAGTTGAGCGGCTTGTAGCTGCCGCCGTCGGAGTGGACGAGCAGCGAACCGTCGGCCTTCAGCATGAGCAGGCGGTTCGCGAGGGGCAGGTGTGCCGACAGGCGACCGGCGTAGTCGACGGAGCAGCGGGCGATGACGAGACGCACCCGGAGAGCCTAACCGGGATCGCGTGCCCCCCGGCGGGTCGCGGTCAGCTGCGGTCGGTGTCGGCGGTCGCGGTGGCGTCGCGCTCCGCGTCTGCTCCGGACTGGAGGCGCGGCTCGCCACCCTTGTGCGCGTCACCCGACGGGGTGGTCGCCGCGGCACCGGCACCGGTCCGCTCGCGCGCTGCACCGGAGGCGAGGCCCGCCGCGATGATGAACACGAACACGATGAGCAGCCCGTTGAGGAGACCCACGTGCTCGCCCGCGAACCCGATGATCGGCGGCCCGGCGAGGAACGCCACGTACCCGATGGTCGCGACCGCGCTGACCTTGGCAGCCGCGGTGCGGGGATCGTCGGCGGCGGCGGACATGCCCATCGGGAACCCGAGCGACGCCCCGAGCCCCCAGAGCACGACGCCGACGATCGCGATCGGGACGCTCGGTACGAAGATGAGCATGCCGAGGCCGACCACGGCGACGACGGCGCTGGCGCGGAGCACCGGCACCCGGCCGAACCGGTCGATGAGCGGGCTGCCGGCGATCCGACCGGCGGTCATGGCGGCGAGGAACACCGCGAGGACCGCGGAACCGCCGTCGTTCGCCAGGCCGTGCCCGTCGATCATGGCGAGGGGCAGCCAGTCGTTCGCGGAACCCTCGGCCAGGGCCATGCCGAGGACGATGACCCCGATGAGCAGGGTCGACGGCTGCCGCCAGACGGCCCAGCGGGAGACCGGCAGGGCGACGGGACTGGTGTCGGTGGCCTCGGGCTCGACGTGGCGGTCGTCGCCGAACCAGCGGATGGCGACGATCATCGCCAGGCTCGTGAGGATCCCGACGACGATGAAGTGCACCGCGACGGGGACCTCGAACCGTTCGGCGAGCGAGCCGATGCCCGCGCCGGCGAGCGTGCCGACGCTGAACGCGGCGTGGAACAGCGGCATGATCGTCCGGCCGCCCAGGCGCTCGGCCGTCGCGCCGGCCACGTTCATCGACACGTCGCACAGCCCGTTGCCGAAGCCGAACGCGATGAGGCAGACCCAGATCGCGGCGAAGCCCCAGCCCAGCGTCACGGCGACGCCCGCGGTGACCATGCCGAGCGCCAGGCACGCCGACGCGACGAGCACCCCGCGGCGGGCGCCCAGGCGGGCGACGATGTGGCCGGCGAAGGTGAGCCCACCGATCGAGCCGATGGACATGCCGAGGACCAGGAGGCCCATCGTGAAGGTGGAGGCGTCGAGGGAGTCCCGGACGCTCGGTACACGGCCGAGCCAGGTGGCGATGTCGAGCCCGGAGAGCGTGAACACCACGAACACCGCGTTGCGCCAGGCGCGCGTCGTCGGTGCGCTGCCGGTGGTGGCCGTCGTCATGGTCCTGTCCGATCGAATCGATTCGAGCTGGTGTTCCCGTTACGCTAGCCAGCGATGGACGAGACGGCAAGCGAACCCGGCGAGTCGGATGACCGCGCCCCGGTGTCCCGCGCGTCCCGACCGGGCGGGGCCGGACCGGCGGCCGGTGCTGCCCGCACGGGGCGTGCCTCCCGGCCGACGCTGGCAGCCGTCGCCCGCGCTGCCGGTGTCGCCCCGTCGACCGCGTCCCTCGCGTTCAGCGGCAGCGGACCCGTGTCCGAGGACACCCGACAGCGGATCCTCGCCGTGGCCGCCGAACTCGGGTACGACGGTCCGGACCCCCGAGCCCGCTCGCTGCGCCGTGGGCGTTCCGGCGTCATCGGCGTCGTCCTCGACGACCGCCTGAGCGACGCCTTCCGCGACCCCGCCAACATCCTCACGCTCGACGGCATCGCCGAGGTCGCCGGCGCCGCCGGGGTGTCGCTGCTGCTCGTGCGGAGCCCGCTCGACGACGAACGCGGGATGGCCCCGCTCGTCGACGCACCGATGGACGCCGTCATCCTGATCGGCTGCAACGTGCGGATCGACCCCGCCGTAGCCGTCCTCCGACGTCGGGCGATCCCCGTCGTCGCGATCGAGGCGGACGCGATCGAGGGGGCCGTCCCGGTGCACCTCGACAACCGCGAGGGCTCACGCCGTGCCGCCGAGTACCTCCGGGAACTCGGCCACCGCGCGGTCACCGTCGTCACCCTGCCCCTCGACAGCGCGCGCGAACGCGGCCCGGTCGACGAGGCCCGCGAATGCTCGTCCTCGGCGTTCACCACCATGGAGCGACTCCGCGGGGTCCGCGACGTCTACCCGGAGGCACCGGCCATCGCGGCCGGCGGGAGTTCGGTGGAGGAGGGCCGCATCGCCGGCGCAGCGCTCTTCACCTCGGGGGCCGAGGCACCGACGGCGGTCGTCGCGCAGAGCGACCTGCTCGCCGTCGGGGTGATCTCGGCGGCGCTCGAGGCCGGACTCCGCGTGCCCGAGGACGTCAGCGTCGTGGGGTTCGACGGCATCCAGGTGGACGACAGCCTGCTGCACCGCTCCCCGATCCGGCAGCTGACCACGCTCGTGCAGCCGTTCGTGCCCAAGGGCGAGGCCGCCGCACGGGCCGCGCTCGCCATGCTCGAGGGGGAGTCGCCGGAGCCGGCCTCGTTCCGGTCCGAGCTGCGGATCGGGGACACCACGGCGGTGCCGCGGGCGTAGGGCCGGCCGGCTCAGGCCGGCCCCGCCGGCGACGCTGCTACGCGCCGCGCCTGTTCCGTGCGGCTGCGCCCAACAGGAGCCGGTCTGAACCACGGGAAGCAGTGGTTCGGACGGGATCGGGCCGCGCGGGTCCAGCCCGAACCACCGGCACGGTCCGGTCCAGGAGCGTCGGCCGGGAGGCGCGGCGCCGGCTGGCCAGGCGCCTCCGGTCCGGCTGTGGCCGGTCGGGCACCGCACCGGTGTCGCTGAGGCTGTGGTTGGTTGGGGTCGTGACCACCATCCCGGCCGCCGGTGCGGCGTCGAAACCGAACGGTGCCCTCGACGAGGCCACCCGCCGGGCCGAGCGGCTCGCGGAGCACGGGCCGACCGTCCGCGGGCCGTCGGTGACCGCCTCGCTGGCGGTTATCTCCGTGTTCATGACCGTCGTCGTGCCCGTCCTGGTGTTCGGCGGGCCCTGGTGGTCCGGTCCGGTCGTCGTCGCGGTGGTCGGCATGGTGCTCGCCATCCGCGCCTGGGTCGTCGGACGTCGACACCACACCCTGCAGCCGTTCCGCATCGCGACCGAGGAGCGTCCGTTCTCGGTCCTCGATCGAACGCAGCGACGACTGCTCTGGCGTCACATCACCGGTCGGGCATCGGCGACGGCGGACACCGCGCCGCTCGTGCGCGCCTTCCTGGGTTGGCAGCGGCGGTCTTCACGGGGAGCCGTGCCGAGTCTCATCGCACTCGGGGTCGTCATGCTCGGATCCGCCTGGGCGATCGCGCTGTCGTCGGGCGAGGTGCTCCTCCTGGTGCTCCTGCTCGTCGTGGCGGTCTTCATCGGCGTCATGACCACGCTCGAGTCGCGCCGTCGGGAACGGGTGCTCCGGTCGTTGCCCGATCCGCAGGCGGCGCCGCGCAACCAGGACTGACGAACGGTACGCCCGGGTCAGCGGGCGAGCGCCGCCGCGATCCACCCCGGCCGGTGCGCCCGTACCCCGAGCGTCACCGCCCGCACCCCGATGTAGCCGAACGAGAAGACAGCCCAGAGTCCCGCAAGTCCGTCCCCGAGCCACCAGAGCAGCGGCAGGTACACGACCAGGTTCACCACACCGACCAGGGCCAGGTACCGGGCGTCACCGGCACCGATGAGCACCCCGTCGAGGACGAACACGTACCCGGCGATCGGCAGCCCAGCCGCGATGAGGACCAGGACCAGGGGCAACGCGGACCGAACCTGCTCCGAGTCGGAGAACACCGGCCCGAGCAGGCCGCTCGCGGCCAGTGTCAGCGCACCGAGCAGGACGCCACCGGCGATGCCGAGGACCACGAGCCTCCCGGTCACCAGGCGCACCCGATCGGCGTCCCGTGCACCGAGCGCGTGGCCGACGAGGGCCTGCCCGGCGATCGCCAGCGCGTCGAGCGCGAAGGCGAGCGTGCTGAAGACCGTCAGTCCGATCTGCGTCGTCGCCAACCCGATGGTGCCGAGCCCGGTCGCGGCGGCGATCGTGGCGAGCATCGCGACGCGCAGTGACGCGGTGCGCAGGAACAGCCACGCCCCGGACCGCAGCGCCCGGACCACGCCGGACGCTCCCGGCCGCAACGGAGCCCCGGACGCCCGCGCGGCCCGGACCGCGATGACGACGTACACGGCTGCCATCGCCCACTGCACGACGACGGTCCCGGACGCCGACCCCGCGACCCCCCAGCCGAGGCCGTAGATGAGCAGCGCATTGAGCAGCCCGTTGGCGATGAAGCCGACGGTCGCGACGACGAGGGGTGTCCGGGTGTCCTGCAGCCCCCTGAGCAGGCCCGTCGAGGCGGTGACGACCAGGATGCCGGGCAGCCCGATCAGGGAGACGAGCAGGTACGCGGTCGCTGCGTCCGACACCTCGGGGGCGGCGCCGAACACGTCGATGAGCGGGCCAGCGACCGGCCAGCCGACCAGTGCCAGGACGACACCGAGGCCGAGCGCGAGCCACATCCCGTCGATGCCCGCATGGACCGCACCGCGGCGGTCGCCGGAACCGAGGGCGCGGGCGACGGCCGGGGTGGTGGCGTAGGCCAGGAAGACCAGGAGGCCCGTGACCGTCTGCAGGACCGCGCTCGCCACGCCGACTGCGGCGAGTGACGACGCACCGAGGTGCCCGACGAGGGCGGTGTCGGTGAGCAGGAAGAGCGGCTCGACGACGAGCGCCCCGAGCGCGGGCAGCGCGAGCCGGACGATGTCGCGGTCGACGGCACGGCGGAGCCGACGGGGCTCGGTCTCGGACGCGGTGGGCACCAGGACATCCTGCCAATGGCTACGGTCGAGGGGTGGACGTCGTCGCACTGGTCCCCGCCGTGGTGGGGATCGCACTGAGTCCGCTCGTGATCGCCTCGGTCGTGTTCCTGCTCGGCCATCGCGGTGGGTACGTTTCCGCGGCGGCGTGTGCCACCGGATGGGTCCTCAGTGTCGCGGTGGCGCTCGTCGTGGCTGTCCTGCTCGGTGAGCGGCTGCCGGCTCCCTCGGACGGTGGGACCGACGTCCGAGCGGTGGTCGAGGTGGTCGCCGGCGTGCTGCTCCTCGGCCTCGCGGTGTGGCAGTGGACCGTCCGTCGGCTGCCCGGCGGTCGACCGAGGAGCGCCGGTTGGTCGGACCTGATGGCGTCGATCGGGCCCGCCCGCGCCTTCGCCGTCGGCGTGGCCTGGTTCGCGACGAACCCGAAGGCGGTGGTGCTGTCGCTGACGGCCGGTCTGGTGGTGGGCGACTCGGATCCGTCGGTCGCGGCCATGGTCGGAACGGGCACCGCCTACGTGGTGTTCGCGGGGTCCACCGCCGTGCTGCCGATCGCGGTCACGGCCGCACTCGGGCACCGAGCTGAGCCGATCCTCGCGGTGACGAGGCGGTTCATCGCACAGCGTGGCTCGGTCGCCCTCGTCGTCGTCCTCGTGGTGCTCGGACTGGTCCAGTTCGTGACGGGCGTCGTCGCGCTGATCTGAACCGTCGTGCTGCTCTGGTCCGTCGTCCGCGGACCGGGTCGTCGTCGACGGTTGCGGGTCAGTCGCGTTCTGCCGCGCCGACCCGCGGCTCGACGGGGACCCCGCCGGTTGCCGCGCGCTCGTCGTCGGTCGCCGGGGGCGTCACCGGGTCGGTGCCGCGCGCACGACCGATCAGGTCCATCAGGTGGTACACCACGATCGCCGCGATGGTGCCGATGATGATGCCGCCGAACGTGGCGCCACCGAGCGTGAACGTGAAGTCCGCGATGCCCATGATGAGCGCGACGCCCGCCGTCAGCTGGTTCTTCGGCTTGGCGAAGTCGACGCGGTTCTCCACCCAGATCCGGATGCCGATCACGCCGATGAGACCGTAGAGCGCCGTGGTCGCACCACCGAGGACGCCGGCGGGGACGGTCGAGATGACCGCACCGATCTTCGGCGAGAGCCCGAGCAGGACCGCGACGATCGCCGCGACCCAGTACGCCGCCGTCGAGAACACCCGGGTCGCCGCCATCACACCGATGTTCTCGCCGTACGTGGTGGTCGCCGAACCGCCGCCGACCCCCGCCAGCACGGTCGAGATGCCGTCCGCGAAGAGGGCACGCCCGGTCAGGGGCGTCAGGTCGCGGCCGGTGAGCTGCCCGACGCCCTTGACGTGCCCGACGTTCTCGGCGACGAGGGCCAGGACCACGGGCAGGAACCCGAGGTAGACGGCCATCTGCGACGGGTCGAAGGCCGGCGCGGTGAAGGTCGGTAGGCCCACCCAGTCCGCCTCCTCGATCGCGCTGAGGTCGACCTGACCGGCGACGAGGGCGGCCGCGTAGCCGACGACCACCCCGACGACGATCGACAGGCGTCCGACCAGGCCCTTGAAGAGCACGGTGCACAGGACGATCGCGGCGAGGGTGATGACCGCCACGACCGGGGCCTTCGTGAAGTTGTCGCGCGCGGCCGGAGCCAGGTTGAACCCGATCAGGGCGACGATCGCACCCGAGACCACCGGTGGCATGAGCCGGTCGATCCACCCGGCGCCGGCCAGGTGCACGACGAGGCCCACGACGGCGAGCAGCGCGCCGACGACGATGATGCCGGACAGTGCGAGCGGGATCCCGCCGATCTCCGTCGCGGCCCCGATCGGCGCGAGGAAGGCGAACGACGACCCGAGGTAGCTCGGCAGGCGGTTGCCGGTGACGAGCAGGAACAGGATGGTGCCGATGCCGCTGAACAGCAGCGTGGTCGACGGCGGGAACCCGGTGATCAGCGGCACGAGGAACGTGGCGCCGAACATCGCGACGACGTGCTGCACCCCGAGCCCGATGGTGCGGGGCCAGGTGAGGCGCTCGTCCGGCGCCACGATCGTCGATGCGGAGACGGTGCGGCCGTCCCCGTGCAGCTTCCACGGAAGTCCCATGCGATGACCGTAGCGGGCACGCGGGACCATGTGAGGACGGATGGGCTCCCTGTGGAGAACCCTGCCGTCGCCCTGCGGCCTGGATATGGTGTGTGGAACATCACGAGGAGCACCATGTCGAACCACCTGCACCACCACGTCCTTGTCCCCCCGGTCGTCGCCGCGCTCGCCATCGGTGCCGTCATCGGCCTCCCGGTGCTCGCCGCGGACCCCGCCCTCGCTGCGGCCACCGACCGCCCCACGACCCGGGTCAGTGCTCCCAGGCCGGGATCGCCGTCGGACGGGACGCGCGCCGCCACGGGCGTCGACTTCACCGCCGGGGTCCGGTCGATCGCACACGGTGCCGGCATCGTGACCCTGACCGGCTCCGTCCCCACCGGCACGAGCGTCGAGGTCAGCGGTGACGTCGTCGAGCCCGTGTGGGCCGAGGGCGACGCTGCGGGCCACTGGGAGGCGCAGGTCCGGGTCCGACCCGGTCAGCACGTCATCCGCGTCACGTCCCAGGTCTCCGGCCAGGCGGTCGACATCCCCGTCGAGCTGCTCATCCTGCTGCCACCGGACATGCTCGCGACCGTCGACGGCATCGCCCGGACGATCGACCTCGCCGGTTCCGGCCACCCCGGGGCGCACCTCGTGGTGCGGGCCGACGGGACGACCCGGGCCGCGACCGACGTCGCCGAGGACGGCACGTGGCACGTCCTGCTCCGTGACCTCGCCTTCGGCAGCCATCACGTCGAGGTCTCCCAGTACTTCGACGGCACGCGGAACGGGGGTGTCGACGACGTCTACGAGATCTCCGGTGCCCCGACGGTCGAGCGGGCACAGGCGTCCCGCCAGACCGAGCGCATCACACTCGCAGGCCGCGCACCGGCAGGCAGCACCCTGACGTTCGAGGACGCCCGTGGTCCGGTCACGGGCCCGGACGGCCAGCCGGTCGAGATCCGGGTCGGGGACGACACCTCGTGGCAGGCCACGCTCCCCATCCCGGACGACGTCCGGTTCGACGTCGTGACGGTCATCGCGCACGACGGCGGGCACGAACTCGGGCGGACGGACGCGCACGTCACGATCCCCCTCGCACTCACCGGCAGCGTGGAGGAGCTGGACGACGGCCGGATCCGCCTGAGCGGGACCGGTGAAGTCGGCGGCACGGTCACGCTCGAGGACGAGTCGGGAGCAGAACTCCGCGCTGCCGACGGGAAGCCGCTCCGCACCGGCATCGGCCGGAGCTGGGAACTGGTCGTCCCCCGCCACGACCTGCCCGCCGGGTCCGTGGTCGCCCGACAGCGGGTGCAGGACGTCGAGCAGGGCGCGCTCCGACTGGTGCTGCCCGGGCTGCCGGATCGGCCCGGAGCGGGCCACGGCAGCGGTACCGGAACGGGGGCGTCGGCCGGCGGTGGCATCGTCACGGGGACGGACACCCGGCACCCGACGGCTGCGCGGGTCCGGTCCGATGCTGCTCGACCCGGTACCGACGGTCGGCTCGCCTACACCGGTGCGGACATCGGGCGGCCGACCGCGGCAGCCGTCGCATCGCTCCTCAGCGGTGCGGCCGGACTGCCACTCGCCGCCTTCCTGCGCCGCCGGGCAGCCTCCCGCCGATGAGCGTCCCCGAGTGAGGTCAGGTCAGTGAACGAGTACCGGGTGGCGGACGAGGAGCCGGTGGCTATCGTGGGGAGCATGACCGACGTCGCAGGCACCACCGGAATCCGTACCGACGAACTCGACGAGTCGGTGCGACCGCAGGACGACCTCTACCGGCACGTCAACGGCAGGTGGATCGACCAGACGCCGATCCCGGACGACAAGGCCCGCTACGGCTCGTTCACCGTCCTGGCCGAGGAAGCCGAAGCCGCTGTGCGCACGATCATCGAGCGCGCACAGACCGCGGCGCCGGGCAGTGAGCAGCGCAAGGTCGGCGACCTCTTCACGTCCTTCACCGACGAGACGGCGCTCGAAGCACTCGGGTCCGCCCCGATCGAACCGCTCCTCGCCGACATCGCCGCGATCGAGGACAAGAACGACGTCCTCCGCATGGTCGGCCGCTTCGAACGACTCGGGCTGCCGAGCTTCATCCAGCTCTTCGTCGACAACGACCCGGGCGACCCGGACTCCTACATCGTGTTCCTCGAACAGTCCGGTCTCGGCCTGCCCGACGAGTCGTACTACCGCGAAGAGCGCTTCGCTGACATCCGCGAGAAGTACCGCGAGTTCGTGGGCTCGATGTTCCCGCTCGCCGGGTACGACGAGAGCGGCGACCGGACCGAGCACGTGATCGCACTCGAGACGGCGATCGCGTCAGCGCACTGGGACAACGTCGCGACCCGTGACAGCCAGAAGACGTACAACAAGCTGCCGTGGGACGAGGTCTCGGCGCTCGCCGAGGGCGTCGACCTGCGCCTCTGGTGGGACGCCATCGCGGCTCCCGCCGGCGCTTTCGACACCGTGGTGGTCCGCCAGCCGTCCTTCCTGACCGGCCTCGCCCAGCTGTTCCGCGAGCAGCCGCTGCCCGTCTGGAAGGACTGGCTCTGCTGGCAGGTGATCCGGGCCTCCGCCCCGTACCTGACGAGCGCGTTCTCGGCGACCAGCTTCTCGTTCTACGGCACCGCACTGACCGGTGCGCCGAAGCAGCGCGACCGTTGGAAGCGCGGGGTCTCCCTGGTCGAGGGTGCGATGGGCGAGGCGGTCGGACGCATCTACGTCGAGGAGCACTTCGACGAGACCTCGAAGGCGACGATGGACGACCTCGTCGCGAACCTGGTCGAGGCGTACCGCCGGAGCATCACGGGGCTCGAGTGGATGACCGACGAGACCCGGGCCCGCGCGCTCGACAAGCTCGAGAAGTTCACCCCGAAGATCGGCTACCCGGTGAAGTGGCGCGACTACAGCGCCCTGCCGGTCACCGCCGACGACCTGCTCGGCAACGTCCGCGCGATCGCGTCGTTCCAGGTCGACCGTGAACTCGGCAAGATCGGCAAGCCGATCGACCGCGACGAGTGGTTCATGACCCCGCAGACGATCAACGCGTACTACAACCCGGGTTTCAACGAGATCGTCTTCCCGGCCGCGATCCTGCAGTTCCCGTTCTTCGAGGCCACCCGTGACGCCGCCGCCAACTACGGTGCGATCGGTGCCGTCATCGGGCACGAGATCGGGCACGGCTTCGACGACCAGGGTTCGCAGTACGACGGCGACGGTCGCCTGCAGAACTGGTGGACCGAGGCCGACCGGCAGGCGTTCGAAGAGCGGACGAAGGCCCTCATCGCCCAGTACGACGCCCTGGTGCCGACCGAGGTGCCGGACGGCCACGTCAACGGTGCCCTCACCATCGGCGAGAACATCGGTGACCTCGGTGGCCTGTCGATCGCGTGGAAGGCCTACCTGATCTCACTCGACGGTGCCGAGCCGCCGGTGATCGACGGCCTGACCGGTGCCGAGCGTTTCTTCCTCAGCTGGGCGCAGGCGTGGCGGATGGCGATCCGTCCGGAAGAGGCCGCTCGTCTGCTGAGCATCGACCCGCACTCGCCGAACGAGTTCCGCTGCAACCAGATCGTCCGCAACATCGACGTCTACTACGACACCTTCGACGTCTCGGACCGTGACGCGATGTACCTGGCCCCGGCCGAGCGCGTCGCCATCTGGTGATGACGGAGCCGGACGCGCCGCACTCGTCGCGCCGGCGCCGCCCCGGACGCCCCGCTGACGACGGCTCAACGGGGAACAGTCCAGTCGGCGGTGGTCGTGCCGGCGGTGGTGGTCGGAGCCGTGGGAAGCACCGTGGTGGGGCGGACGAGCGCTTCACGGCCACGACACAGGCACTGGGCACCATCGCGCAGGACGGCGCAGGGGTCAGCGCCTCCATCATCGACACCTCCACCGGTCGTGCGCTGCTGGCGATCGACGACCGGTTGGTGCAACCGGTGTCCGGCCTGGGGCGCGTGCTGCTCCTCATCGAGGTCGCGGCGCAGCTCGAGGACGGTCGGCTGCACGGCGACCGGCTCCAGCGCATGGCCCGGGACACCGCGACGGGTGCCGGGCTGTGGCAGTTCCTGCAGGAGCCGACCATGCAGGTGTCGGACCTCGCCACCTTGGTCGGTGCGACCGCGGACGCCTGGGCGACGAACGCCCTGCTCACCACGGTCGGGATCGACGCAGTGCGTGCCCGTGCCGAGTCCCTCGGGGTCGAACGGTCCGCGCTGATCGACCGGGTGCGGGACCGCCGGGGCCCGGACGACGCCCCGGACGTCTCGGTTGCTGCGTCGGGAGAGCTCAGCTGGCTCTTCCGCGGGCTGGCGCTCGGTGAGGTCGTGGACCAGACGGTGTCGAACCGGGTCCTCGGGTGGTTGTCCCTGGCCGCGGACCTGTCGCTCGTCGCCGGGTCGTTCGGTCTCGATCCGTTGGCGCACCGGGCGCTCGACCACGGCCTCCAGTCCGTCGCCGTCACGGGATCCGGGCCGGGCATCCGGGCCGAGGCGGGCGTGCTCCGGGGGCCGGCGTCGTCGGTCTGCTACGCCGTCACGGTCCGGTTCGAGGACGACTCGCTGCAGCGGCGACTCGCGGTCGTCGAGGCGCTCCGCACGATGGGCACCGAGGTCCTCGAGGTCGTGCACACCCCGGCCGAGCGCTGAGCACTGCGCGCCGAGCGCTGAGCGCGGAGGCGTTCAGGACACCGAGTCCCGCCGTTGCCGGTCGTAGTCGCCGCGCATCCGCCATCCGGCCAGCACCCGGGTGACCGTCCCGTGGGGCGAGCGGGTGAGCACGGACCAGAGCCCGAGGACGACCAGGACGACGGGGACGGTCGCGACGGCGAGCACGATGCGCCGACGGACCTCGCCACCGTCGTCGAGCCAGCCGAGTCGCACGAGGTGCAGGACCCAGAAGGTGAGCGGCGAGACCACGACGATGATGCTGGTGCGCCAGTAGCGCCGGACGGCGTCGCGGAACCCGATGTCCAGGACCGCGCCCTCGGCGAGCTCGACCGTGTCCCCGACGGTGAAGGTGTGGGCTCCCGCGCGGATCACCGTGCGCTCGGCATCCGGGACGGCCCGCTGTCCGCGGCGCGGAGGCTGCCACCCGACGTCCTCCAGGTGCTCGACCTCGTCGTCGATGACGAACCACCCGCCCTCGAGGTCCTCGGGTCCGGTGACGATGCGGTGGCTGCTCACCCGCCCATCATCGCGGAACGGGGCCCCTCACTGCTGCTGCTGTCCCTCCGGCACGAACGCCCGCACCGACAGCAGTTGCGCCGACCGCTGCTGGCACGCGGTGTAGGCGGTGGAGGCGATGAACAGCGACTGCTTCGACCCCGGCGGGTAGACGCGGAACCCGTCGGGCTGCTGGGCGGTGCAGTCACCCGGCTGCAGGTTCTCGGCGCGGACGATCCGGAGCGGCGCGTACGCCGTCTGCCCGGCGGCCAGGGTGACGGTCGGACGTGCATCACTGCGGTCGAGCGTCGCCGATGCCCCGACCTGCGTGCCGTTCCCGTCGCCGACGAAGGACAGCCCCGGCCAGCCCTGCAGCGTGCACGACGCGCTGCCGGTGTTCCGCAGCGCCAGGTCCAGGTACACGCTGCCGGCCCCGCCGCCACCGCCGTCGACGATCGACCCGGTCAACGACGCCGCCGCGCAGGTCCGCGCTCCGGAGGCCGTGCCGCCGTCCGCCGGACCGGCCGCAGCGGCACCCGACGCACTCGACGCCGGGGTGGACGACGGCGCAGACGACGTCTTCGGCGCAGCGGACACCGGTGCAACGGACGACGAGGACGAGGACGAGGTGGAGGTCGTCGGTGCCGAGGACGCCCCACCGCCGTTCGACCCACCCGTGCACCCGGTCAACGCGAGGACGACCGCCCCGAGCACGCCCACCGTCCCCACCGTTCCCCGCAGCGACCGCCGTGCCGTCACCTGCGCGCTGGACCCTCGACTGCTCTGCCCCATGCCCGCCACACAACCACTTCCACCGTGGAACGGTCTCGCACGTCCTCCCACATCGGCACCGCCGTCCAGCGTCTTCGGGCAGGATCGGCATCGTGCACGTCGACGACGACGTGCGGACACGGAAGGACAGACCGATGGCAGCAGGCAAGCACGAAGCAGCACGCGGCGACGACGACCGGGCGGACGGCGTGGACGCACGCGCCGGCGAGTTCGTGGACAGTGACATCCCCGGGGAGCACCGCGTCGCCGGGGACGAACCGGTCGGCGAGTTCGTGTCGAGTGACATCCCCGGCGAGGCCCGCCCGCAGCCGGACGACGAGACCGGCGAGTACGTCGAGTCGGACATCCCCGGTGAGCGGCAGCCGGCCGGTCCCGAGGAGACCGGGCACTACACCGACCGCGACCAGTAACGGTCACCCGACCGGTCGGTCAGTCGACCAGTCCCGCCCGCGTCAGCAGGCGGAGCGTCTCGACCCCGGCCGGCGGGCAGCGTCCGGCGTCGTCGGAGGTGACCCACTCCACCTCGTCGACCTCTGCGGAGGCGACGGGCGTGGCGGAGTCCAGCGCGCCTCCCGGCCGTGCCAGGAACAGGGTCATCGCGACGATCGTGCCGGGTGCCTGCCCGTGCGCCGGTTCGGTGACGACCGCGAACTCGTCGACGTCTTCCGCGGTGAGGCGCAGGCCGGTCTCCTCGTACGCCTCGCGCACGGCGGCGTCGACGGCGGTCTCGCCGGGCTCGACCTTGCCACCCGGCAAGTACAGGACGTCACGTCCGCGGGCGCGCACCATGAGCACCCGTCGGTCGCGGACCAGCAGGAGCGCACTGACGTCCAACACGGGTACGGCCGGGAGGCCCGCACCGCCCGAGCCGGTCAGCTCGCGTCCGCCTCGTCGTCGCGCACACGCGCGGCCAGCGGCACGACCGGGGACGGCACGTCCGCCACGGGTTCCGGGCGCACCCCGAAGAGCGCGTCGAGCGCCCCGGTGAAGTCGTCGCCGCGACCGGCACGGCCGAGTTCGCGTGCCCGGACGGAGGGGCGGTGCAGCAGCACGCCGACCAGGTGCCGGAGCGCCCGCTCGGTCTGTTCCGCGGACTCGGGCGTGGTGTCACCGCGACGCTTCACCCGGTCGATCTCGTCGTCGAGGATGTCGAACACGTGCTTGCGCAGCGCGACGAGCGCCGGGGTGGTCGACTGCTCGAGCGCCTGCGCGCGGAACCGCGAGACCGCGTCGTCGACGATCGCGCGCGCCTCGGTCTCGGCGTTGAGTTCGGCGATGGGGGCATGGATGCTGATCGTCTCGAGGTCGAGCAGCTCGACGCCCTCGACGTCGGCGGCGTCGGGGTGCACGTTGCGGGGGAGCCCGAGGTCGATGACGATCCGTCGGGCGCCGTCGTCCAGGTCGCAGGCCTCGACGACCGGGACCTCGCTCGACGTGCAGGTGATGACGACGTCGCTCGTGCCGATCGCGGTGCGCAGGTCGGTGGCGGCGACCAGGTCGTGCTTCGCGGCGAACCAGGGGGCACGGCCGGACGGCGAGAAGACCTGGATCTGCTGGGCACCACGGTCGCGGAGGGCGGCGATGGTGGTCGCGGCGTAGCTGCCGGTGCCGACGAGGAGCACGCGCGTGGTGGCCCAGTCGGTGAGGCGCGAGGAGGCGAGCTCGAGTCCGAGTCGGACGAGCGACCGGCCGGCGGCGCCGATGCGGGTGCGGGTCTTGACCCCGCGGGAGGTGTGGGCGGCCTCCTGGAAGAGGCGCTCGAGCTCCGAGGTGGTGGTGCCGTTCCGGCGGGCGTCCTCGAGGGCCCGTCGGACCTGACCGGAGATCTCGGTCTCGCCGACGACGACGGACTCGAGTCCGCTCGACACGGCGAAGAGGTGCTGTACGACGTCGCCGCCGCCGAGGACCTGCACGGAGTCGAGGACCTCGTCCGCCTGCAGGTCGCTCGCTGCCGAGACGGCCTCCACCGTGGCGCGGACCGCTGCGTCATCGTCGCCGGCGATGTCGAGGTAGGCCTCGAACCGGTTGCACGTGGCGAGGACCACGGCGCCGTCGAGCACGTCCGAGTCCGTGACGAGGCGGCTGGCGGCCGCGGGTGCTCCGATGCTCAGACGCTCCAGGAGGTCGAAGCTGGCGTTGCGATGCGACGCCGTGAGACAGATGAGCACGTGTTCAATGGTAACCCCGCCGTCCCGAGCGCCAGATCGGAGAACGGCCCTGTTCGCGGTGCGAGAATCGTCCGGTGACCGACGCGCTCCCTGCCACCCATCCGCTCGCCGACGGACGCACCGCGGGCTCCCGGCTCGTCCGGGCACTCCGGGGCGACCGACCGGAGACGCTGCCGGTCTGGTTCATGCGCCAGGCGGGCCGGTCGCTGCCCGAGTACCGGGAGCTCCGGGTCGGGACGGCGATGCTCGACGCGTGCCTGGACCCGGCCCTGGCGTCCGAGATCACCCTGCAGCCGGTGCGTCGGCACGGGGTCGACGCCGGCATCTTCTTCAGCGACATCGTCGTGCCGATCAAGCTCGCCGGCGTGGACGTCGAGATCGTCCCGGGCCGCGGCCCCGTCCTCGGTTCCCCGGTCCGGACCGCGGCGGACGTCGACGCCCTGGGTCGGCTCGAGCCGGAGGCCCTGGCGCCGATCTCCGAGGCCGTCGCCCGCACCGTCGCCGAGCTGGGCAGCACGCCGCTCATCGGGTTCGCCGGCGCACCCTTCACCCTCGCCGCCTACCTGGTCGAGGGTGGGCCGTCGAAGGACCACCTCCGTGCCCGGACGATGATGCACGCCGACCCGGAGACCTGGTCGCGGCTGCTGGACTGGGCGGCCGACGTGTCGGGGGCGTTCCTCCGCGCACAGGTCCTCGCCGGTGCCTCGGCCGCGCAGCTGTTCGACTCGTGGGTCGGCTCGCTGTCGCGGGCGGACTACGTCGAGCGGGTCGCACCGCACTCGGCGACGGCGCTGTCCCACGTCGCGGACCTCGGCGTCCCGCGCATCCACTTCGGCGTCGGCAGCGGCGAGGTCCTGGCGGACATGGCGACGGTCGGCGGCCACGCGGACGCCGTCGACGCGGTCGGGGTGGACTGGCGCCTGCCCCTCGACGAGGCCGTGCAGCGCGTCGGCACCGGCGTCACCGTGCAGGGCAACATCGACCCGGCGATGCTCGCGGCCCCGTGGGAGGTCCTCGAAGCACACGTCCGTGCGGTCGTCCGCCGAGGCGGGGTCGCTCGGGCGCACGTCGTGAACCTCGGGCACGGGGTGCCGCCGGAGACCGACCCGGCGGTGCTCACCCGCGTCGTCGAACTCGTGCACTCGCTGGGCGACGGGACCGACGGGACCGACGGGGCCGGGAGCGCCGGGGCATGACCGACGTCGTCGTGGTCGGCGGCGGGGTCGCCGGGCTCGTCGCGGCGCGCGACCTGGCGAAGGGCGGCGCGCACGTGGTGCTGCTCGAGGCCTCCGGCGCGCTCGGCGGCATGATCCGCCGGCACACCGTCGCCGGGCTCGACCTCGACATGGCGGCGGACTCGTTCGCGACCCGGACGGACGCCGTGTCCTCGCTGGCGATCGAACTGGGCCTCGGCAACGACATCGTCTCGCCGGACCCCCGGGGTGCGTGGCTGATGACCCGCGACGGCCGCACCGCCCCCATCCCCTCGACCGGGCTGCTCGGGATCCCGGGCACGCCGATGGCCGCCGACGTCATCGCGGTCGTCGGCGGCGCCGGGGCCCTCCGTGCGCAGATGGACGCCCTGCTGCCCTCGCCCGTCGGCGCGCGGGCGACGTCGCTCGGCGCGATGGTCCGACGCCGGATGGGCGCGAAGGTGCTCGACGACCTCGTGGTGCCGGTCGTCGCGGGCGTGCACTCCACGCACCCGGACGACCTGGACCCCGACCGTGTGGCGCCCGGACTGCGCGCGGCACTGCAGCGGGAGGGGTCGCTCGCCCGAGCCGTGCTCGCACTCCGGAAGCGGGCCGTCGCGGGCTCGGCGGTGCAGGGCCTCCGTGGCGGCATCGCCCGACTGGTCGACGAGCTCGTCGCAGACCTCGACACGTACCGGGTCGACGTCCGGCTGCACACCCGGGTGACGCGCGTCGAGCGGGCGGCGGTCGAGGCCACCTCCGCCGACGGCCGGATCGAACGACTGGCCGCCGACCACGTGTTCGCGACCGTGGCCGACCCCGCCCGTGTCGCCGCGCCGCGACGGTCCGGCATCGAGCTCGTCACACTCGTGGTCGACCGGCCCGAGTTGGACGCCGCCCCGCGCGGCACCGGCATGCTCGTGCACCCGGCGGCGGTCGGCGTCGCCGCGAAGGCGCTGACGCACGCGACGGTGAAGTGGCCGTGGCTGGCGGAGCAGGCGGCCGGGAGGCACGTGCTGCGTCTCAGCTACGCCCTGCCCCCGGCAGGTGCCGCCCAGGCGACCGGCGCTGCCGACGCGACGGCCGCGGACCAGGTCGCCACGAGCCTCCCGGTCGACCCGGCCGGACCGGTCAGCGTCCGCGCGACCACCGATGCGTCCGCCCTGCTCGGCCTGGAGGTCGGGCCGGAGCACGTCGTCGGTGCCGCTCGCGTGCTGTGGCACGGGCCGGACGCCGAGGCCGCCGGACTGGCCGAGGGGGTCGTCGGCATCGGCGAGGCGTCGTCCGGGCGGGGCCTCTCGGGCATCGTGACGGCGGCCCGTGCCGCGGCTGAGCGCATCCTGGATTCCTGAGCGGACCGCTGATGCCCCGAGGGCTACTGTTGGGGGAACCGTCGGACACATGCCGATCGGTGCATGACCCCGCAACGGTGCATCACGAAGCACAGTGCTCACGACAGCACACTGACCCAACGGAGGAACCGCTCATGCGAGGAAAGCTCCTTTTCATTGCCGGCGCAGCGCTCGGGTACGTCCTGGGATCGCGAGCCGGACGGGCTCGGTACGAGCAGATCAAGACCGTCAGCGGCAAGGTCTGGAACAGCAACGGCGTCCAGAAGAGCGTCCACGACGTCGAGGGCTTCGTGCAGGACCGCACGCCCGACGTCGCCGACTTCATCGGTGAGCAGACCAAGAAGGTCGTCCGCAAGGTCAGCTCCAAGGCGTCTTCCAACAAGGGCTCGCAGATCTCATGACCGACACACGCGACCGGAAGTCGCGGTCGCTGTTCGGCCTCGTCAAGGAGCTCCCGGACCTCGTCAAGGACCTGGTGAAGGGCGAGATCTCGCTCCTCAAGGCCGAGATGATCGGCAAGGCGAAGGTCTTCGGCGTCGCCGCGGGCATCCTGATCGCCGCGCTCGTCATCGTGCTGTACGCGATCGGCGTGCTCCTCACCGCAGCGGTGATGGGCCTCGCGACCGTGATGCCGGCATGGCTGGCTGCGCTGCTGCTCGCCGTGCTGATGCTCATCGTCGCCGGGATCCTCGGACTCGTCGGCTGGAAGCGCCTGAAGAAGGGCCTGCCGATCGCGCCGAAGCGCACGATCGCCAGCGTCAAGAACGACGTCAACGCCGTCAAGGGCCTCGGCTGGAAGCCGACCCCGGAGACGCAGCGTGGTGCCCGCAAGCCCGACGTCGACGGCCGGTTCTGACCGCCAGTGGTCCCGCTGACCCCCGTCATCCCCACGAACCCATCGGAGGACCAGTGACCGACCCGAAGGACGAGCACGGCGACATCGCCGACCGCGTCGCCGCCACCCGCGCCCAGCTGTTCGACACCCTCGACGCGATCGAGGACAAGCTCAACGTGCCGAAGCAGCTCGGCATCGCGGCGTCGAAGGTGAAGCGCGGTGTCGACGAGAACCCCGTGCCCTACCTGGCCGGTCTCGCAGCGGGAGTGGCAGTGGTCGGGGGTATCGTCGTAGCGGCGCTCCGACGACGGTGATCCACAGGCGGCGAGCCACCGCGAGCCACTGTGGAACGTCGGTCCGGACGCCTGCTCGGCGACGGGGACGGGCAGCCCACACCCCTGGCAACCGTGCCGCTGGCGATCGTGCTCGCGGCCACCGTGGAGGACGACCGATCCATGAGCACTGACGTGCCCACACCAGCACCGAACGCACCGCACGAGACCGATCCCGCGTCCGGCATCGACCCGAACCTGCTCACCGCCTACGCCCTGTGGGCGGTCTTCCGTCGTCCGGTCGGTGCGGTCGCCCGCGGCGGTGACGAATCGGTCGCCGAACTCGACGCCGTCGTCGCGGCCGGAGCCGAGCGAGGCGTCACCATCCGCGGCTTCTACGACGTCTCCGGCTTCCGTGCCGACGCCGACGTCATGATCTGGCTGCACGGCGACGACGCGCAGACCATCCAGGCGGTCCTCCGGGACGTGCGTCGAACGGCGCTCTTCCGCGATGCCGAGCCCGTCTGGCACGCGATGGCCATGCACCGCGAAGCCGAGTTCAACAAGCGGCACACGCCTGCCTTCCTCCGCGGCAAGGACCCCGAGGCCTGGATCACGGTCTACCCGTTCGTCCGGTCCTACGAGTGGTACCTGCTGCCGGAAGCCGAGCGTTCGGGGATGCTCCGTGACCACGGCATCGCCGGCGCCAAGTACCGCCGTGTCCTCACGAACACCATCGCCGCCTTCGCCCTGGGCGACTACGAGTGGATCCTGCCGCTCGAGAGCCCCGACCTGGTCGACCTCGTCGACCTGATGCGCGACCTCCGCTACACCGAGGCCCGCATGCACGTCCGCGAAGAAGTGCCCTTCTACACGGGTCGCCGCGTGACGACCGCCGAACTCCCGGAGGTGCTGTCATGACCGACACCAGCATGATCACGAACGGACAGCCCGTCCTGGCCGCCACCGCTGCGGCCGCCTCCGGCCCGGAGCACGTCGAGGTCCCGACCGCCTACGACGCGATCCTGCTCGCCGGCTTCGGCGGTCCGGAGGGCCAGGACGACGTCATCCCCTTCCTCCGCAACGTCACCCGTGGACGGGGGATCCCGGACGAGCGCCTCGAAGAGGTCGCGCACCACTACCGTCACTTCGGCGGAGTCAGCCCGATCAACGCCCAGAACCGCGCGCTCAAGGCCGCACTCGAGGCCGAGCTCGCATCGCGCGGCATCGACATGCCCGTGCTCTGGGGCAACCGCAACTGGGAGCCCTACCTCGAAGGCGCGTTCACCGAGGCCGCCGACAAGGGCTACAACAAGCTCATCGCGATCGCCACGAGCGCGTACTCGTCGTTCTCCAGCTGCCGCCAGTACCGCGAGGACTACGCCCGCGTGCTCGACGAGACCGGTTTGATCGACACCATCCAGATCGACAAGGTCCGCCAGTTCTTCGACCACCCGGGCTTCGTCCGACCGTTCGTCGACGGCGTCCGGGACGGCCTGGCCCGCGCGATCGCCGAGAACGACGGGCTCGACGTCGCGACCGAGCTGCAGGTGCTGTTCTCCACGCACTCGATCCCGTCGACCGACGCCGCCCGGTCCGGTCCCGACTACCGCGGCTTCGACGAGCACGGGGCGTACGAGGCGCAGCACCTGGCCGTCGGCGAGGTCGTCCTCGACCAGGCGTGGGCGGAGCTGCTCGAGCAGCCCGAGCACGCCCACCTGCAGGGAACGTCGAAGCCCGCCTGGAAGCTCGTCTACCAGTCCCGCTCCGGCCCCCCGACGCAGCCGTGGCTCGAGCCGGACATCAACGACTACATGAACGAGGAGCTCAAGGGCGGCCCGACCCGCGCCGTGCTCATCGTGCCGCTCGGCTTCGTCAGCGACCACATGGAGGTCATGTGGGACCTCGACGAGGAAGCCACCGAGACCGCCGGGGAGCTCGGCTACTGGTCGCTCCGCACGCAGACCCCCGGCGTCGACCCCGCCTACGTGTCCGGTCTCGTCGACCTCGTGCTCGAGCGGGTCAACGGGACACCGAAGGCCGAGCGACCGCACATGACCGACATCGGGCCCTGGTACGACGTGTGCCGTCCGGGGTGCTGCGAGAACGTGCGAGCGGGGTTCAAGCCCGCCGTGGCCGGCGTCGCCCCGTGACCGGCGGACCCACTTCGGAGCATCCGGCAGTGCAGGACCCCGCATCCTCGAAGTCGTCGGGCGACAAGCCCGCCATCCGGCTGGGCACCCGCGCCAGCCGGCTCGCGGTCGCCCAGTCACAGGACATCGCGGACCGGCTCGCCAAGGTGTCCGGGCGGCCGGTGGAACTCGTCACCGTGACCAGCGAGGGCGACACGAACCGCGCCTCCCTGGCGTCGCTCGGCGGCACCGGCGTGTTCGCGTCGGCGCTCCGTGAGGCCCTGGTGGCGCACGAGGTCGACGTCCTCGTGCACTCCCTCAAGGACCTGCCGACGGCGCCGTACCCGGGCCTGACGATCGGCGCGGTACCGAAGCGCGCTGACGCTCGCGACGTCCTGGTCGCCCGCAACGGCGCGACGGTGGAGACCCTGCCCGAGGGTGCGACCGTCGGGACGGGATCACCCCGCCGTGCCGCGCAGCTCAAGGCCGACCGACCCGACCTCGACGTCGTCGACATCCGCGGCAACATCGACACCCGGCTCGCCCGTGTCGAGGACGACCTCGACGCCGTCGTGCTCGCCGCCGCCGGACTCGGTCGCATCGGTCGACTCGACGCGGCCACCGAGCTGCTCGACCTCGGCTTCTGGCCGAGCGCTCCCGGCCAGGGCGCCCTGGCCGTCGAGATCCGTGCGGACGAGGACGACCGGAACCTGCTCGCCGCCCTGCGGAAGATCGAGCACGCCCCCACCCGGCTCACCGTCACCGCAGAACGTGAGGTCCTGGCGAAGCTCGAGGCCGGCTGCTCCGCGCCGATCGGTGCGACGGCGGTCGTCGACGCCGAGATGCTCCTGGTGTCCGCGACGGTGTACAGCCCGGACGGGTCCGAGTACCGGACGGCCTCGCACGCGGCCGTGCTCGACGGGTCGGCGCAGGACCGCCTCGACGAGGCCCTGTCCGTCGCCGACCGGGTCGCCGCCGAGCTGCTCGAGAACGGCGCCGCCGAACTGGCCGACCTGTCGAGCTCCGCCGGGTCGGACTCGGCCGAGCACGACGCCGAGCACACCGTCGGCCCCGGCCTCGACACCCCCGGTACCGAGGGTCCGTCCGACACGTCCGCCACCGCGACCGAGTAGGGCGACGATCACCACGGACACCACGCGGCACGACACGACCGGGCACCGGCCCGTGGTCGTCGTCCCGCGCGGTGGCTCCTGGGGTGAACGGGTCGCCGCCGCGGCCACGGCGCGCGGGCTCGACCCGCGCATCGTGCCGCTCGTCACCGACGCTCCGCCACTCGACGCCAGCCCCCTCGACCGGATGGTCGCCCGGCTCGAGGCCGGGAGGCCCGGAGCGGCTCCCGACCCCGGCCAGCCCTCCCAGGTTCCACAATTCCGCGGCCTCGAGGCGTCGGGTTCCGACATCGTGGAACCTCGACGACCCGCACGCGGCGAGTCGTCGGACCTCGACGGCGCGGGCGCCGACGCCGAGCCGGCAAACGCCAGTGGCGCCGGCGACGACTGGCTCGTGGTGACCAGTGCGACCACCGTGCGGGTGCTCGCGGAACGCTTGCCGGGCCTCCCAGCCGGGGTCCGCGTCGCCGCCGTCGGCGAGGCGACCGCTCGCGTAGCCCGCTCCGCCGGGTGGACCGTCGACCTCGTTCCGGAAGACCAGTCGGCTGCCGGACTCGTGCGGGCGCTCCCGGCGGACGCCCGACTCGTCCTGCACCCGCGCTCCGACCTGGTGGCACCCACCCTCGTCGACGGCCTGCGCGCCCGGGGCATCGACGTGTCGGAGGTGGTCGCGTACCGTACCGTCGGGACCGGAGACGCGCCGATCCCGGGCGACCCCGCGCCGGACGTCGTCCTCGTGACGAGCGGCAGCATCGCCCGCGAAGTCGCTCGTCGTCTCACCCCACTCGACCCGCGCACCCGGATCGCCTGCATCGGCCCGGGCACCGCCGCCGAGACCCGCGACGCCGGACTTCCCGTGCACGTCGTCGCAGCCGAGCGGTCCGCCGAAGCCCTCCTCGACGCCGTCGTCGAGTCCCTCGCCCCACACCCCGAACAGGAAGGTCACTCGTGACTGGACGCTTCCCCCAGGTCCGCCCCCGACGGCTCCGCGCCACCCCCGCGATGCGTCGACTCGTCGCCGAGACCCGGCTCCACCCCGCCGAGCTCGTGCTGCCGATGTTCATCCGCGAAGGCGCCACCGACGCGATCGACATCACGAGCATGCCCGGGGTCCAGCAGCACTCCCTCGACTCGTTCCGCCGTGCGCTCAACGAAGCAGCGTCGGTGGGGATCGGCGGCGTGAACCTGTTCGGCGTGCCCGAGCGCAAGGACACCGTCGGCTCCGGCGCGACGGACCCGGACGGCATCCTCAACGTCGCGATCCGGGTGGCGAAGGAGGAAGTCGGTGACGCGCTCGTCGTGCAGTCCGACCTGTGCCTCGACGAGTTCACCGACCACGGTCACTGCGGGGTGCTCGCGACGGACGGTTCGGTCGACAACGACGCAACGCTCCTGCGGTACCGGGACATGGCGGTCGCGCAGGCCGAAGCCGGCGCCGAGCTGGTCTGCCTGAGCGGGATGATGGACGGCCAGATCGCCGCCGCCCGCGCCGCCCTCGACGTCTCCGGCCACTCCGGCACGGCGCTCCTCGCCTACGCCGCGAAGTACGCCTCCGCGTTCTACGGCCCGTTCCGGGAGGCCGTCGCCTCGACCCTGCAGGGTGACCGGCGCACGTACCAGCTCGACTCCGGCAACGGGCGCGAGGGGCTGCGCGAGGTCGAGCAGGACATCGAGGAGGGCGCCGACATCGTCATGGTGAAGCCCGCCATGAGCTACCTCGACGTCCTCGCCCGCACCGCGGACACCTCGCCCGTCCCGGTCTGGGCGTACCAGATCTCGGGCGAGTACGCGATGATCACCGCAGCCGCCCAGAACGGCTGGATCGACCGTGACGCCGCCGCCATGGAGGCCCTCATCGGCATCAAGCGCGCCGGTGCCGACGCGATCCTCACGTACTTCGCGGTCGACATCGCCCGCAAGCTCAACGACGAAGCGGGTCTGCGCACCTCGGGCAGCACTGCGGACGTCGCCGGCATCGCCACGACCGGGAAGGCCCCCGAATGACCTCGACGACGACCACGAACGACCAGCTGTTCGGCCGTGCGAAGAACAGCATCCCCGGGGGTGTGAACTCGCCGGTCCGTGCGTACGGCTCGGTCGGCGGCACACCCCGGTTCCTCGTCGACGCGAAGGGCGCGTACGTCACCGACGCCGAGGGTCGCGAGTACGTCGACCTCGTGGCGTCCTGGGGGCCGGCGATCCTCGGGCACGCCCACCCCGGCACGGTCGAGGCCGTCCAGCAGGCGGCGGCCCGCGGGCTGTCGTTCGGCGCGTCCACCCCGGGCGAGACCGAGCTGGCCGAACTCGTGAAGCAGCGGGTGCAGGTCGACGGCGACGGTCCGATCGAGAAGATCCGCATGGTGTCGACCGGCACCGAGGCCACCATGACCGCGATCCGTCTGGCGCGGGGCTACACCGGCCGTGACCTGCTGGTGAAGTTCGCCGGCCACTACCACGGCCATTCCGACTCGCTGCTGGCCGAGGCCGGCTCCGGCGTCGCGACGCTCGCCCTCCCGGGCAGCGCCGGCATCACGGCCGAGACCGCCGCGCAGACCCTGGTGCTGCCGTACAACGACCTGGAGGCCGTCCGCCGCGCCTTCGACGAGCACTCCGAACGCATCGCCGCCGTGATCGTCGAGGCCGCAGCCGCGAACATGGGCGTCCTGGCACCCGAGCGCGGGTTCAACCGGGCGCTCGCGCAGATCACCCGGTCGCACGGCGCGCTGCTCATCGTCGACGAGGTCCTCACCGGCTTCCGCGTCGGACCCGCCGGCTGGTGGGGCCTCGAAGCATCGAACACCGTCCCCGACGGTGCCGGGTGGAAGCCCGACCTGGTCACCTACGGCAAGGTCATCGGTGGCGGCATGCCCCTCGCCGCGCTCGGCGGTCGGCGCGAGGTGATGGACTTCCTCGCGCCGCTCGGCCCCGTGTACCAGGCCGGCACGCTCTCCGGGAACCCGCTGGCGGTCGCCGCCGGCATCGCCACGCTCCGCGCTGCGACGGCCGACGTCTACGCGCACCTCGACCGCACGGCCGAGGTCGTGTCGCGGGCCACGAGCGAGGCGCTGTCGGCCGAGGGCGTGGCGCACACCGTGCAGCACGCCGGGAACCTGTTCTCGTTCGCCTTCACGGACACGCCGCCACGGAACTACGACGACGTCCGAGCGCAGGACGTCTTCCGGTACGCGCCGTTCTTCCACAGCATGCTCGACTCCGGCGTCGCCCTGCCGCCGAGTGTGTTCGAGGCGTGGTTCCTCACCGCGGCGCACGACGAGCGTGCGGTCTCGCAGATCCTCGACGCCCTGCCCGCTGCGGCGAAGGCCGCGGGCGCCGCCACGGCCTGACGGGGGTGCCTGCGCGAGACGCCTCGGAGTGCCCGAGACACCCCTGAACTCCAAGGCGTCTCGGTGCTTCCGGGGCGTCGTGCGGTGACGGGCCCGTCTCGCGGCGGCGGCACGCGGCACGGCCGGGAGGCGCGGCTCGTCTAGTCCGCGCGGCGCGCGTGCCAGCGCCCACCGCTGCGCTCGACGGCGAGCGGGAAGTCGAACGCCGCCGACACCTGCGCCGAGGTGATGACCTCGTCAGCGTGCCCCTGCGCCACGACGCCCCCGTCCCGCAGCAGCATCGCGTGCGAGGTCGACGCCGGCAGGTCCTCCAGGTGGTGCGTCACCATCACACTGCCGAGGCCGGGCTGCCGGACACGCAGAGCGTCGACGGTCTCGAGCAGGTGTTCACGGGCGGCGACGTCGAGGCCGGTCGCGGGTTCGTCGAGCAGCAGCAGCCGTGGCTCGGACATCAGCGCCCGGGCGATCAGCGCTCGTCCCCGTTCGCCCTGGGACAGCACCGGCCAGCGGGCGTCACGACGGGCGGCCAGCCCGACGTCGGCGACGTGCTGTTCGGCGCGGACGACCTGCTCGGCGGTCGGCTCCCACCGCACCATGAGGTCGGTCGTGCCGGTGAGGCCGGTGAGCACGGTCTCGAGGACGGTGAGTGGCGAGAGCATCCGGTGCCGCGGGTCGACGTGGCCGATGTGTTCGCGGAGCTCCCGGACGTCGACACGACCCAGGCGGTGCCCGAGCATCTCGACCGTGCCCGCGGAGGGGTGCCCGGTCGCCCCGAGGACGGCGAGCAGCGTGGACTTGCCCGCACCGTTCGGACCGAGCAGTGCCCAGTGCTCGCCGGCGCGGACGGTCAGGTCGACGTCGTGCAGCAGGTCCCGGCCGCTGCGGGTGACACGGAGTCCGGAGGTGCGGAGGAGGACGTCGTTCATCCCGCCATCCTCGCGCACCTCGGCGGACGCGGCCGCTGTCAGGCCGCTGCGGCCCGGGCGGTGGCCAGGTGCTCGGCCATCGCACGTCCGAGTCCGCGGACGAGGGCTCCGCCGGCTTCGCCGTCGCGGCCCTTCGCCGCGGCGCGGAACCCGTCGAGGGCCTGTTCCACGTCCCAGAAGACGAACTCGGGCTCGCCGATCCGCACGAACTTCGCCCGGTTCAGCAGGGACTCGCTCGTCTTGATCAGCAGCTCGTTGCCGGACTTCTGCACCATGAACGCGATCGCCCGGTCGATGTCGTCGTTCAGCGCGCGGTCCTCGGCCTTCGCGTGGGCACGCATGTCGTCGAGGATCGCGCCGAACGCCTTCACGTCGGCGTCCTCGAAGCGGGGGAAGGACCAGCGGGCGGCGAGCTCGCCGAAGCCGAAGAGCATCTGGAACGCGTCGTCGTAGGCCTCACGGGTCGGCGAGGCGACGCGGGTGTACCGGTTCGCCTCCATCTCGACCAGGCCGTAGTCGACGAGCTTGGCGATCGCCTCGCGGATCGGAGTGCGACTGACACCCAGCCAGGCGACGAGTTCGTCGTCGTTCAGGCGTTCGCCGGCCTGCAGCGTGCCGTCCTGGATGGCGGCGAGCATCTTCTCGAGGACGACGTCCCGGAGGAGCTTCCGGGGCGAGTTCTCGACGGTCGACTTGGGTACCGGCATCCGGGTCTCCTCAGTGAAGGTGTTCGGAACTCAAATCCTAACGTGACATTGTGCAAACGCTTGGCTTCTAAACGAGGATCACTGGTGACATCTGGTATTCTGCCCCGATGGGCAACGGACCGGCCGAGCGATGCGGTTCAGGACAGCGCAGCCGCCGATGGCGCGATGGAGGTCGGCCGAGCGGAGAACAGGGCAGCGGCAGGATCCGACGTCATGGCGCCGACGCACTCGTCGCGCTCGGGTTCGCCGTCGTGCTCGTCGTCTACTCGATCCTCGAGACCGGCTTCGCCTACCAGGGGCCGGAGAACGTCATCCCGGTGGCCGCCGTCCTGCTCGTCCTGGTCCGCCGACTGATCCCCTGGCTGGGCCTCGCCGGACAACTCGGCGTCGATCTCGTCGACCGCTGGGCGGCGATCTCCAGTGAACCCTTCGGCGCCGCCGTCGCCCTGTTCACGATCGCGACGATGCGGAACACCCGGACCCTCGTCGTCGCGAACGGCGTCGCACTCGTCGTGCTCGTCGCCTCCGTGGCGGTGGCGGGCCGGACGGTCCGAGGCGCCGTCGTCTGCCTCGCCGTGTACGCGCTCGGCTCGGTCAGCGGATGGGCCGTCCGCCGCTCATCCCTGCAGCGGCTCCACGTGCTCCGGCTCGGCGTACTGGCCCGTCAGCATCGAGAGGCGCTGGCACGAGCCGAGGAGCGGGCGACGATCGCAGCCGCGGCGCACGACACCGTGACCGCCGCACTCGCGGTCGTGCTCCGGCTCGGCGAGGCCGCTCGCGCCCAGGTCGACCACGACCCTCGGACCGCTTCGCTGACGTTGGAACGACTCACGACGGTCGCGCGGTCCGGCATGGGCGAGGTCCGCCGCTTCGTGCGCATCGTGGACCCGGACCCAGACCGAGACCCAGACCCAGAGCGAGACCCAGACCGAGAGCCATGCGCCGAGGGCAGCGCGGCGACGTCCCTCGACCAGGTGATCGCCGACGTGCGTGCTGCGGGCGTCCCGATCTCGTCGTCGGTCAGGGGAGCCCCGGCGGACGGCCGCACAGCGGAGGTCGTCACCCGCGTCGTGCAGGAGTCCCTCACGAACGTCCTCAAGCACGCTGACCCCACCGCGGTGCAGGTCCTCGTCCGCTACCCGGAGGACGGGACACCCGGGTCCGTGCTCGTCCGGAACGACGGCGTCCGGCCCGGCCCGCGCGGGAACGGGCGTGGCCTCCGCGGGCTGGAGCGCCGGTTGCAGGCGGTCGGTGGACGATGTGTCGCCGGCCCGGCGGAGCAGGACGGCACGTGGGAGGTGACGGCGGTCCTGCCGGGTGGGGCGGGCCTCCCGTCCGTCGCCGTCCCGGACCGCACCGACCGGACCGGAGCGGGGAATCGGCCGTGATCCGGGTCCTCGTCGTGGACGACCACGACCTGCTCCGGACCGGCACGGCGATGGTCGTCGGTGCCGCACCCGACATGACCGTCGTCGGCGAGGCGAGCAACGGCCGTGACGCCGTGCACCGAGCCGGCGGACTCCGACCGGACGTCGTCGTGACCGACGCCCGGATGCCCGGGACGGACGGCATCGCGGCGACCGCCGAGATCGTCCGGCGGTTCCCCGAATGCCGCGTCCTCGTCCTCACCGCCTTCGACGTCGACGACCACGCCTTCGGTGCGCTCGATGCCGGGGCGAGCGGGTACCTGCTCAAGGACTGCACGGCCGACGAGCTCCTCGCAGGGATCCGCGCGGTCGCTGCAGGGAACGCGATCGTCGCGCCACACGCGACCCGGCGCCTGTTGGAACGGACCCGCGGGACCCTGCTCGTGTCCGACGGCGCCGCGGCTGATCGTGGCCGGTTCGATGCGCTCTCCGGCCGCGAACACGAGGTGCTGCGGGCGGTGGTCCGCGGGGCGTCGAACGCAGAGATCGCCGGCGAGTTGTTCATCTCCGAAGCCACCGTGAAGAGCCACGTCGCGAGCATCCTCCGCAAGACCGGGCTCCGCGACCGGATCCACGTGGTGATCGAGGCGTTCCGCTGCGGGTACGTCCAGGGCTGACGAGCGGTCGGCACCGGCGGGCAGCATGCCACCGCGTCGCCGGGTGGATCGTCGTCGCTCTCGGCATCGCGGCGGCAGTGCGTCAGGGCAGCAGAGCACCACCGCGTCACGGCGTCAGCCGGATCGCCGTCCCCAGTGGGAGCACGTCGACCGCCGCGAGTGCACCCGGCCCGACCCGGATGCAGCCGTGTGAGACCGCACCGCCGCCGATCGGTCCGACGTGGATGCCGATCAGGCCGCCGTCATCACCCCCGTAGGGTTCGTCCTGCCGGGTGGCGTGCAGCGACGTGAGTTGGATCCGGTGTGCGGACTGGCCCTGCGCCGGGTCCGTGTACCGGGCCTGCAGGTAGCCGCTCACGTCGGTCGGGGTGGGCGTCCCCGGGGTGCCGACCCCGACCGGGAACTGCTGCTCCCGCTTCCCGGCCCGGACGGTCATCGTCGCCCGCGCGACCGACACGATCACCGAGGCGTCCACGGGACGCAGCGGCGGCAGCGCGTCGGTCCGGACGTAGGCGGCCGTCTGGGCCGGTGCCCCGTCCGGGCCCGCGGCGGACGGGAGCACGCGTCGTGCCGGCGTGAGCACCACGGACCAGTCCCCGTCGGATCGGGTCACCGCGACGGTCGTCGCGTCGCCGAGGAAGTCGCGGGCCGGGAGGACCGCCACCGGTCGGTCACGGTCCTCACCGTAGAGCGGCAGATCCATCCGCAGTCGCCCGGCGGCCACCGGCGCGGTGTCCGGAGCTGCGAAGAGGTCGGGGACGACGGCGTCGTGCACTGCTGCCGGGAGACCGGCCGGATCGAAGGACGGTTCGGTCGTGGGCGGGTGTCGTGGAGTCGAGAGCGCGGACCCCGGCGTCCTCGTCGTGTCGGACGGTGTCACCGTGGGCGCGATCGGTGTCGCTTGTTGGTGCACTGCGGGCGCGGCGCAGGAGGCGGGTCCGCCCAGGACGAGGGCAGCAGCCAGGGCTGCCGCGACGAGGGATCGGGTCTTCCGGTGCGAGGACATGTCGTTCCATCCGGTGGTTCGAGGACAGGGCGCGGCCGTCCGCCCCGGGGCCGAGGCCCGAGGGGCGGGGTGGCCGTGACGGAGCCGCCACGACCACCCCCGGGGCTCATCCGGCGACGCGGGGCAACGTCCCCGTGCCCGACGTCCCGGTGCGCGGAGCTCCGGTTCCCGGAGCACCGGCCCCCGGCGCCGGCTTCTTCTGGAGGTCACCGCCACTCCCCGGCCCGTGGTTCCCGCTCGCGATCTCCTCGAGCTCCGACCCGTCGGTCGCTCGCCACCCGGCGGCGAGCAGGCGGCGGGCGCTGTCCTGGGTCAGGAGCCCGTTGCTGTCACGTTCGATCAGCGGCGGCTCGCCAGGCCCTTCCAGGCCGGGGATCGACCGGTTGGGGCCCTTGCCGCCCGGCGGCGCGGTGGGACCCGTCGAGGCCGTGGGGACCACCGTGGTCGGGGTCGAGGTGGTCGGCGCCGAGGTGGGCGTGGTCTGCGCCGCGACGGGTGGACCCGACACGTTCCCGTCCGGGCCCGACGCCGATGCGGAGGCCGCCACCGGTCCGAGGGCGATCGCCGAGACGAGCGCGACCGACGACGCGATGCCGACGATGGTCTTCTTGATGGTGTTCATCACCACTCCTTCTGTTCGTGTCACCGGCTCATCCGGCGACGTGAACAGTGAAGCGTTCGGGAGTGATGTGCCACATGCTGCCTGGGGGTGGTTCAGCGATCCGCCCTCCGGCTGAGTCCGCTGGGGGTCCTCCGTCCTGAGGACGACCGGCACCCGGGTCAGCGTCGGACGTCGACCACCGTCCGCCCGTGCACCCGTCCCGCGACCACCTCGGCGCCGACCTCGATCGCCGCCGCCAGGTCCACCGTCCGCGTGACCCCGGCGAGCAGCGCCGGGTCGAGGTCCGACACGAGCCGGTCCCACGCCCGCTTCCGCACCGGCAGCGGTGCGTCCACCGAGTTCACCCCGAGCAACGACACCCCGCGCAGGATGAACGGGAGGACCGTGGTCGGCAGGGCACTGTCCTGCGCGAGACCGCAGGCGGTCACCGCGCCGCCCCACTTCGTCGAGGCCAGGACGTTCGCCAGGGTCGCACCGCCGACGCTGTCGACCGCACCGGCCCAGATCGCACGCTGCATCGGCTTCCCGAGTTCCGCGATGGCGGCCCGGTCGATCACCTCGGTCGCGCCGAGCGCGCGCAGCGAGGCGTCGTTCTCCGGTCGCCCGGTCGACGCCGTCACGGTGTAGCCGCGCGCTGCCAGGAGGGCGATCGCCACCGTGCCCACGCCCCCGGAGGCGCCCGTCACCAGGATCGGCCCGTCCTCCGGCACGACCACGTGCTCGAGGGCCAGCACGCTGAGCATCGCCGTGAACCCCGCCGTGCCGATCGCCGCGGCACGCTCGTCGGGCATGTCGTCCGGCAGTCGCACCAGGGACCCGGCCGGGGCCAGCGCCCGCTCCGCCCAGCCGCCGTGTCGCGTCTCACCGAGTCCGGCGCCGTTGAGCACCACGCGGTCCCCGACAGCGACGTCGGTCACCCCGCTGCCCACTGCTGCGACCGTGCCGACGGCGTCGATCCCGGGGACGAGCGGATCCACCCGGGCGACGCCGGGGTTGCCGGCCAGCGCCAGGCCGTCCTTGTAGTTGACGCTGGACAGGGTGACGTCGAGGAGCGCCTCACCGGGGCCCGGGTCGCCGATCTCGACGTCGGTGACGGCGGGGGTTGCGGAACGTGAGGCGAGGACGGCGCGGGTCATGCGCGCGACGCTACCCCGGGCCTCCCGGCCGGAACCGGGCGGACCGGGCGGACCTCGGGTGGGACGGCGTCAGCCGAACATGATGGCGGCCTCGTCGTACCGGTCCTGCGGCACGGTCTTCAGCTCGCCGAGCGCGTCCGCGAACGAGACGTGCACGATGTCGGTGCCCTTCAGCGCGACCATCCGACCCCAGCGCTCCTCGACCACCGCGTCGATCGCCGCCAGCCCGAGGCGCGTCGACAGCACCCGGTCGTACGCCGTCGGCGTACCGCCGCGCTGGATGTGGCCCAGGGTCGTGGCGCGCGTTTCGATTCCCGTCATCTCCTCGATGAGCGGGGCGAGGCGCTCGCCGATGCCGCCCAAGCGAGGTCGGCCGAAGGCATCCAGGCCGCGCTCGGTGTGGGCGGTGTCCTCGTGGTCCGGGACGAAGCCCTCGGCGACCACGACGAGCGGTGCGCGTCCGCGGTCGTAGGCGGCCTGCACCCACTCCGCGATCTGCGCCAGGGACGTCTTCTGCTCGGGGATGAGGATCGCGTGCGCGCCCGCTGCCATGCCCGAGTGCAGGGCGATCCAACCGACGTGCCGGCCCATGACCTCGGCGACCATGCAGCGTGAGTGGGACTCGCCGGTGGTGCGCAGGCGGTCCATCGCCTCGGTCGCGATCGCCACCGCGGTGTCGAAGCCGAACGTGTAGTCCGTGGCACCGAGGTCGTTGTCGACCGTCTTGGGGACGCCGACGATCTTGAGCCCGGCGTCGGTGAGGCGCTTCGCGGCGGCCAGTGTGCCCTCGCCACCGATCGCGACGATGGCGTCGATGCCGTGCCGCTCGAGCGTCGCGGTGATGTTCTCGACGCCGCCCTTCGGGCCCTCGAACGGGTTCGTCCGGCTCGTGCCGAGGATCGTCCCGCCCTGCTTCGCGATGCCCTGGATGTCCTTGCGGCCGAGCGGCACGATGTCACCCTCGACCACGCCCCGCCAGCCGTCCCGGAAGCCGACGAACTCGTGGCCGTGGATCGCGATGCCCTTGAGCACGATGGCCCGGATGACCGCGTTGAGACCGGGGCAGTCGCCGCCGGAGGTGAGGATGCCGATGCGCATGGAGAGGACTTCCGATGTCGGGTTCGGTGGACCCCCTCATCATGGCCGACGCGGGTCCGGGACCGCCACGCTGTGACCGAGCTTGTGGACAACCGCCGGTGGTGCCGTCCGCCACGGTCGCCGGTGTCCGTACCGGCGTTTACGATCCCTGCATGGCTTCCGTCCGATCCGCTGCGGCGTCGACCGGCGACGCCGAGCAGGATCGCGACCCGCTCGTCGACCTACGCCGCGTCGACACCGTCTACCGGCCGGGAGGCCCGGTGGACGTGATCGCGACGCTGCGGCCCCTCTCGCGCGGCTCCGGTGACCCGGCGCACCGGGTGGTCGGGTCCGACGTGTGGCTCGCGTTGCGCACCCCGGAGGGGCCGGCGTCCGTCCTCGTCCGGGCCGTCAGCGACGCCGTCGCGATCAGCGCGTGGGGTGCCGGAGCCGCGTGGGCTGTGTCGCACGGACCGGACCTCGTCGGCCGCGGTGACGACTGGTCCGAACTCGACGTGTCTGCGCATGCGTTCCTGGAGCAGGCGCGACACCGCCAGCCGGGGTTACGGCTCCTCCGGACGAACACCGTCGTCGCGATGCTCGTGCCCGCGATCATGGAGCAGAAGGTGACCTCGCGGCAGGCCTGGCGTGCGTGGCGGTACCTCGTCCGACGCTTCGGAACGCCAGCACCCGGCCCGGCTCCGGAGGGCATGGTCGTCCCGCCGGACGCCGACACCTGGGCCCGGATCCCGAGTTGGGAGTGGCACAAGGCCGGCATCGAACCCGGGCGCTCCGCGACGGTGATGCGAGTCGTGAAGGTCGCGCCCGCACTCGAGCGGACGCTGACGCTCGGCCGCGGCGGGGAGCTCGTCGCGAGTCGGCTGCAGTCGATCCCCGGCGTCGGGCCGTGGACCGCCGCCGAGACGGCGCAGCGGGCACACGGCGACCCGGACTCGCCGAGCGTCGGGGACTACCACGTGCCAGCACTCGTCGGGTGGGCGCTCACCGGCGGTCCGGTCGACGATGACGGGATGCTCGAACTGCTCGAACCGTGGCGGGGGCACCGGGAGCGGGTCGTGCGGTTGATCGCGGGCTCGGGCTTCCGGAAGCCGGCGTTCGGGCCGCGGATGACGATCCAGGACCACCGGGGGCATTGAGTCCGCTCGGCCCGGATCCCACTGACCGGTGCTCAGGCGTGACGGTTGCCTGCGCCAGCGAGCACCGCGCGGTAGCCCTCGCGGTAGGTCGGGTAGCGGAACGCGAAGCCGGCCGACCGGAGGAGCGCGTTCGACAGCCGCTTGTCACCGCCCGCCTGTCGGTCTGACGCCGGGCCGGGCTGCGGTGCCGGCACCTGCAGTTCGTCGGCGAGGAACCGGAGCACGTCGTCCAGCCGGACGGGCTCGTCGTCGGTGCCCAGGTAGGTCAGTGCCGGGTCGTCCAGCGTCGCGAGGTGCACGATCGCGGCGGCGGCGTCGTCACGGTGGATGCGGTTCGTGTGGGGAGACGCTGCCGGGGTCGGCGCGAGTCGGGCATTGCCAGAGCGCACCTGGTTGAGGAGTCGCTCGCGCCCGGGCCCGTAGATGCCGGAGAGTCGGAGGAGCACCGCACCCGGAGCTCGCTCGCGGAGGAGCGCTTCGGCCTCCACGAGGACCTCCGCCGTGGGCGTCCCGCCGGTCGCCGGCGTCTCCTCGGTGACCTCGCTCCCGTCCGACACGTCGTAGACCGCGGTGGAGGACACGACGACGATCCGCGGCCTCGCTCCCGACCGGTCGATGCCGTCCAAGACGTTCCGGAGGCCGTCGACGTAGGTCGCGCGGTACTCGTCCGGGTCGCGGCTGCCGGCAGCCAGCGCCACGACGACGATCGCGGTGTCGACGTCGATCTCGGGGACGTCCTGCCGCAGGTCCGTGTTCCGACCCTCGATCGGTGCGGGCAGGAGTTCGGCGCGACGCCGGAGTCCGACGACGCGGTACCCGAGGTCGGCGAAACGGAGGGCGGCTTCGGTGCCGAGGTCGCCGCAGCCGGCGATGACGACGGTCTGGGAGGTGCTCATCCCCCGAGCGTCCCACGAGGAGTCGCGGAAGACCGGTGAGCGGCACATGTCGGGTCACACATGTCGGCGGCCTATCGTCGGGAAGGTCGTCGGTCCCCGTGAGCGGCGCAACACAGGAAGTCGGCGTTCGTGGACCGTATGCAGGCCATCACATGGCGACACGATTCCGGTGCGCACTGGACCGCCCGCCGCGACGGGATCGTCGTCGGCACGATCGACCAGGGCCAGGGGTACGAATTGCACTCCACGGACGGCACGATCCGCGGATCGCACAACTCGCTCGGCAACGCGCAGGCGCAGCTCGACGCCTGGGCAGCGTGGACGATCGGACCCGACCGCTCCTAGGTCAGCGGTCCGACCCGGGCTGCCCGGTCCCGGCAACGTGCACCGTCACGAACGCCGATGCCCGGAACGGTGCCAACTGCTCCTCCGTCACCCCGTCGTCGGTGACGAGCGACCACGACCGTTCGATCCGCGTCCACCAGTGGGACGACGCGACACCGAGCTTCGTCGAGTCCGCCAGCACGTACAGCTCCCGTGCCCGCTCGACCATCACGCGTTTGAGTGATGCCTGCTCCGGGGTCTCCTCACAGAGCCCGTGCTCCGCCGAGACCCCGTCGGCACTGAGGAACGCCACGTCGGCGGAGACGTCCGCCATGACCCGCTCGGCGAAGGGGCCGACGAACCCGGAGCTGATGTGCCGCAGCCGTCCGCCGACGACGATGAGCTCGACGCCCGTGCTGTGCTCGAGCGCGTTGGTGGTCGTCAGCCCGGTGGTCACGACGGTGATGCCCTCGCGGTGGACGAGGTTCCGCGCGAGGGCCCCGACCGTGGTTCCGGCGTCGAGTACCGCGACCGCTCCGGCTGGGATGAACGTGCTCGCGAGCCGTCCGATGGCGGCCTTCTGCTCCACCGCGATCGCCTCGCGCTCCCGCAGGCTCCGCTCCGCTCCGCCGATGGTCTGGGCGCCACCGTAGGTCCGGACGATGGCGCCGTCCCGCGTCATCGTGTCGAGGTCCCGCCGGATCGTCGACGCGGAGACCGAGTACACCGCTGCGAGCTCGTCGACGGTGACGGGCTTCTCCTGCAGCAGGCGGCTGATCTCGCGCCGACGGTCGCGGGCGTTCACGTCAGCCTTCGCGCTCCGGGGAGAGGTCGGCGGCCTGGCGGAGCGCTTCGAGCAGCGGTTCGTGGTCCACGATGTCCTTCCCGGCGATGTCGAACGCCGTTCCGTGGTCGACCGAGGTCCGGACGAACGGCAGGCCGACGGTGACGTTCACACCGTTCTTCAGCCCGAGCACCTTCACCGGGATGTGGCCCTGGTCATGGTACTGGGCGACGACCAGGTCGTAGTCGCCACGGCTGGCGAGCATGAAGAGGGTGTCGGCGGGCAGCGGGCCGATGACGTCGAGGCCTTCGGCGCGCGCACGGTCGACGCCGGGCTGGATCTTCTGGGCCTCCTCGTCGTTGCCGAACAGACCGTTCTCGCCGCCGTGCGGGTTGATGGCCGCGACGGCGATGCGCGGACGCTCGTTGCCGGAGCGGACGAGCAGGTCGTTGCCGCGCGTGATGGTGCGGTAGACCCGGTCGCCGTCGATCGCGGCGACGGCGTCGACGAGGCCCAGGTGGGTGGTGACGTGGATGACGCGCATGTTCGGCGCGGTCAGCATCATCGAGACCTCCTCGACCCCTGCGAGGGAAGCGAGCATCTCGGTGTGCCCGGGGAACTGGTGCCCGCCCATGTGCAGGGCCGCCTTGTTGAGCGGACCGGTGCAGATGGCGTCGATCTTGCCGGCCATGGCGAGCTCGACGGCCTTCTCGATGAACAGGAAGGCGCCGTGTCCGGCCTCGGCCGAGAGCTCGCCCCAGGCCAGGTCCTCGGGGATGCACGGGATGTCGAGGACGTCGATGGTGGTCGGGTCCTCGGTCACCTCGGACGGGTCGCTGATGCGGTTGAGGGTCAGTGTGCTCGACACGACGTCCATGGCGAGCTGCAGGCGGCGCAGGTCGCCGATGACGAACATCGTCGCCAGGGACCGGGTCGCCTGGTCGGCCATCGCCTTGGCGATGATCTCGGGTCCGACGCCGGCGGCGTCACCCATCGTGATCGCGATGATCGGCTTCATTGTTCTTCCTTACTGCTCTGTGTTCTGCTGTCGGAGGGCCCGGACGGTGCGGGCGAGGGTGCCGGCGTCGCCGAACGCCCCCGCCTTCGTCACGAAGACCGGCCGGTGGTCGGGGTGGCTGCTGAGGACGACGCCGGGTTCGACAGTGCCGTGCACGCGGACGGTGTCGATGCCGAGCGCGTCCAGGACGGCTCGGGCGGTCTCCCCGCCGGTCAGGACGAGAGCCCCGAAGCAGCCGGCGCTGCGGGTGACGGTCGCCGCGAGGGCTGCGGCGACGTCGAGGGCGTTGTCCTTGTCGACCGGCACGCCCAGGTCGGGGGTGAGGACGACGTCCGAGACGGAACGGGCGATCTGGTCCGTCGCCGCCTGTTCACCGTCGTCGCGGTGCCGCAACTCGACGTGCTCGGCACCGCGCCGGACGAGTTCGTCGATCTGCGATCGAGCGGGTCCGGAGTAGCTCCCGACGACGACGAGGACGCGGTCGACCGGCGCCAGCGGTGCCGTCGGTGTCGCGCCACTGTCTGCGAGCGACAGCATGTGCGCGGCGAGTCCGCCGGAGCCGGTCACGAGGACGGGGCCGGTGACCAGCCGGGAGGCCCGGGCGATCGTCTCGAGGTCGGCGTCGGTGACCGCGTCGAGGACGACCGCGTCGACGCCGTCGGCGTGCAGGCGGTCCAGCTGGGCCGCGATGTCCGCAGGGCTGTCCGTCGGAGCGGGGCTGAGCCTCCCGGCCTGGAGGCCCGCTGCGGTGAGCGATGCGGCCACGTCACCGGCGTGGTCGCCGTCGATGTTGGGCGCGCCACCGACGTGGACGACGCCTCCGACGGTGGTGCGGCCGGTGCCGGGGAAGGCCGGTGCGACGACCGCCAGGGCGCGCTCCGGTCCGGAGACGGCATCGAGTGCTGCCGCGACCTCGGCGCCGACGTTGCCGCGGAGCAGGGAGTCGATCTTCTTGAAGACCGGCCGACCGAGGTCCACCGAGCGGCGGACGACGGAGCCGACGAGCGAGGCGGCCTCTTGGCCGGACAGGTACCGGCTCTCGGTGTCGACCGCGAGCACGTCAGCGGCAGGCCAGGGGACCTCCGGGCCGAGGACGACCGCGCTGGTGCGGATCGCGCCGTACCCGGCCGCGGCGTCAGCGGCACCGGTTAGGTCGTCGGCGACGATCGTCAGGGTGGCTGCGGCGTCGCTCACGAGGCGGCCCGATCGACGGCGACGGCCGCGACGCCGGACGTGTCCCCACCGGTCTTCTTCGCGGCGAGGCGACGGGCGTACCAGGCGACGATGAGCGGGGTGCCGATCGACGTCACCACGATGGCGGCGGAGACGAGGACGGTCGCGGGACCCGCGGCCTCCTTGTACGCCGGGTTCGCGGCGGCCACGAGCATCGGTACCGCCGCCGCGTTGCCGGCGGTCGACGACGCGGCGAGTCCGCCGAGGCCGGTGCCGCCGGTGAAGCGGTCGGCGAGGAACAGCACAGCGCCGCTGAGGAACAGCACGACCAGGCCGAGCAGGACGCCGACGAGGCCGGCGCTGAGGACGGTCTGCAGGCTGATGCCGAAGCCGAGCGCCAGGCCGAAGAAGAAGATGAGCACCGGCGACGCCGACGACAGGAACTTCCGCATCGCCGGGTCGAGTGAGCCGAGGACCATGCCGAGCACCAGGGGGATCAGCGCGCCGACGAGTGCCTGCCACGGGAACGCGGAGAGGCCGGCGACGCCGAGGATGAGCATGGTGAGGAACGGGCCGGACTCGATCGTCATGATCGAGTATGCTGCGACGTCCTTCGGCTTGCCGTACTGGCCCATCAGTGCCATGTAGAGGCCGCCGTTCGTGTCGCTGAACGCGGCGACGAGGGCCAGGACGGACAGGCCGGCGAGGAAGCCGCCCTGGACGGGGAGCTCGGACATGAACTGCCCGGCGACCACACCGATGACGACGGCGAGCAGCACCTTCGAGCCGAAGAGCGCCCCGCCCTTCTTGAGGATGTAGGGCGTTGCGCGGAGGTCGATGCTCGCGCCCATGCAGACGTAGAAGACGGCCAGGATCGGCGTGCTCCCGGTGAGGAGGCCTCCGGTGAAGGAGCCGAAGAAATCCGCGGTGCCCGGGGCGACCGTCGCGAGGACGGCGCCCACGAGGAGCGGGACGAGCATCATGCCGCCAGGGACCTTCTCGATGGCGGCCTTGATCGGAACGGACATACGTAACTCCATCGTTTCGTTCCGGGTCGTTCCGGCCCGGTACGACAAGAGTTGCACACAACGCGCAGACACGTGCGCGTTGTGTGCAGAATGCGAAGCGACCCCGGCACACGCGCGGTCCTGCCCGGAACGAGACGAGCCTCCCGTCCGTCACGATGACGGCCAGGAGGCTCGGTGTGCTCGGGTGGGCTGCTCAGGCTGTCGGCCCGGTCACCTCGTCGACGTGCACGACCTCGTGCCGGAGGGTCTCGTCGACGACCACGTCGTGCGTGACAGTGTGCGTGGTGAGCGTGACGCGCTCGACCGGCACGACGACCTTCGAGACGACGAGTTGTTCCTCGTGCAGGACGACCACGATGGGTTCGCGGACGGTGTCGCCGGTGGCGGCGGGCAGGCGCGTGTCGCCGGTGATCGGCTCACGGGTCAGGCGGACCTCCTCGCGGCTGACGTCGACGGTGACGGTGCGCTGCTCGGTGACGATGTACCGCTCGAGTCGGACGCGTTCGGTGGCGTGACGCTCGGTGGTGACGGCGAGGCGCTCCTCGCTGCGGACCACCTCGACGTGGTCGTCAGCGTCGGACGCGTGCGGCTGGTCTCGATGGGTCATGGTCTGCTCCGTTGGGCCGTGGGGTGCTCCGGTGAGGGAACGGGAGGGGGCGGGAACGCCTGTCGGCCCCGCTCGTCATGATCGGGGCCGACAGGTGTGAGTGGGCTCAGTCCGGGCGACGGGTGGGCCGTCGCCGGTGGTGCCTAGGAGCGGAGGTCGCGGTCCGTGACGGTCCCGTCGGTGGTGCCGCGCACCTCGCTGTCGTCGAGCTCGATCTCCTCGTGGGCGACCTCCTCGTTGACGGTCTGCTGCTCGGTGACGGTCTCCGTGCCGAGGCGCACACGCTCGACGGGGACGGTCTCCTTGGCGGTCACGACACGCTCTTCGGAGAGGACGACCTCGTGCTCCTCCTCGCTGAGCTCCGGGCCGGCGAGGGCGTCAGCGGCGTTCACGTCGGTGACCGGCTCGCGGGAGAGGGTGACCTCCTCGTGGCTGACCGGGACGGTCTTGGTGACCTGTTCGGTGACGACGTGCTTGCGCAGACGGGCACGGCCGGCCTGGACCTGCTCGGTACCGACGCGCAGACGCTCCTCGGAGCGGGTCATGGCGTCGTCGGTCGTCGGGCCGGACGTGTCGTGGCCCTGGGTGCCGTGGGTGTTCGCACCACGGTCGGCGTCCTGGTCGTACAGGGGCTGCTCGTCCGCCACGGAGGTGTCGGTCATGCCGTAGTACGAGTAGAGCGCCTGCTCCTCCTCGTCGCTCAGAGCGCCGTCGGCCTCGACACGCGGTGCGTCCTTGACGAACGCCTTGTCGTACGCGACCCGGACGATGCCGGCGTCGAAGTTCGCGTCCGTCAGCGGGGCGAACGTCTCGGCCGAGCCGAAGAGACCCGTGCGGATCGTCACCCAGGTCGGCGCCTGCGTGTCGTTGTCGACGTAGACCTGTCCGACCGTGCCGATCTTCGCCTCGCCGCTGCCGTAGACGTCGGCGCCGATGAGGTCGTTGATGCTGTTGCTGTCGATCATGGTGGTGCTCCTGTTCCCCGGCGTGGTCACCGGATCCGATGAGGAGTGCGTCCGAGATGGAGGTGGAGGTCACCCCGGCGGACTTACGGCGTAAGCCCGCGTCGGAGCTTACGGCGTAAGCGCGCGTACGGTCTCAGGTACGGACAGCGACGCGTCCCGAGGACGCCGTCGGGGCCGGAAGCCCCATCCACAGCGAGGGAGATCCGCCATGGCGGCACGCGACAGGACGACCGCACCCGGGTTGAGTCGGGACCTCATCGTCGCGACGGCGCTCGGGCAGATCGACCGGTCGGGCATGCAGGGGCTGTCGATGCGCTCCCTCGCGCAGGAGCTCGGTGTCGAGGCCATGTCCCTCTACCGGTACGTGCACGGGAAGGAGGACCTGCTCGAGGGCATCGTCGCCTCCCTGATGAGCGACCTCGTCTCCCACCTGGAGGAGGCCGAGGGCACGCACTGGCAGGCGTTCCTCCAGACGGTCGCGCACGCGGTCCGCCGGATCGCGACGGACCACCCCAAGGCGTTCCCCCTCGTCGCCACCCGCCACCCAGCCGCACCCTGGCTGCGTCCGCCCCTCCGGAGCATCGAGGTCGTCGAGACGTTCCTCCGGGCCCTCACCGGGAACGGGTTCTCCGACGCGCAGGCCGTCAACGCCTACCGCGCGTTCAGCAGCTTCCTGCTGGGTCAGCTCCTCCTGCAGTCCGTGGTCAGGGGAGCCGAGGCCGGACCCGCCGAGGAGCCGCTCGACGAGGGCGGCGCCGCCGTCCCGGAGGGCGACGGGAACCTGTCCCTCGACATCGCCCCGGAGGTGCAGCGGCTGCGTGCCCTGCTCAGCGAGGACCGCAGCGACGAGGAGTTCGAGGTCTCGCTCGAGGCGCTCCTCGACCGGCTGGACCGCGAGCTCTCGCAGTAGGTCGGAGTCGCGGCGCTCACCACGCTCACCATCGAGGAACGGCTCCCGCACCCGTCCGGATGGACATGTGTCGGGTGGTTCACTCGAAGGATGTTCCTGCTCTTCGGCACCCGCGCGGTCGCGGCGCTCCTGTTCGTCGTGACCTTCGTGTGCGGGCACTGCGGGGTCGCGGCACCACAGCAGATCGTCCGCGAGCGGCAGAAGGTGACGCTGTTCTTCATCCCGCTGTTCTCGCTCGGGACGTCCTACCTGATCGAGTGCAGCAACTGCGGCATGGTCACGGGGTTGTCGCGCCAGCAGGCGGAGCACTCGATGCAGTGGGCGGACGCGCAGGGCATCCCGGTCGCCCCCTGACCGTCGAGCGCTGACCGACGGGCCGGAGTCGACGGCCCGCCGGATGGCTCAGCGGAAGGGGTTGCTCCCGAAGATCTCCTCCGGGCTCGGGAACCGCGGCGCTCGCCGTGGCGGTGGTGCGACGGTCCGCGGTGCCGCGGATGACGGACGTGGACGGGCCTCCGGAGGCCGGGGTGCCGCGTCCGCGGGCATGAAGCCGGGGGGGAGCTGCTCACCACAGGTGCTGCAGGTGCGGCCACCACGGTTGACGCCCTCGCACACCGGGCAGCGCCAGACCGCCGGCATCTCAGCCACGGTCGGACCTCCGGTCGCGCGGAGTCCGCCCGAGCAGCTTGCCCTTGAGTCCACTCGACGGAGCAGGCGGCGGGGTCACGCCGGACGGGTCGGCCGCCGGTTCGCTCGTCCTGACGGGAGGCCCGGCGTCGGCCGGCGTGGATGCTGGCCTGACGAGCTTCCCGCGGAGGCCGCCGGAAGCGACCGGCGCTGCGGCCGGCGTCGTCGACGGGGCCGGCGTCGCTGCCGGTGCGGCTGGCATCGCGGCCGGCGCGACCGCCTCACCGGATCCGCGGAGGCTCATGAGGCCGGCGTGCACCTGCCCGACCGTGGGCCGTGACGCCGGGTCGGCCAGCAACATCCGGTCGACGAGGTCGGCCAGGGCAGGATCGAGCGTCGAACGGTCGACCCGGAGGACGACCCCGCTCCGCACGGCCACGGCTGGTTCGCCGTACGCACGGTCGTAGGCGGGCAACTCCCCCGTCAGGAACTCACTGAAGATCAGTCCGAGCGCGAAGATGTCCGCTGCGGTCCCCAGGTCCGCGGCGGCGACTCCGTCCTCCTGGATGTACCCGAGGAGCTCCGGCGAGTAGTAGTTGATCGTGCCGACGATCTCGGCCGGTGGTGGCGGGTCACCCGCGACGTAGGCGTTGTCGAAGTCGATGAGCTTGCTCGTGTACCCGAGGTCGGTCCGCTTGACCAGCACGTTGTCCGGCTTCAGGTCACCGTGCACGATGTGCAGGTCGTGCAGGATCTTCAGGCTGTGCGCGGCCGACTTCAGCAGGACGAGCCGTTGGCGGAACGGCAGGGCGGCGATGCCGGCGACGCCGAGGTCCTCGGACTCCACGCGCTCCGTCGTCTTGTAGTACTTCGCGCCCGCGCGGAAGAAGTCGAGCGTGACGATGAGGTTGCCGCCGTACGTCGACAGCGGTGCGAGCGCCGTCTGCATCGCGGCGTGCCGTGCCTCGAAGGCTGCACACCGCTCACGCTTCCGCGCCTTGACGCGGTCACTGCCCGGGGAGCTGTCCTCCGGGTACGTGGGGCTGAGGAACTCCTTGACGAAGTACTCGCGCCCGCCCTTCGTGGCGAAGGTCCAGCGGCTGAGGCCCGCTCCCACCACGCTGAAGTCGGCGAGCAGCGTGTACCCGTTCAACACGTCTCCGGCCTGCATCAGGAGGCCTCCCCTTCACGTGTCGGGACACCGTCGGACAGCGGTGTCTCGCCGGTGTCCGGCGCGCTGTCGGTGTCCGCAGCTGTGGCCACGTGCCCGGTGGCGATCCGCTTCGCGGGCTTCCAGATCTGGCGCGACGGGGTCTCCTCGGCGGAGTCGACCGACGCGTCCGGGTCGTCCTGCAGCAGCTGCTCGTACCCGGCACGGTAGCGCTGCCACTGCTCGGCCTGCGCGGCGACGTACCGTGCCTGCAGGTCGGTCAGGTCCTGCTGCGCGCGGTGGATCTCGTCGGCCATCGCGTCGAGGGGCGCGACCACCACGTCGGCGATCTCGGCACGTCGCGGAGCCAGGGCTGCCTGGAAGTCGACGAGGTCGGCACCGACGACGATCGTGGCCATCGACGCATCGTCACCGGTCACGGCGCTGATCGTCCGCTGGACGGCGAGGGACCAGTCCTCGTCGGTCTCGGCCTCGGCCAGTCCGTCGAGCACCAGCTTCTCGAAGTGCATCGGGGACGGCACGTACCCGAAGCACCCGTCGGTGGCGCAGAGGAGGGCGAACGGCGCCTCGAGCGTCACTCGCCGGTGGTTCACCTGGAAGTCGGTGTCGGCGGAGATCGCGTTGCTGATGACCGAGTCACGCTGGAGGTTCGTCATCGCGTCGCTCGGGTCACGGAGGTCGTCGATGCTCAGTTGGTGCAGCCCGGAGGCGTCGAGCGCGTAGACGCGGGAGTCCCCGGCCCAGAGCACCTCGCAGACCCAGCGGGACCCGTCCGGCTCGCTGCGCTGCAGCGCACCGAGCGCCATCGTCGTGGGGAGCGCGCGCAGCAGCCGGGACCGCAGCCGGCTCACCGGGGCGTTGAGCCCGGTCAACGCGTCCTGTAGCACGGTCTCGATCGCGTCGTGCAGCTCGACGGCCGTGGCCGGCAGCGGCAGCGGCCGGTCCGGGGTGAGCGTGCGGAGGAGGTGCTCCTCCACCACGTCACGGACGAGCCGGGAGGCCAGGTAGGCACCCGAACGCGCGCCGTCAGGCGTGTCGTAGACGGTGCCGCCCGCGCCTCCCATGCCGTCGAAGACCGCTGCGAGCCCGAGGTCGGGACCTTCGCGGAGGATCGGGTCGGAGTCCTCGCCGTGGTCCGGCACCTTGGCCAGGTTGAACCCGAAGGACGCGGTCGGGCCCGCAGCGGTCTCGCTCACACCGAGTTCCCGATGGAGTCGATGATCGTGCCGTAGTCGACGTCGGACAGTCCACCACCGGCGGTCGAGGGGTTGTGCACGACGTTCTCCCACTCGGCGGAGATGTCGCTCCAGCCGGGACCGTCCGGGGCGAAGAGGATGAGGCGCTTCGTGCTGGACCCCATCACGCCCTGCTCGTCCTCCCACGCGTCGGTGAGCGCGCTGAAGTCGGCGGGGATGCGGGAGCGGAGGTCCGCGGGGACAGCTGCGGGGTCGAGCGGGTGTGCGGGCTGGTCGCTCCACACCACGATCACCTGACGGCGGCGGTCACCGTTGCGGGTCCACGGCGACGCGATGGCCAGGGCCACGGCCTCCAGACCGGACTCCGGTGCGTCTCCGCCGCCCTCGGCGACGAGGCCCCCGACGAACTCGGAGAAGCGGGCGCGGTCGTCGGGGAGGCCGTAGAACGGCGACTCCTCGATCGCCGCAGCACCGTCGGCGACGAGGTCACGGAACGCGATCACGCGGACGCGGAGCTCGGCGACGTTCTTGCCCTTCGCGGTGAGGTTGGTCTGCACGTCGTCGTAGAACCCGAGCGCGTTCGCCTTCACGGCGTCGAGGATCGGGTCCATGCTCCCGGTCACGTCGATGCAGAAGACGATGTCCACGGCGTAGTTCACACCGCGTGACGCGAGGCTCGTCTGCGGCGGCACGACCGGGGCGACCGGCACGGCAGCGGCAGGGGTCGGCGTCGGAGCGGCCGTCGCCGGAGCGGGAGCCTCGGCGGGGACGGCTTCGGCGGCCGGTGCATCGGTCGCAGGGGACTCGGGCGTGGCTTCGACGGGCGGGACGGACGCAGCGTTCGTGTCGACGGGCTCACTCGGAGCGGCCGGGGTGGTGTCGGACATGACACTCCTTCGATCGGGGACGGCGGTGTGCCGACGGCGGGGTCGCCTCTCCCGGACCGTACCCGCGTGCTGATGCTGGGCCGTCGAGGAACGGGGCCCGGCTGCCACCGAGCCTCCCGCCCGTCATCGTGACGGACGGGAGGCTCGGCTCACCCAGTCGGGTCAGCGCGCGTCCGCTACTGCACCGTCTTGTTCGAGTACCGCGTCACGGTCTGCGGCTGCCCGGACACCGCGCCCGTCGCCGCCGATCCCTGCCCGTTGATGACGTGGTCGATGGTCCCCGCGTTCGTGTTGAGCGCGACGGTGGTCATGTCGTGCATGACCACGCCCGGACGGTCCGGGACCTCGAACGACTGCGTCGCGTGGAGCGTGGGGTTCACGTTGGTGAAGATGTAGCTGCCGAGACCCCAGGCTTCGTGCGTCTTGACCTTGTCCGAGACCTTGTACGCCGCCCAACCGTTGACCTTCTGGTGCCGCCACGATGCCTGGTCCGGTGCGTCGTAGGGCAGCTCGTTCTGGAAGAACACGGTCCGCCCGCGCTCGCCGTTCCAGATCACGTTGTACTTCTGGTAGTGCTCGACGAACAGGCCGGTGGCGGTGACGTCGTCACCGTTCACGACGACTCCGGTGTCGGCCGTGTTGACGGTCCAGCCGACGGATCCGGCGACGCCGTGGTCGGCGCGCCAGGCCCAGATGTCGTCGAGGATCGTGTGGCTGCTGTTGACCTCGAGGCTCGTCGTGGCCTTGCCGACGTGCGGACCGCCGATGCGGAAGAACACGTCCTGCAGGGCGGTCGGGTCGGCGGCGCTGCCGGCGGTGGCAGGGTTCCGGTCGACCTTGTGGTGGCCGCTGCCGATCTTCAGCAGCGTCGGCGAGTTGACGGTGCCGGCGTCGAAGGTCAGGCCGGCGATGTCGACACCGCGCACGTCGCCGACGACCATCGGGACGGCGCCGTTCTGGGGGGTGAGCGTGGCCAGGCCGAGCCCCAGCACGACGGTGTCGGCGCGCTTCACGGCGATGCTCTTCGCGACGTCGTAGACGCCCGGCGTGACGAGCAGGTTCTTGCCCTTCGCGAGGGCGGCGTTGATCGTCGTCACCGAGTCCGTTGGGTGCGCGACGAAGAAGTCACTGAGGGGCAGCGACCGGCCGGGCGTGTGCCCGTCCGCCCAGCTCGGGCCGACCGAGTTCGTCGCGGCGCTCGGCACGAACACGCGGTACGCCCCGTGGTCGTCGACGTAGAGGTACGGCTTCTCGCGGGAGACCGGCGTCGCCGTCAGCGTCGTGTACGGCGGCACCGGGAAGGACTGGGCCGGGGCGTTCAGGTCGCCGGAGAACACCTGGTTCCAGACGCCGTTCGACCATCCGGCGCCGAGGTCGGTGTTGCGGACGTAGAACTGCTGCTGCGACCCGTTCAGCGCGCCGCCCTCGAGCTTCGAGTCGGCGACGAAGCCACCACTGGCGTAGTTCGGGTCCTCGCAGTACGGCATGAAGGACGTGTAGTCCTTCACGTCCACGCGCCGCATCGGCGCGGCCTGCGAGACGGCCCACATCTCGTTGCCGGTGTGGCAGGCGTCGGCCGTCGGGACCACGTGGATCGTCAGGTTCGACACCGACCGCCAGAAGGTGTCGAGGGAACCGCTGCCGTTGCGTCCGGTGGCCGTGACACCGCCGTTGATGGTCACGCCGCTCGGGTCCTGGCCGAGGCCGTCGACCTCCGTGTAGTACCCGACCCGGATGTCGAGCGGGTTCGTCGCCGAACCGTAGGTGCCCGGCTTGAACAGCAGCGCGTACCGAGCCGTGCCCATCTCGTTGTCGACCTGCTGCTCGTAGACGGCGTCGACCTTCGCCTGGATGTCGGCCTGCGGCATGTCCGGTGAGAAGACCAGCACGTTCTGGCCGAGGTCCGTCGTGGGTGCCGGTACCGGTGGTGCCGCGACCGCGGTCTGGGTCGTGGCGAGGACGCCGAGTGCGGCCGCGCTCACCGCGACGGTCGCGCCGATGACGCGCCTGCGGGTTCGTGCTCGTCCGAGGGGCGATGGGGAGAGGGGGATCACCGTGACCTGCTTCCTTGCAGACGTGCGGTCCGCGTCGGGCCCCGGTGACGTCGCTGTCACCGGGCGGACGACGACGGCCGCGCTGGTTGGGGTGGCGGCAGCGTAACGCCGTCCAGGCGGTTCGCAGGGGACGGATCCATCGGGACTCGTTGCGCGGATGATCCGTGCCCGCCGTCCGGCGGGCACGTGTGGTAGACCCCTCCCCATGAGCAGTCCTTCGTTCCTCGACGTGGAGACGACGAATGCCGACGAACTCACCGCAGCGATCAGCACGGGGTTCGGGTACCGCATCGCGCCCACCACGCGGGCACTGTCGCACCGGCAGCACGTGATCGTCGGCGACCCGGTCACCGTCGCCGACATCGAGTGGGACACGGAGGTGCGCGTCGCCGTCGACTCCACCGACGAGGTCATGTTCGTCCAGGTGCACTCCGGGGCCTACGCGTTCAACCCCTGGGGAGCCGAGCACGTGGTCGGCGAAGGGGAGGCGTTCGTGATGCCCCCGGACCAGGAGCTCGACTTCGTCATCGACCACGCCTACGCATCGACCTGCTCGTTCTCTGCCCAGGTGCTCCGCCGGGTCGCCGGCGAGATCTGGGACGACGAGGACGTGTGCCTGGCGGAAGGTGCCGTGCGTCCGGTCGACGCCGCCCGGCACTGGCTGTGGCGGCGGACCGTGCAGGAGTACCGGCAGCAGGTGCTCGAGACCCCGGAGGTCTACGGCAACGAGCTGCTGCGCGCGCAGGCGACGCGGTTCGTGGTCGTGAGCGCCATCTCCGCCTTCGGACTCGTCACCGAACCCCGGGGCGGTGCGGAGGAGAGTGCCGCCGTCCGCCGTGCGACCGCCTGGGTCGACGAACACCGCCGCGAGCCGATCACGGTGCAGGACATCGCGGCCGCCGCGCGCCTCTCGACCCGTGGACTGTCCCTGGCCTTCCGCCGGGAGCGCGGGCAGACGCCGATGGAGTACGTCCGGCTGGCGCGGGTCGACGGTGCCCGGGCGGACCTGATCGCCGGCGACCCGACGCGGGGTGACACCGTCACGAGCATCTCGGCCGACTGGGGTTTCAGCAATGCCGGACGGTTCACGGCGCTCTACCGACAGACCTACGGAGAGACGCCGCGCCGGACGCTGATGCGCTGAGGGTGCTGCCACCGTCGCCGCGCGGAGGGTGCAGAGGGCGGAGGTCGGTGAGGCCCCCGCCCTCTCTTCCCAGGACCCTGATCCGGCCCCGGGGCATCCCCATTGTGCCAGGAGGACCGCGTCGACGCAGGCAGTTCGTTCTGCGGCGACACCGATCCCGAGGAGTGTGCCGATGGCGTCTGAGTGCTACCGTCAGCGTCACGCCTGGTCCCTGGCCGGGCGTCCGCGGGACGGGGTGGCTCCTGATCCGCCACCCCGTCCCGCCCCACTTCCGCGCCGCGGTCCCGCTCGCTACCGTTCTCGACGGGGACGTCGCGCAGGCGTGGACGGGTCTCCCGCCGCCGCAGACGAGGGGACGCACCATGGGCTGGACCACCGCGATCGCCGCCATCGCACCCCTCGGCGCCGTGCTGGTGCTCGGCGGCTGCACGCAGGAGCCGGTCGACCCCGCGGCGGTCGGACGCTGGAGTGCCTCGAGCGAGGCTGCCGTGCAGGGTGACGACGACGTGCTCGTCGTGCTCAGCGCCGAGATCAGCGCGGGGCAGACCGAGGAGCACGAGCACGGCTCCGTCGCGTCGACCTTCGCGGGGCCGGCGGAGATCGACGCGCTGGAGTTCTCGTGCTTCGGCGACGGCACGATGTCGACCGAGGTCGAGCTCGAGTCCCACGGCACGACGGTGACGTACAGCGCGGTGCCGATGCAGTGCGGCGGACGGCCGCAGCACCTCCGGGTCCCGGCGAAGTGGCGGCACGACGTCGACCGCGTCGGGTTCGGTGGCGGCGACAGCACGGCGGACAGCGCCTGGCAGCTGACCGTCCGCGGCTCCGGCGGCCAGGCGGACTGACACGCGCCGCGCCGGAGCAGCCGTGCTCCCACGACGACACGGCGAGGGGCTACGCTCGCCGGCATGGGCCGACACGCCGCAGTGCCATCGACCGAGTCGGCGATCGTGGCCGCGCCGGCACCCCTCGAGCGTCCGGTCGCAGGACCACGGTCGGTCTCGGTGTCGACCTCGCGCGCCCGTCGAGGTCCCGGCCCGTTGCCCCGTGCGCCGCTGCCGTCCCGGTCATCGACACCCTCGTCGGCAGCACCGGATCACCGCACGCCCCGCCGCCCCGCCGCCCACCCCGCCGCCGCGCATCGTTCGGCGGCCCGTCGCGTCGCCGCGGCCGTGGCGTTCGCGACGCCCGTCGCCCTCCTCGCGACGCAGCTGACCCTCCCGGCCTTCGCCGACCCCGCGACGGCGGTCGTCCCGGCATCGGCGACGGCCCCCGCCGTGCAGACGTTCTCCACGCAGGGCGCGGTCGAGCTCGCCGTCGACCGCGACGGCTTCACGGTGCAGGCCCCGAAGCCGAAGCCGAAACCGAAACCGCAGACTCCGGCTGCCCCGACCACTGCCCCGGCGGTGCAGTCCGTGGCCGCCAGCGCGGTCGCCCCGAAGCCCGCCGCCACACCGGCCCCCGTCCCGGTCGTCCCGACACCGACCCCCGGGAGCGCCCAGGCGATCGCCGCTGACATGGTCACGGCTCGCGGCTGGAGCAGTGACGACTTCGGCTGTCTCGTGTCCCTCTGGGACCGCGAGTCCGGGTGGCGCACCACGGCCGCCAACCCCAACGGTGCGTACGGCATCCCGCAGGCGTATCCGGGGTCGAAGATGGCGTCAGCCGGAGCCGACTGGCAGACCAATCCCGCGACGCAGATCACCTGGGGGCTCGACTACATCGCCGGTCGGTACGGCACCCCGTGTGGTGCGTGGGCGCACAGCGTGGCCGTCGGCTCGTACTGAGCCGTCGGCGCCTGCCGACCGCTCGTGGTGTACACCCGTCACCGGATGGACACCCGGTCTCGGGTCAGGACACGGCGAGTGCCCGGCGGAGCTCCTGGCACAGCTCGCCGAGCGCCTGCGGCACAGCACGACTGATGCGCGGGAAGGCCATGAAGCCGTGCGGCATGCCGAAGTACGTCGTGGTCCGGACGGCGACCCCTGCGTCCTGCAGCGCTGTGGCGAACCGGAGCCCGTCGTCCCGGAGCGGGTCGTGCTCGGCGACCTGCACCAGGGCGGGCGGGAGCCCGGCCAGGTCCGCGAACAGCGGTGACGCGTACGGCTCGCGCGGGTCCGCGCCACCGAGGTAGTGGCGGCGGAACGCGAGCATGTCGGCCTTGGTCAGGATCGGGGCGGTGGCGTTCTCGTCGATCGACGGGCTCGCCATCGTCAGGTCGGTCGCCGGGTAGAGGAGTGCCTGGAACGCGATCGCCGGGCCGGAGCGGTCGCGTGCCATCAGGGCGACGACGGCGGCCAGGTTCCCGCCGGCACTGTCACCGACGACCGCGACCCGGGTCGTGTCGGCACCGAGTTCCGATGCGCGACCGACGAGGTCCACCGTGGCTGCGTACGAGTCCTCGGCGGCCGCGGGCCAGCGGTGCCCCGGCGCGAGGCGGTAGTCCAGGGACGCGACCACCACCCGGGCGTCCCGAGCGATGTTCGACGCCAGCCAGTCGTAGGTGTCGAGCGTGCCCGAGGTCCAGCCGCCACCGTGCGCGAGGACCACGAGCGGTGGGGTCCCGGTGAACGTCGTCGGACGGTACACGCGCACCCCGATCGGTCCGTCCTGTCCCGCGGCGGTCGTGTCGCGGACGCTGACCCCGGGAGCGAGTCCGCCGAGCAGCAGGTCCGTGACGGCGTTGTGGCCGACCACCCGCTGCTGGTCGGCGACGATCTGCGCCTCGGACCGGCGGGTCACGGACGCCAGCCCGATCAACCGTCCCAGGACCTTGGTCCGTCGATCGAGTTCCGTCACGGTTCCTCCTCCGTCGCCGTCCTGGTAGCTGTCAGCAGTCTCCGCTCCGGATGGGAGCGCACGGTCAGGGAGCGGCACGCGGAACACCGCCGACAGCGGAGGATCCCGGATCCGGAGGCGGGTCGGTTCCGCAAGGTCGTTCGCGGGTACTCACCGAACGCTTGGTAGGCGCCGGAGAACCGGCCCATGTGTGCAGAGCCCCACCGTCGGGTGATGTCTCGCACGGAAGCAGTCGCTGCGTCCAGCTCCCGGAGTTTCTCGGCGGGCTCCGTGGAGACGAACGGTCTGCATAGCGACCCGGCGGCTTGCCGCTCAGACCTTCCTCGTCGACGCTCGTTCGCCCGTTCATCCCTTTCGCGCGGGCATCCTCGGGGAAATCACGAGTGAGTCGTAGCGTGCAAGGAGCACGAGACCTCGTTGATCGCGTGCACCGTTCTGCACACGATTCGCCCCCTTTGAGCTGGTCGCGGGTGCCCACCCACATGACCAGCCGCACCGTCACCAGGTGCACCTTCCTCGGCACCAGCCGAAAGGAGCAGGTCGGAACCGGATCATCATGATGTACCTCGTCTACGGACTGTCCTCGATCCTCACCAGCAGCGCGGCCGCTGCCGCCGTGTTGCGCTACACAGCAGCGTTGAGTCAGAGCTCGCGCGCGGACGTCGTGACGATGCCGGCAGTCGATCTGAGCGGCGCGAACACGTCCGTCAACCTGGTGCTCGGCCCGGGGATCCCCGTGCTCACAGAAGACGCTTCCGACGACGTCCTCGAGCCAGCGCATCAGGAGTTCGTCGACGACATCACCGACCGCACCCGCGCCGTCCTCATCACCGCGCATCCCCGCACCTGACGGCAGGCGCCGACCGTCGGCTGTCAGCTGGAACCCGACCTGCAGACGACGGGGTGATGCACGGGGCGGCGGCGATGTCCGCCATCGTGATCGTGTCCGGCAGGTGCGAGTCCATTTCCGCGACGGCACGGCGCACGGTCGCCTCGCCTGCCCCCTCGCCCGTTCGTTGATCACGGCGATCAACGGTCGGCGGATGTGGCCGTACGCCCGGGCCAGGTCCGCGGTCGCGGTCGCGGTCGCCCCAGTGACTGCAGCGCCTCGACCGCGGGGGCCCCTGCCCGGCCGTGCGGCTGGGAAACGAAACTGGGTTGGTAATCAGCGACGCGAGACAAGTGTGGACCGCAACGATGCCGCCGGGGTCCGGCGGCACAGAATGTGAAGGAGACACCCATGTCGAACACGGCAGGAAACCCCGCACGACACGACAACGTCGTCCGTCGCACTTGGAACGAGACGAAGTCCGCACTGAAGACCACGGAGTTCTACGCGTGGATCGTGGTGTCGCTCGCCATCCTCATCGCGTCGGCGGTCGTCGACAACGCCGACGAGGGCCACACCGGTTTCGGTGCCGACCAGGCCTGGTTCTACGTCGCGCTCGTGACGATGGCCTACATCCTCAGCCGCGGCATCGCCAAGGCCGGCGTGCGCAAGCCCGAGGACGACGACGACCGTCGCGACGGCAACGGGCGCTCCAACTGACCCGAAGTCTCACCCCGGCCCGGTCCGTGACCGGGCGGGGAACACCAGCACGTGACGTGCGGAACCCGAGTTGGTGACCGGGAGTGGAGGCCGTTGCTCGTTCTGAGCAACGGCCTCCAGTCGTACCGGAGCTGCCTGCGGCGGCGGAGTGGGCGATGATCCGGAGGTCCGAACCGGGGAGGTCACGACGGCGCAGTCGAGCGTGACCGCGCCGGCGGATGCGCGGCGGCAGACAACCGGTGGTCGGTCAGGGGATCAGGCGTCGTGGGCGAGCGAGGAGGACAGCTGCTCGTGTGCCGCGACCTGCTCGAGGAGCAGGTTCGCCTTGCCGAGGGCGGTCTGCACGGCATCGGCGCCCGCGACCCAGCGCAGTGGGGCTTCGCCGGAATCGGTCAAGGAGACCAGGGCGGCCGCGAGCTTGGCGGGGTCCCCTCCTTGCTTGCCGTTCATGCCCTTCCACGCCTCGATCGTCGTCGCGGTGCGCTCGGCGTAGTCCTCGACCGACAGCTCGGGCCAGATCGTCGACGAGCCTTCGACGAGCAGTTCGGTGCGGAAGAAGCCGGGCTCGACGATCATCGTCGCGATGCCGTACGGAGCGAGGTCGTAGCGGATCGACTCCATCCATCCCTCGAGCGCGAACTTCGATGCGCAGTACGCCGCGACGAACTCCTGACCGACGATGCCCGCTGTCGAGCTGATCGTGATGACCTGACCGCTGCGCTGACGACGCATGACGGGCAGGACCGCGCGGGTGACGGTGAGCGGGCCGAAGAAGTTCGTCTCCATCTGCTGCCGCATCTGCGCCGGGCTGATCTCCTCGAAGAACCCGGCGTAGAACAAGCCGGCGTTGTTGACGAGCACGTCGATGCGACCGAAGTGGGCGACGGCAGCGTCGGTGGCTGCCCGGGCGGCGCGCTCGTCGGTGATGTCGAGTGACACCGCCAGCAGGTTCTCCTGGTCACCGAACAGGTCGGTGACCTTCGCAGCGTCACGCGCGGTCGCGACGACGCGGTGGCCGGCGGCGAGGGCGGCCCTGGTCAGGTCGATGCCCATCCCGCGTGCTGCGCCGGTGATGAACCAAACCGTGGAGTCGGTCATGGGAGTGCCTTCCTGTCGGGAACGCTGCAAGTCAACGTCGCCGCCTCAGACGGAGCCAGACCCCGCCGACACGGTCACTGACAGGGACCCTCTCGGGGTACCGGAGTGACGTACCGTCGACGGGTGGACACCCAGGCGGAGATCCGCGACTTCCTGACATCGCGGCGGGCACGGCTCACCCCGGAGCAGATCGGCCTGCCCGACTTCGGCGGACGCCGCCGAGTCGCGGGACTCCGACGGGAGGAAGTGGCTCTCGTCGCCGGGATCAGCGTCGAGTACTACACCCGCCTCGAACGCGGCAACGCGACCGGCGTCTCCGACAGCGTCCTCGACGGCGTCACCCGCGCCCTGCTCCTCGACGATGTCGAAGCCACGCATCTGGTCGACCTCGTTCGTGCTGCCAACGCGCCCACGAGCCTCCGGACGCGGCGCACCGCACAACGACCACAGCACGTCAGTGCGAGCGTGCAGCAGATCGTGGACGGCATGACGGACATGCCGGTGATCGTGCAGAACAGCACGCTCGACGTGGTCGCGTCGAACCGGCTCGGTCGCGCGTTCTACAGTGACCTCTTCGGTACTCCGGGCCGGTCGGTGGACTTCGGCCGGTACATCTTCCTCGACCCCCGGTCGCACGACTTCTACCGCGACTGGGACAGCGTTGCCGAACAGAGCGTCGCGGTGCTCCGGACCGAGGCGGCCCGCACTCCCGGCGACCGCGCACTCACCACGCTCGTCGGCGAGCTGTCGGTGGCGAGCGAGGCATTCCGCACCCTCTGGGCCAGCCACACGGTGCGGGAACACAGGTCGGGCGAGAAACTGGTGCACCACCCGATCGTCGGTGACCTCGACCTGACGTTCGAGTCGCTCGACATCGGCTCCCGTCGCGGACTCGCGCTGGTCACCTACCTCGCATCACCCGGATCAGCCTCACACGACAGCCTGCAACTGCTCGCGCACTGGGCTGTCACCAACGACACGGAACCGGTCCGCCAGCCCCGCACGACGGAGCGGTGACCCCGGAGCGATCGTCACCGTCCATCCGGACGGACTCCGCCGTCTCCGGCCGTCGCCCGCCGATCTGCTCACGATGAGCCCGTCCCGCCGGTGGCGACGTGGTGCTCTCGCTGCAGCGGCCCGGGGAGGCGCATCACCAGTCGCCACCGGTTCCCCTCGGGATCGCGCTCGTAGGAGAAGTCGTCCATCAGCAGTTCGATCATCGCGATGCCGCGCCCGGACTCCGCCATCTCCTCGGGGTCCGGCATCGTGGTGCGGAACGGCACGCGCACCTCGGCACCGCTGTCGCTGAGCAGCGCCTCCAGCGCCGTCGACGTCCGGCGGAGTGTCAGCTCGCACAGCAACCGCTCGCTGCCCTCGGTGTGCTCGATGACGTTCCCGGCGAGTTCGAGCAGTGCGGTCTCGAACCGCGCTCGCTCGCCACTGCCGAGGTCGGTGTTCAGGTGCCAGAGGTCATCGACCGACTCGTGCACCTCGTCGACGTCGTTCGGCGGGATCACGAGCAGCACGGTGCGCTCCCACGCCGGCCCGTGGATCTCCGACACGTCGGCCGTCTCGTCACTCACCATGGCCACATACTCACACCTCTGCGGGCCGACGCGGTCCTCATTCGTCTCCGACAGCGTCGATCAACGGCAGGTCGCGGGCCGAGGCCGTCAGTGCGCGCGGCCCCGCAGTCGCCCGATCCCCAGCACGATCCCGACGACGACCATGCCGAGGACGAGTCCCGCGACGGCCGAGATCGCCGTGTCGACGACCCACGTGACGACGGGGCCGGCACCCCGGACGGCGTGCTCGACGTGGTGCAGCAGCTCGTACGGCCCGGCCCAGAACGTCTCCGCCAGGTTCGCGATGACCAGGTGGCCGCCGACCCAGAGCATCGCGACGGTGCCGACGATGCTGATCACCCGGAACACGGCCGGCATCGCGCGGACGATCCGGGCGCCGGCGCGACGGGTGCGCCGGACCGGGTTCTTCATCATCTGCAGGCCGATGTCGTCGATCTTCACCAGCAGTGCGACGGCGCCGTAGACCAGCAGGGTCATGCCGAGGCCGATCACCGCGAGCGCACCGAGGGTCGGCCAGAAGCCCAGGTCGGTGTCCAGGCTGGCGAGCCCGATGAGCATGATCTCGGTGCTGAGGATGAGGTCGGTGCGGATCGCGCCGAACACGAGCTTCGGCTCGCTCGCGGCCTCGTCCGAGGCGGCCTCGTGGTGCACGCCGAACCACTCGGTGACCTTCTCGGCCCCCTCGAAGCACAGGTAGGTGCCGCCGATGACGAGCAACCACGGCAGGACCCAGGGCGCGAAGGCCGACAGCAGCAGCGCCAGGGGGATGATGATGACGAACTTGTTGAACAGGCTGCCGAGGGCGATCCGACCGACCACGGGGAGCTCCCGCGCTGGCGCCAGGCCCTGCACGTACTGCGGGGTGACGGCGGCGTCGTCGATGACGACGCCCGCGGTCTTCGCGCTGGCCTTGAGCGCCGCGCTGAGGATGTCGTCCACGACGGCGAGCAGTCCGACTGACATGTGGTGGTCTCCTCGACGGTCCGGGCAAGCTGTCCGATCGCACAGACTAGTGGCCCGGAGGTGGGCGTTCCCGATGAGCCGATCGGTCCGTGGACGATCCAGCAGGCCGTCTCGTGTCCTGGGTGTGGGAATGCGCACTCGTACCAAGGTCGCCATCGCCATCGCCATCGCCATCGCCATCGCCATCGCGGTGGCGGGAGTCGGCAAGATCAGCACGCCGGAAGCCGCGCGCGACGCCTACTTCCGTGACGAGGCCCTGCAGACCGACCAGGCCCCTCACCGGCCACGAGAGCACCCTCGCCTCGGTCGCGCACCGCGTCGGCTGGCTCCTCGGCGGACCGGTACGCCTCACCGACAAGTCCGGGTTCGACGTCGTGGACGGCGGCCGGACGGGAGGCCCGTGGCCTGTCCGCCACGACGGACGTGCCCCGCGCCGACATCGCGAGCGTCGAGGTTCGACTGGGGGGCGGGCACGCTGGCGCGGACGACCTCTGATCCCCGCACCCGCTCCGAGGGCTGTTCGCGCACGAGAGGATGGCGGGATGACTCGCGCGCACACCGTCCGGGACGCCGTCGTGGCCGAGGTCACCCGGAGCGGTTTCGGCGCCCACGGGCTGCACGTGCTCGTCCGCGACGACGTCGCCGACCACCGCTGGACGCCCGACGAACCGGAGGACGTGCAGTCGATCGCGAAGGGCGTCTGCGTCCTGGCGGTCGGGATCGCCGCCGACGACGGCGTGGTCGACATCGACGTGCCGGTGTCGGAGTACCTGCCCGAGGTCCGGTTCGGCGAGGGCACGCAGCGTGTCACGCTCCGTCGCCTGCTCAGCATGACGAGCGGTGTCGACCTGCCCTGGACCCCGACGCTCCTCACCGACTGGCCGGACCTGGCCGTCGAGTTCCTCGGGCGCCCGAGCCGGGGCCGGGTGTTCCAGTACGCGAACGCCAGTACCTACACGGCGATGCGTGTCCTGGCGACCCGAGTCGGTGACGTCGGCCGCTTCGTGCAGGACCGGCTGCTCACCCCGCTCGGCATCGACGGCGCCGAGTGGGAGCGGTGCCCGAACGGTTCCGTCGCGGCCGGGGGCGGGCTGTTCCTCCGGACCGCCGAGGTCGCACGGATCGGTCGACTCGTCCGCGACCGAGGCCGGGTCGGCGGGCAGCAGCTCGTCGCGGCGCAGTGGGTCGACGCCCTGCACGCCGACTGGGTCGTGGCCGGTCGGGACCCGGCGTACGAGCGGTACGCACTCGCCGGGTGGGACGGGCCGGCGCAGCTCTGGCGGCTGCACGGGGCGGGCGGGCAGATGCTCCTCTTCGACCCGGCGGCGGACGCCGTGGTGACCGTCACGGCCGACGACCACTCCGGGGCGGACGCGCTGGCGTCGTTCGTGGCGGCGACCTTGGCGGACGTCTCGGACTGACGGACGTCGGCTCAGTCGGCCACGCGGAGGTCGTCCCGGGACCGGGAGCTCGTGGGGACTGCGGCTCTGTCCTGCCCTCGGGCCAGAGCCCGGTGAGCGTGGTCGAGTCGTGCACGGGACCTCGTGGCGGGCAACCGCCCGCTGATCTCGAGGGTCGCCAGACCGTGCACCGTCGCCCACGCCACCTCGGCGTCGGTGTCGTCGGGACCAGGGAACGCCGCCCGGATCGCGGCGAAGGCACGCTCGAGGGCATCTGGTCCGGTCCCCGTCCCGAACTCGAGTCCCGACGGCATCGAGAACATCGCCGCGTAGACGTGCGGCTGGGCGGCGGCGAAGTCGAGGTACGCCTGCATCCGCGCGAGGGGTTCGGCGGGGACGTCTTCGAGTGCGGTCGCGATCGCATCGAACCCGCCGAGCGCGACGGCGTCGATGAGCGCCTGTCGGCCGCCGGCGAACGCGGAGTAGATGACCGGCTGCGTCACCCCGATCTCGGATGCGAGCCGACGCATGGTGACGGCTTCCCAGCCCTCTGCTTCCGCGATGCTGCGAGCCGCTCGGGTGATCTGGTCACGCCGGAGGGCGAGGTCGGGAGCTGGTCGTGGTGACATGGCGCCACAGTAGCAGAACGAAGTTAGGTAACAGCGGTAGACGAAGCACCGTCGTCGTGCTACGTTCGTTGCAGAACGACGTTATGTAACGACAGAAAGGTTCGTCCCATGATCTTCGCCGCGCTCCTGGTCGCCATCCTCGGTTGCCTCTTCATCCTCTTCATCGGCGGCCGCTTCCTCCTCGCGCCGAGGGTCGCCACCGCCGGGTTCGGTGTCGGCGAGGACCGCCGTCGTGCGTTCACCAGCATCAAGGGTGTCCGTGACATCACCTCCGGCATCGTGCCGCTGGTGGTCCTGCTCGTCGCCGGCCCGCACGTGTTCGGGTGGGCTCTTCTCGCCGCGGCGATCACGCCGATCGGTGACGCGATCATCGTCGTCACCAACGGTGGCACGCTCCGCCAGGCCCTCGGCGTCCACGGCGCGACGGCACTCGTGCTCGTCATCGCCGGCCTCGTCCTCGCCCTCGGCTAGATCCGCCCAGCACTCCCTGCGCGTCTCGCCGCCCTCAACTCGCTCCTCTTTCCACCTCGCATCGACCATCTCGAAAGGTCCACCCTCATGAGCACCACGAACGAGCAGAACGACACCGACGACACCGCCACGGAGAACATCGTGCGGGCGTTCTACGAGCCCTTCCGCACCGGCGACACCACCGGCTACGACGAGGTCCTGGCGGAGGACTGGATCGACCTGCCCCTGGCCCCGGGCCAGCAGCAGGGACCCGCCGGCATGGCCGCCCAGATCGCCCTCTTCCGTCACGCCATGCCCGACTACGACGTCGCGCACCAGGACATCATCGTCCAGGGCGACAAGGTCGCGGTCCGCAACACCGTCTCCGGCACGCACCAGGGCGCCTTCATGGGTCACGAGCCCACCGGCAGGCGCATCGAGATGCGCACCATGGACGTGCACCAGGTCCGCGACGGGAGGATCGTGGCGACCTGGCACCTCGAGGACTTCGCCGGCCTCATGGGGCAGCTCGGCAGCCCTGCGGACGCCCCCACTCCGGCGCCCTGGGGCTGAACCCGACCTCTGCGGAGGGCACGAACTCATCCCCGAGCTCGTGCCCTCCTTGCACGCCTGGTCGTGCCATGCGCCGAACCGGAACCGGCGACGCACAGACCCGTCTCGCCGCGCGAAGGCGCTCGCCGTGGTGGGTGCACCTGCTGCGCGGCGGACTCGTCACTGCGGTGGTCTTCGGGGGTCAGCGGGCGGGCGACCACATCGGCGGCACGCCTGGAGGCGACGCACGGTGAGTGCTCCGGAGCCGGTCTTCGGCGCCGTCGTCCACGCGCCGCAGCGGCTGCAGATCTGCGCCGTGTCGGCGCGCGGTGGGGAGGTCGAGTTCGGCGTCCTGCGCGAGGCGCTCGACGTCTCGGACGCCACCCTCAGCGAACACCTCCGCATCCTCACCGATGCGGGCTACGTCGACCTCCGCCGTGTGCAACGCGCCAAGGGACAGGCGCGCAGCTGGGTCTCACTCACCGCGATGGGGTCGACGGCGCTCCGCGAGCACTTCGCGTTCCTGCAGAGCTTCGCGCCGCCAGAGCCCGCGAACCCGCGTGAAGCCTGACGGTCGGACCACAGGGGCCCCACCGGAACTCGCGACGGCCGTTCCGTCCCCGCCCCCGAAGTGGGGTGGGTGATCCCGCCCGGGTCCGTAGTTCTACCGACTGACGTCGCGTGAACGCGCCGATACCGTCGGACCGTGCCCCGACGCCACGCGGAACGACCGCGCAGAAGCCGCTCCACGCCCCGCACCACCGTCATGTCCGGATTCGTGGTGATGACGGTGATCGCCGCGGTCGTCGGACCCGCGACCGGTGCCAGCGCAGCCGACCTGGCGACCGACTCGACACGATCGGCGCCGACCCGCACCGCGGCGCCGACCCGCACCGCGCTGCCGACCCCCGCCACGGTGCCGACTCCGCCCACCGACGGCGCCCGGGTCGGTTCGGGGTCGTTCGCGCCCACGCCGCCGACTTCGATCAGCGACAGCGGAGACGTGCAGAAGACGGTGGACCAGCACCTGTACATCGACCCGTCCCAGGCGGGGAAGCCGGTGCCGACCAACCAGTGGTGGACCGACCTGCTGGTGAGCAAGTACTCCGGCGACATGTGGGCGTACCCGTTCGTGTCCTCGAACAGCCAGGACGGTACGAAGCTGACGTACCCGACGAAGTGGAACAGCGACGGCACCGCGATGCAGCTGGAGTCCCCGGTGACGGTGAGCGGCACGGTGACCCCCGCCGCCGACCCCTCGGACGAGCTGCTCGCCGACTTCGAGCACGGCGTCCCCGATGAGTGGACGAGCACCGGCACGGCGTTCAGCGGGGCGACGGACACCGCCGCGGGGCAGAGCCAGGTGTCCGGCTGGCTGGGCAACGGGTACCTGACGTCGTGGGGCGCGACGGGCGGGGACGGCGCCACGGGCACGATGACGTCGAAGCCGTTCACCGTCGACCACTCGACGCTCGCGTTCATGGTCGCAGGTGGGAAGCACGCCGACCAGGAGGCCGTGCAGCTCGTCGTCGGCGGGCAGGTCGTCGCCTCCGCCACCGGCGACGACAGCGAGCAGTTCCGCTGGGTCGACTGGGACGTCAGCGCGTGGGCGGGTCAGCAGGCCCAGCTCCGTGTCGTCGACTCGCTGAACGCCGGTTGGGCCCACGTGATGGTCGACCAGGTGCTCCTGACGGACGAGCCGGACGGGGTCGCGCAGCGGTTCTCGACGGCGTTCTCCGCGACCGAGGCGGACGCGCTCCGCTGGGGCGACTGGAACGTCAGCTGGCGGATGCCGCAGGCGGGTGCGGGCGGCCAGTACATGGACGTCACGAGCGTGCAGGGCAACCCGTACGAGTGGTTCGAGTACCACGGCATGACTCCGCGCCTGTCGGTGCAACCGGGTGCGACGATCACCGACGGTGCGGGGGAGCCGATCAGCTTCCCGTTCACGGGCGACCGGTTCGAGATCCGGCAGGGCGACCACGTGTTCGGCGTGCACGCGCCGGCCGGGACGACCTTCACCCGGAGCGGCAACGCCATCGACGCGTCCGCGGGTACGGCCTACCTGGTGCTCAGCGCCGTCCCGGCCAGTGGCCTCAGCCTCGACCGGTTGCAGCAGTACGCGTTCGCCGTGCCGCGGAACACCACGATGGACTACTCGTACGACCCGGCGGCGGGCCAGGTCGAGCAGCAGTGGTCGGTGCAGACCGACGCGTTGCAGGGCTCGAACCACGACACCGTGCAGGGCTGGTTGCAGCACCAGTACGCCGAGACGACGAACGACCTGCACTTCACCGGTGCCACGTACGCGACCCCGCGCGGCACGATGAAGACCACGATCGGCCACGACGGCTGGACCCTCGACTACGCCTTCACCGGCATCACGCCCACCGGCGCCTCACCGGAGGGGCAGGACGAGCGGGACGTGCTCCGGCAGTACCTCTCCGACTACGCCACGAAGACCACGTACGGCGGCGACACCTACTGGGGCGGCAAGGACCTGCAGCAGCTCGCCGAGTACATGACGGTGGCACGGCAGATCGGTGACACCGACGACGAGCGGAAGCTCCAGGCCACGCTCACGACGGCCCTGACCGACTGGTACACGTACTCGACGGGGGAGAGTGAGCACTTCTTCGCCATGTACCCGACGTGGAAGGCGCTGATCGGCTTCGGTGACTCGTACGGGTCCGCGCAGTTCAACGACAACCACTTCCACTACGGCTACTTCGCCGTCGCCACCGCGCTCCTCGGGGCGGTCGATCCCGGCTGGGCGGAGCGGTACGAGGGCATGGCCACCCTGGTGACCAAGCAGTACGCCAACTGGGACCGGGACGACGACCGGTTCCCGCACCTGCGGACCTTCGGCGTGTGGGAGGGCCACTCGAACGCGGGCGGTGTCTCGTCCCCGGGTGGCAACAACCAGGAGTCGTCGTCCGAGGCGATCCAGTCCGAGGCCGGCCTGTTCCTCCTCGGCACGGTGCTCGGGAACGAGCAGATGCAGGCCACCGGCGCGATGGAGTACGTCACCGAACGCGCCGCGGTCCGCGACTACTACCAGAACGCCCACGGCAACACCGCGTCGAAGTCGTACGACGGCAACGGCGCGTTCCCCGACGCGTACCGGTACGGCCAGGCGGGCATCCTGTTCGACTCGGGCCAGGCCGAAGCCACGTACTTCTCCGGCGACCCCGCGTGGATCTACGGCATCCAGTGGATGCCGACCGCACCCTGGTTCGACTTCTTCGGCTGGGACCCGGGCTTCTCGAAGGCGATCATGCGGCAGATGATGCAGGCGCGCCCACGGGTCGTCGGGCAGGACGGCGTCGTGAACGGCAACGCCGCCCACATCCAGATGCTCACCAAGAAGTGGTGGGGCGTCGGGACCTACGGCAACGACACGATCGCGCAGGACCGGAACGCCGCGATCGGTGAACTCGAGGACGCCGTCCGTGCCGCCGAGGCGAACCACCCCGGGTACGTCACGGCGAAGACGGCCGCGAACCCGCTGTACGACCAGGCGACCGGCACGCTCTTCGTCAGCACCGACGCGAACGGCGAGGTGGTGTTCCCGGCGCAGTACTGGACCCCGACGACGCTGCCCGCCGCACTCGTGCCCGCGAAGACCGACGGACCGACGGCGGACGAGCAGCCGAAGGACTGGCCCGTGCAGTCACCGCTGCTGCCGTACCTGTCGACCCGGTACACCGCCGACACGGCGACGATCAACCGGCTCTACTCGGTGGACCTGACGGACCACCGGCCCGGTACCGACACCGCGCACGCGGCAGCGGTGTTCAGCGACATGGGCGACGCGCTCGGCAACGTCGTGCTCGGCTTCCTCGCGCAGTACGACCCCGACACGTACCTCGACATCCACCGGGCACTGTGGAAGGCGAAGGACCCGGCCGTCACCGGGCAGTCGATGGCCGGCCTGGTCTACCACCAGGCGGCGTCGAACCGGACGGTGGGCACCGAGGTCACGGACCGGCACACCTCCGACCCGCTCAGCCAGGTGTTCCGCGCCGCCGACGGCACGTACTCCTACGTGCTCGACAACGTCGACGACGTCCAGCACTCCTACGAGGTCTACGACGGCCAGCGGGTGATCGGGGAGATCGCGGTCCCCGCGCACACCCAGATCACCTCGCACCTCGACGCCCACCTGGCCGAGATCGTGGTCGACACGGCGGACAGCCCGAAGACCCTCGTGCCCGGTTCCACCACGCGGTTCACGGCGACCGGGTACGACCAGTACGGCGCGACGATGCCGCTCGACGGGCTGACCTGGGACGCCAGCACCGGCAGCATCGCCGCCGACGGGACGTACGACGCCACGAAGCGCGCCGACAGCGTCACGGTCACCGCCTCGGTGGGGTCGGTCAGCGACACGTACCGGTTCCGGGTCGCCCCGGCTCCCGAGCTCACGTCGATCCGGGTCACCCCGGGCTTCGAGCAGCTCGTCGTCGGCACCCCGACGACGTTCGCGGCGGCCGGCAGCGACCAGTACGGCGACCCGCTCGCCCTGAGCGGTCCCGTCACCTGGGCCACGACCCTGCCTGGAGGCTCGGCCGACGACGGCAGCGTCCGTGCGGCTGCTGCCGGGGCCGGGTACGTCACCGCCACGAGCGGCGGGGTGGAGGGCAGCGCCGTCGTCTCGGCGGTCGCCACCGTCCCGGACCAGGCACTCCACGCCACCGCCGTCGCGACCTCGAGTGACGGGGGGAACAGCCCGGGCAAGGCCCTGGACGGCGACCCGACGACGCGGTGGGAGAGCGAGCACGGGCAGGACGCCGTCGACTACACCGTCGACCTCGGCCGTGCGACCGACGTCACCGACGTGGACGTCACGTGGGAGAACGCCGCCGCGAAGGAGTACGACCTGCAGGTCGCCGACGCCGCCGACGGCCCCTGGCGCACCGTGCGGAACGTGGCGAAGACGACGGCGGCGGCGGACCACGTCACGGTCGGCACCACCGCGCGGTTCGTGCGGATGCACGGCGTCGACCGCCTCACCCAGTACGGCTACTCGATCTGGTCGTTCGAGGTCCACGGCACCCCGTCGGTCTCGGCGCTCACCCCGTCGACGGTGCTGGTCGGACCGCGCACCACGCGCCTCCCGGCCGGCACCGGCACCACGCTGACGGCGTACGGGTTCGACGCGGACGGCGACGGCGGACCGGTGACGGCAGCTGCCGGCTCCGACGGCGCACCGGTGTGGACGATCGACGGCGGCGGCTCGGTCACCGGCGACGGCGCGGTCACCGCGGCTGCCACGGGTGGCGTCACCTCGACCGTGAGCGCCACCCTCGGCGGGGCCTCCGGACGGGCGACGATCACGACGGTGACGAACGGCGACGTCGTCGGCCCCGGTGACGGCAGCGACCCGGACCCCGGCACCGGCACCCCGCGGGACATCGCGGTCGGGAAGCCGGTGACGACGTCCTCCGACGAGCGCGCGGACCTGGGCGGCGAGCAGGCGGTCGACGGCAGTGGCTCCACCCGGTGGGCGAGCCGCGCGTCGGACGACCAGTGGATCGCGGTCGACCTGGGCGTCGTGGTCCCCGTCGACAGCGTGCGTCTCGACTGGGAGGCGGCGTACGCGGACCGGTACCTGGTCCAGGTGCGGACCACGACGGACGACGACTGGCGGACCGTCACCACCGAGGACCACGGGATCGGCGGCAGCGCGGTCCACGAGCTCGACGGGGTCCGGGCGCGGTACGTGCGGATGCTCGGCGTGCAGCGCCACACGGCGTTCGGGTACTCGCTCTTCGCGTTCCGGGTGGACTCGACCGAGGGCGCACCGACGCCCGACCTGGCGCGGAACGCCCCGACGACTTCGTCGGCGGACGAGGCCGCCGGTGTCGCCGCGCGGAACGCCACGGACGGCGACCCGGGCTCCCGCTGGGCGAGCGGTCACACCGACGACCAGTGGCTCGACGTCGACCTCGGATCGGCGCAGCCCCTGCACCAGGCGTCCCTGCGGTGGGAGGACGCGTACGGGTCCGCCTACCGGATCGAGGCGCGGAACGGGGCCGACGACGCCTGGACCACGATCGCGACCGTCAGTGACGGCGACGGAGGCACGGACACGGTCGACCTGTCCGGCACCTGGCGTCACGTGCGGTTCCAGGGCGTGCACCGGGCCACGCCGTACGGGTACTCGCTGTACGGGTTCGAAGTGCGCTGAACCGGGCCACGAAGAGGGCGCTCGGCCGGGGTCCGGGCGTGACGCAGCCCGGCGCTGTCCGCATCACGCCGGATCGGACGACCGGGGCGCTGCCGGCCGTTCCCGGGGGCCGGGGGCGTCGGTGGTGCCGGAGAGGCTGGCGGGAGTTCGTGTTCCTGTTCGGGTCAGGCGCACGAGCCCCGGTGCTGGCACCTGTCCGCAGGTGCCAGCACCGTTCCGTCGTGGCGCCGTGGCGTCGTGGCGTCGTGGCGTCGGCGCCCAGGACCCGCCGGAGGGTCAGTCCGCGTCCCGCGCCAGGACCGTCACGGTGACGTCGTCCTCGGCGTGCTCCGCGGCCCGCAGGCGCACCGTCTCGAGGAACGCGGCCGTGCTCGGCGCCCGGCGGAACGTCCGCCCGATGTCCGTCAGGGTGTCGATCGTCCCGTCGCCCAGGTCCAGCGCCCCGTCACTCGCCACGAGCAGCGCGTCGCCCGGCTCGAGCACCAGGGACCCGAGGCGGAACGGGACCCCCTGCGGGTGCAGTCCGAGCGGCAGGTCCCGCGAGCGGCGGATGTCCGAGGTGCCGTCTGCGTGCAGGTGCACGACGAGCCCGTGGCCGGCGTCCACGAAGTCGACCCGTCCGGTGCTCGGTGTCAGGCGGGAGTGGAACAGCGTGGCGAACGCCGAGGCGCGGCTGAGGTCCTCGCTGATCCGCGGCTCGACCGCGCCGACGGCGTCGACCGGCGGCAGGTCCTCGTGCTGCCGGAGCGCTGCCCGCAGTCCGGCGGCCAGTAGTGCGGCGGGCTGCTCCTTGCCCATGATGTCGGCGAGCGTGAACGTCACGGCGTCGTCGGCGACCGTCCAGTCGTGGACGTCACCGCTGAGGTCGCCGTACGGCACACTGAGCCCGGCCAGCGCGTAGCCCGGGACGTGGACGGGCGGCGGGGTCAGGGCCTCGACGACCTCGAGCAGCCGGTCGTGCTGCATGCCCTTCGTCAGGGCCTGTTCAGTCCAGCGTCCGAGGTCGATCAGCGCGGCCTCGTCCTGCGGGCTGAACTCCCGCGGCCGGACGTCCATCAGGCACAGGCTGCCGATCGTCAGGTCGCCCGGCATGGTCAGTGGGACGCCGGCGTAGAAGCGGATGCCGCGGCTCGTCACACCGGGCAGGTCGACGGTGCGCGGGTCGGCGAGCGTGTCCGGGACGACCGTCGGCCCGGGGCGCTGGACGGTCAACTGGCAGAAGGACCACTCGAGCGGCCCCGACGTCGGCTCGCCCGCCGTGTTCGGCGTCAAGGTGTGCAGGAGCGTGTCGTCGAGCAGGTTGACGTACGAGAACGGGACGTCGAAGACCTCGCGGGCGATCCGGACGATGCGGTCGAAGCGCTCGGACGGTGCGAGCCCGACGATGTCGAGCGCGGCGACGAGTGCCGCGCGTGCGGATCGTGAGCCGTCGTTGTCCATCTGCCCTCCCCCGCACAGTCGGTCCAGGGCATCCTCCCACGACGGGGACGGCGGCTGTCAGGTCAGGCGTCCCCCGGGACGAGGTCAGTGCCGGTGTCCACCGGACCGAGCGCCTCTAGGACGCGGTGCGAGACGGCCCGCAGCGTGTCCGCGTCGCCGGCCACGGGCCTCCAGAACAACTGCTCCAGCGCCGCCGTGTGCGCCCGGATGCCGGCGAGGACCGCGCGTCGGCCGTCCGCGGTCATCACGATCCAACTGCCGCGGCCGTCCGATGGGCAGTCGGCGCGCGCGACCAGCCCCCTGGCCACCATGCGCGTGACCTGGTGGCTGACGCGCGACTTCTCCCAGCCGATCCCGGCGGCCATGTCGCGGACCCGCAGCCGGTGCTCGGGGTCGCGGTGCAGGCCGATGAGGATCTCGAACTCGGGGATGGAGATGCCGGCATCCCGCTGCACGGCGACGTCGAGCGCCCGGTCCAGCCCGCGCCAGACGTCGTGGAACACGTCCCACGTGGCCCAGTCGTGGCCGTCAGCGCCGTGCTCCACCATCCCGCCAGCGTATCCGCGAGGGCAGCTCGTCGGGCCGGGATCATCCGTTCGGCTGACTCCGGGACGGCACACGGGCGCCTCCGAGGAGACGTCGGGGGAGCGGCCTACGATCGAGACCATGCCGCCCGCACGCCTCCAGGACTGCACCGACGACGCGTCCGCCCTCGTCGGGCGCTGGCTGGACGCCTCCGGCGGCGTGAAGCCCGAAGCCCGAGCGGCCCGGCTCGCCGAGGTCCTGCGCGACGAGCGCGGTCTCGACTTCGCCCGCGGGTTCGTCGACAAGGTGATCCGGCCGGACGACCCGAAGGTCGCCGCCCGGAACCTCGAGAAGGCCAGCCGGGACGTCCCGGACTTCCTCGCCTGGTACCTCCGCGGCGCCGTGACCGTCGGTGGTGGCTTCGCGACGATGGCGCCGTGGGCGGTCATCCCGTCTGCGCGCCGGGTGCTCCGCCGATTGGCCGGACACCTGGTCGTCGACGCCCCGCCGGCCCGACTCGGCGCAGCGCTCGGCAAGCTCGCCGGCCCGGGCACCCGCCTCGACGTTGCACCCCTCGGCCCGACCGTGTTCGGTCCCGCCGAGAGCGACCGCCGCCTGGCCTGGATCACCGACCTGCTCGGTCGCGACGACGTCCCGGCGGTGTCCTTCGCGGTCGCGGACGTCGTCCCGCCGACCTCGCCGTGGGCCCTCGACGACGCCACCGAGCAGGCGGTCGAGCGGCTCGTCCCGGTGTTCCGCGCGGCGGTCGCCGCCGACAGCACCGTCACGCTGCTCGTCGACGGCCCGCACGACCTCGACCTCTCCGTGGCCGTGTTCCGCACCCTGCTCGACCAGGACGAGTTCGCCCACGCGACCGCGGGCATCACGCTGCCGGCGTCGCTGCCCGACAGCCTCGGCGTCCTGGCGTCGCTCACCGAGTGGGCGACCGCCCGCCGGTTCCGCGGCGGCGCACCCGTCCGGGTCCGGCTCGTCGACGGTGCCCACCTGGCCGAGGAACGGGCCGACGCCCTCGTGCACGGACGGCCACCGGGCGTCTGGACCGACCGGCGGCACATCGACACCGCGCTCCTGCGCCTGCTCGACGCCGCACTCATGCCGGAGCACACCGATGCCGTGCGGATCGCGCTCACCGGGTGGGACCCCGTGCTGGTCGCCGCCGCCCGCGTGCTCGCCGACCGTCGCGGGGTCGCCGACGCGCTCGAGGTCGAGATGCTCCTCGGCATGACGGGCACCGTCCTCGAGGCCGTCCGCGCCGACGTCGGCACGGTCACCCTCGTCACCCCCGTGGTGCACCCCGACGAGTTCGACGCGGCGATCCCGTACCTCGCCTGCCGGTTGCGCGAGGGCGCTGCCGGCCCCCTGACGTCCGGTGGCGGCACCGACGACGAGCGGGCCGCCGAGACCGAGCGCGCACGTGCCCGCCTGACCGACGCGGTCGCCGCACTCGGGCACCCCGCCCCGGCCACCCTCCGCACGCAGGACCGCCGCGTCCCCCTCGGCGCCCCCGAGATCCGCACCGTGCACCCGCCCGCGGTCGACACCGACGCCGGGGTCGACGCGAACCGGCAGTGGGCGGCCGACCTGCTCCGCCGCGTCCCCCGCTCGCAGCTCGGCACCGCCACCATCCGCGGTGCCCGCGTCACCGACCGCCCCCGCCTCGAGCGGACCATCGCGCGCACCGCGCAGGCAGGCGTCAACTGGGGCCGACAGGACCCGCAGGACCGCGCTGAACTCCTGGACCTCGTCGCCCACGAGCTGGAGGCCCGCCGTGCCGCCCTGGTCGAGGTGGTCGTCGCCGAGACCGCGATGACCCTGACCGAGGCCGACCGGCAGGTCAGCGGTGCCGTCGACGCCGCCCACCACGCCGCCGACCGCGCGCGACACCTGGTCGACGTCACGGGAGCGACCTTCGTCCCGCCCCGGCTGACGGTCGTCGTCGCCCCGTGGAACTCGCCGCTGACCACCCCGGCGGACGGCGTGCTCTCGGCGCTCGCCGCCGGCAGCGGCGTCGTCCTCAAGCCGTCCCCGCTCGCCAAGCGGTCCGGCGCGGTGCTCGCCGACGTCCTCTGGAACGCCGGGGTCCCCCACTCGATGCTCCAGCTCGTCGACCTCGACGTCAGTGAGCTCGGCCGCGACCTCGTCGCCCACCCCGCCGTCGACCGGGTGCTGCTCGCCGGGTCGCCCGACACCGCCCGCTCGTTCCGGTGGTGGCGCGCCGGCCTGCCGCTCCTCGCCGACACCGGAGCGGTCTCGGCGGCCGTCGTCACCCCAGCGGCCGACATCGACCAGGCCGTCCGCGACGTCGTCGCCTCGGCGTTCACCCAGTCCGGGCAGGCCAGTGCGTCGATCTCCCTCGTGGTGCTCGTCGGGTCGGTCGGCGAGGACGGCGTCGAGAGCCGGTTCCTCCGCCAGCTGGCCGACGCCACCCGCGCGCTCCGCGTCGCCTGGCCCACCGACCCGGCCGCGCAGATCGGGCCGCTCGTCGTCGAGCCGACCGGGGCAGCGCGGGCCGCCCTGACCGACCTCGGCCCGGGGGAGTCCTGGCTCGTCGAACCCCGGCTGCTCGACGAGTCCGGTCGGCTCTGGTCCCCGGGCGTCCGCGTCGGTGTCCGTCCCGGCAGCGCCTCCACCCACCCGGAGGTCGGCGTCCCGGTGCTCGGGGTGGTGCAGGTCGAGACACTCGAACAGGCCATCGCGATCCAGAACGGCAGCGACCACGGCCTGGTCGAGGCCCTGCACACGCTCGACGTCGACGAGGTCGCCCTCTGGACCGACCGGGTCGACGCCGGCACGCTCGTGGTGAACCGTGCCACGACCGACACCACCGTCGTCCGGCAGCCCGCCGGCGGTTGGGGGAGTTCCTCGGTCGGTGCCGTCGCGAAGCGTGGCGGCCCCGACTCGGTCGCGATGCTCGGCCACTGGGAGCCCGTCCCCCGCACCGTGCACAAGAGCATCCAGCTGCACGGGCTGCCGCCGCGGGTCACGGCCCTCATCGAGTCGTCCCGCAGTGGTCTGTCCTTCGAGGAGTTCGACCAGGTCCGCGCCGGTGCCACCAGCGACGCCCAGGCGCGCGAGGAGCGCTTCGGTCGGTCCAGGGACACCGCGGACCTCGGCGTCGAACGGAACGTGCTGCGCCACCGCCCGCAGTCCGTGGTCGTCCGGCAGTCCGAGGGTGTCAGCACGGGGGACCTCATCCGGACCCTCGCCGCAGCGACCGCTGCCCGGGCGCACGTCCTGCTGAGCACCGCCCGCGCGCTCCCCGGGCCGCTCACGCAGTTGCTCGCGAGCGGTCGGTCCCCGCTCGACGTCGTCGACCACCTGGTGGAGACCGACGACGAGTTCCTCGCTCGCGCGGCATCCGGGGCGCTCCTCCACGAGCAGTGGTCGGGAGGGGCCGCCGAACCGCAGGACGCCATCGACATCGTGTTGTCGCAGGGCTTCGAACCCCGGCAGCACACGGCCTTCGGTGGGCCGGGATCGCGGATCCGCCTGCTCGGCGGCGACCCCCTCGCTCTCGAGGAGGCGCTCGGCGCTGGCATCGACACCGCCATCCACGACGCCCCCGTCGTCGAGGCCGGCGTCGTCGAGATGGCGCACTACCTCCGTGAACAGACGGTGGTCGTCACCGCGCACCGGCACGGCGACGTCGACCCCGAGTTCGCCCGCCTCCGCCTCTGACGTCGGTTCCGCGCATCGGACGGGAGGCCCTGCCCACGTCCGGCGAACCGCCGGCGTGATCCGGGCCTCCCGTCCGTCCCCGGCGCGACCTGGGGTGCGCCCGTGAGCCGCTGCCCGGCGCGGCGTAGCGTTCGTGCCATGAGTGCAGAAGAGCGTGACAACGGCGTCCAGTCCGAGCCGATCATGGACGGTGCGACCGACGCGACGAACGATGAGAAGCTGCACGGTCTCGTGCAGCAGGTCCAGCACGACCACGGTGACGAAGGTGCCGGCGTGATGGCCGACCACCTGCGCGACCGTCTCGACGAGACCGGCGTCGAGGCCGAGGACCCGGCCTCCGAAGTCGAGTAGCAGCACGCGGGTACGCCCCCGCCGACCATCAGGTCTGCGGGGGCGTCCTGCGTCCGGGGGTGCTGCCGGTCAGCGCTGCCCGCGACCGACGAGGGCGACCTCGAGCACGGTGAGGAGCGTCGCGATCCAGAGCTGTCGGACGGCGAACCGCCGGGACTGCCGATCGATCAGGGCGAGCGGGACCATCGTCACGCCGTGTGTGGCGTCGACCACCGCACTGACGGTGTGGGCGTCGGCCGTCCCCGCGCGCAGGACGAGTCCGGCCTGGCCGAGCTGACGGACACCGAGGACCCGACCCAGCACGGCCGGACGCCCGAGGGCGCGGCGGGCGCCGAGCAGGTGGGTGATGCCGATGCCGGCACGCAGGAGCTCGACCGCGAGCGCCCGCTGCCCACGGGTACCGAGGCGGCCGCCGAGGCCCGCGCGGCTCATCGGCGGCGTCCGGCTGCCGTGGCGACCGCGAGTCCCGCGACGCCGAGGGCTGCGCCGACGATCCCGTTGCCGAGTCGGCGGTGTTCCACCCACCACGTCTGTGGCGACCACTCGTGCGCCTGCTCGTCGAACACCCCGTGCGCGCCGTGGTCACCGGGCACGGGCTCGTACAGGTTCGACGGGAGTTCCTCGCCGTCCTTCTCCTCGGTCTGCTGACCGCTGACCAGGGTCTTCGCGGCGTACCAGTCGGCGAACCGACCGCTGATGCGGTTGGCGAGGATCGTGTACACGGTCGACTCGCCGACCCAGGTGCGGCGGCGAGGGCGTTCGGCGGTGGTGGCGATGGCGCGGGCACCGACCTCGGGCTGGTAGATCGGGGCGACGGGTTGCGCGTGGTGCGGGAGCGTCGACTTCACCCAGTTGAACTGGATGGTGTTGAGGGCGGGCATGTCGACCCGGCTGACCTGCACGTCGCTGCCCTGCTCGATCAGCTCGGACACGACGGACTCGGTGAACCCGACGATCGCGTGCTTCGCCCCGCAGTACGCCGCCTGCAACGGGATGCCACGCGAACCCAGGGCCGAACCGACCTGGATCACGTGTCCGGAGTTGCGGGGCACCATGCGGCTGAGGGCAGCACGGGTGCCGTTCACGAAGCCGAGGTAGGTGACGTCGAGTGCCCGTTCGAAGTCCTCGGGCGCGGTGTCGAGGAACTTGCCGAACACCCCGACCATGACGCCGTTCACCCACAGGTCGATCGGGCCGAGTTCGGCCTCGACGCGGTCGGCGGCGTCCTCGACGGCCTGGCGGTCGGACACGTCCGCGACGAGGGCCAGACCGCGTCGGCCCGCCGCTTCGACCTCGGCGACGGCCGCGTCCACCCCGTCCGCACCGCGCGCCAGGACGGCGACGTCCCAGCCGCGTGCGGCGAGCTCCCGGACCGTCGCCCGTCCCAGTCCAGCCGATCCACCGGTCACCACAGCCACTCGAGTCATGCACCCCTTTGTACGCGGGGCCCCTGCGGCACTGCGGTCAGCCGCTGTCCCCCGGCGCGGGGCGTCGGCCCGGGTCGGGACCTGGGCGCAGACCTGCCTCGAACTCGCTGCCTGAGGTGCGGGCCGCCGTCGCTCAGGCGCGCGGACCCGCGAACCGCGTCACGACCCCGGGGGAGTACAGCACAGACTCCGGTTCGAGCTCGGTCAGCGACACCGGGAGCCCCGCCGCCCCGATCAGGTCGTCGCGCAGCCGGGTGAGCGAGGCTCGGTGCACCACCCACGGGTCGTGTTCGTTCGGCCACCACGACGTCCGCCCGGCGCGCCCCACGTGCATGCCCCACCGCGCCGTGAGGAACGACTCGAGCGCGGTCGGCTCGGCGACCGGCTCGCCGACCTCCACCTCCAGGAGGGACCGCAGACGCGATCCGTGCCGGTGCACGGCGTACGCCGTCCGGTCCCCGCGCTGCCGACGAGCGACCCGCGCCCAGTGGTACGGCGTGCCGGTGACGACGCGCGCTGCCGCGGCGGGCAGGAACTTCCCCGCGTCGAGCGACAGGAACACGACCCCGCGGCGCCCCGCGTCGTCGCGCGTGTAGACGCGGACGTTGACCTCGAGGAAGTCGCCGACACGGCCCGTCCGTCCGAGCGGCCCGAACGGCGGGAACCGGGTGTCCTCGAAGCTGAACGCGATGAGGCCCACCCACGTCGTCACCCCGTCGTCGGTGCCGTCCGGTGCGATCGTGTCGGGTCGGGTGCCCGACGGCAGCAGCGGCGCCACCGCAGAGACGTCCACGCGCCAGTGCACGAAGACGACGTCGCGCCAGGCCTGCTCGATCCAGGGTCGCCCCGGCAGGGCGGGTGCGGTCGGCGTCACGGCCTGGGCCCCTACGGGCCGGTTCTGGCGCGTTGCGGAGCTTGCGGAGCGGCGTGCCAGCCGAGCTCGCAGGGAGAGGCTGGGCGCTTCCCCGTCGGGCAGCGTCGCGGTCATCAGATGGTCCCGTCCGTCGTCGTGGTCCGGTCCATCGGGCTCGGCCCCGCTGTGCCCTGCCCCGTCATGCCCTCTCCCGCTGTGCCCTCCCCCGTCGGGCCCGACCCCACCACCGGCTGGTCGTCCCAGCCCTGCTGCGGCGTCGCGCACGTGCCGCGGAACACGTACTGCGAGGGCCGCTTCCGCTCGTTCGACACCCAGTCGATAGCGGGGCGTCGGCGCTCGGGCGGGGTGTACCCGATCCGGTACACGGCCATGAGTTCCAGCTCCGGCGGGACCTCGAGCAGCTGTTCGACCTGGTTCCAGGACTCCTCGATCTCCATCGGGAACGACACGAACTGGATCCCGAGGCCGAGCTCGGTGGTCACCAGCCAGATGTTCTCCATCGCCGCTCCCATGCTGAACACGGAGTAGAAGGCGTTGCGGGCCTCCTTCCGGTACTCGGCCCGATCGAGCATCACCCCGAGCAGCAGCGGCGACCCGGCGACGAGCTTCCGGTTCTCCTCGCCCAGGGTCTGCGGGACCCGGAGGGCGTTCATCAGGAACTGCCCCCGCTTCGTGAACACCTGGTTCGTGAAGGGACGGAGCGGCTTCGGCAGCTTGTCGAACAGCATGCCGTCGCGACGCTCGTCCATCTCGGCCTGCGAGAACCGGAAGTACGGCCGGTACCGCTCGAAGAACGTGCCCCGGGACATGGTCGTCGTCATCGCGCTGCCGCTGATGTCCGCGATCCGGTCGATCGTGTCGCGCTCCTCGACGAGGACGAACCGCCACGGCTGGCTGTTCAGCTGCGACGGCGCCCGCCCGGCCAGTTCCACCAGCAGGCGCTGGTGCTCCTCGGACACCGGGTCCGGCAGGAACGCCCCGTTGGTGGTGCGTCGGCGCCGGATGGCCTCGATGAGTTCCACTGCTGTCCTCTCGGTACGACGGCAGCGGTCAGCGCCGCGCGAGGACCGCCCCCAGGTAGGACGGTGCGGCGGCGACCGCGGTCTTCCAGTGTGCTCCGCTGCGGGGGTTCGTCCGTGGAGCCAGCGCCAGCGGGACGAGCGCCGGCAGCAGGAACAGCGCCGCGCGGGACCGTGTCCACAGCGGTGTCGTCGCGGCCGCTCCGGTGAGCACGGCGGTCGCCACGAACAGCCCGTGGTGGACCACCCGCAGCCGTCGGGTGCGGATCAGGCGCACCGCGACCGCGGTGCCCCACAGGCAGTTGACGACGTAAGCGACGGTCGCAGCGGCGACCATCCGCCGGGCGGTGACCGACCCGGGAGGCCCGCCGAGCCTCCCGGCTGCCGTCCCACGTCCCATGGACGCGACCCTACCCTCCCGCGAAACGCAACCCGGGCGACTGCGCGCAAGGGGATACCGCTGCGAGATGACGCCCACGTTGCGTTTCGCGGGAGAGGGGTCAGTCGGAACCGCGGCTGACGAGCTTCGACAGCACGATCGCGGAGCGGGTGTGGTCGACCTGCGGGGCGAGGCGGACGCGGTCCAGTGCTTCTTCGAGGGCCGGCAGGTCCCGTGAGCGCATGTGCACCACGGCGTCGGCACTGCCCGTGACGGTGCCGGCGTCGACGACCTCGGGCACTGCGTCGAGCAGGGTGCGCAGTTCGTCGGGGGAGACTGTGCCGCGGCAGTAGAGCTCGACCCAGGCCTCGGTGCCACGGTCGTCCACGGCGGGGTCCACCTTGATCGTGAAGCCCTGGATCACGCCGTCGGCGACGAGCCGGTCGACGCGGCGCTTCACGGCGGAGGCGGAGAGCCCGACGACCGAGCCCATGTCGCCGTAGCCGGCGCGGGCGTTCTCGCGGAGCTGGTCGAGGATGCGGTGGTCGAGCGAATCCATTGTCCGCATCCTACGCGGGGTCGTTGCGAGCGGATGCGGCGGGACGCAGGAAACGTGCGTGTCGAGCCGTGCCATCGAACGGCCCTCCTGTGCAAGGATCAGGGCAGGCGTCGACCTGGTCCGCCTCCGGCGAGTGAGCCTGCATCTCGTCGGAGCTCTCACCGTGGTGGTTCCTGGCAGGCTCGGGCCCCGGTCCTGGAGGACCTCGTGTCGAACACCGCACCCCAGCCCACTGCCGCCGCCCCGCAGCGTACGGCCACGCACCGCACCGTCCTGATGTGCAAGCCGACCCACTACACGGTCAGCTACCGGATCAACCCCTGGATGCACCCGGAGGAGCCGACCGACACCGCGAAGGCCGTCGCCCAGTGGCAGAGCCTGGTCGACGTCTACGAGCAGCTCGGCTTCGAGATCCACCAGATCGCACCGATCGAGGGCCTGCCGGACATGGTCTACGCGGCCAACGGCGGCTTCGTGCTCGACGGTGTCGCCTACGGTGCGAAGTTCCAGTACCCCGAGCGTCAGCCCGAGGGCCCGGCCTACATGGACTGGTTCCGTCAGGCCGGCCTGACCGTCGCCGAGCCCGAGGAGACGAACGAGGGCGAGGGCGACTTCCTGCTCATCGGCGACACGATCTACGCCGGCACCGGCTTCCGTTCGGACAGCACCTCGCACGAGGAGCTCGCCCGCGTGTACGGCCGGGAGGTCGTCACGCTCAAGCTCGTCAACCCGAGCTTCTACCACCTGGACACGGCCATCGCGGCGCTCGACCCGGTGCCGGACGCGTCCGGCCGCTCCAACATCGCGTACCTCGAGAGCGCCTTCGACGAGCCGTCCCTGGCGATCCTGCGCGAGCGCTTCCCGGACGCGATCATCGCGACCGAGGAGGACGCCGCCATCCTCGGCCTGAACTCCTACTCCGACGGGTACAACGTCGTGATCGCCGCGCGTGCCACCACGTTCGCCTCGCAGCTCCGCGAGAAGGGCTACAACCCGATCGGCGTCGACCTGTCCGAGCTGCTCCTCGGCGGCGGCGGTGTGAAGTGCTGCACGCTCGACCTGCACCCGATCGGCACCGGTACCTCCGTGGCACGGTCCTGATGCCCACGGACACCGGACGCACCCCCGGGCCGGCGACCGTGGCGGCGCTCGCCGTCGAGGACCGTGCCCTCGCGCACAACTACAGCCCGCTGCCGGTCGTCATCGCGTCCGGCCACGGTGCGACGGTCACGGACGTCGACGGCCGCACCTACCTGGACGGGCTCGCCGCCTACTCGGCGGTCAACTTCGGGCACGGCAACCCGCGCCTCCTGACCGCGGCCCGTGACCAGCTCGACCGGGTGACGCTGACGAGCCGTGCGTTCGTCACCGATCGGCTCGGCCCGTTCGCCGAGGGGCTCACCGCGCTCACCGGCACCGAGATGATGCTGCCGATGAACACCGGCGCCGAGGCGGTCGAGTCCGCGATCAAGGTCGCCCGCGCCTGGGGCTACCGCGCCAAGGGCGTGCCGCAGGGGCAGGCCACGGTCATCGTCGCGAGCGGGAACTTCCACGGCCGCACGACGACGATCATCTCGTTCTCGGACGACCCCGACGCGCGGAACGACTTCGGGCCGTACACGCCCGGGTTCCGCACCGTCCCGTACGGGGACGCGGCGGCACTCCGGGAGGCGATGGACGAGACCGTCGTCGCCGTGCTGCTCGAGCCGATCCAGGGTGAGGGCGGCGTCGTCATCCCGCCGGCCGACTACCTGCCCGCGGTCCGCGAGGTCTGCGACGAGTTCGGCGCGCTGTTCATCGCCGACGAGATCCAGTCGGGCCTCGGACGCACCGGCCACACCCTCGCGGTCCAGCGCGTGGACGTGACGCCGGACCTGATCACGCTCGGCAAGGCCCTGGGCGGCGGGATCGTTCCGGTGTCCGCCGTGGTCGGCCGGGCCGACGTGCTCGGGGTGCTGCGGCCGGGGGAGCACGGCTCGACCTTCGGCGGCAACCCGCTCGCAGCCGCCGTCGGCACCGAGGTCGTCGCGATGCTCGCCGAGGGCACGTTCCAGCAGCGGGCGCTCGACGGCGAACCGGTGCTGCGCGGGTTCCTCGACGAGCTCATCGGCCAGGGCGTCGTCGCACACCGCGTCGCCGGGCTCTGGGCCGGGATCGACATCGACCCGGCGCTCGGCACCGGCAAGCTGGTCGCGAAGGAGCTGGCCGCCCGAGGCGTCCTCGTGAAGGACACGCACGGGTCCACGATCCGCTTCGCGCCGCCGCTCGTCGTCACCGACGAGGAGATCGCCACCGCGATGCAGGCACTCGGCGCGGTCCTCCGCGACGTGGCCTAGCCGCCCGTCGGTCGCGCGGCCGCCGGCGCGAGCCGCCCACGCACAACCGGAACCGGTCCGAACCACGAACTCCCGTGGTTCCGACCGGTTCCTGTTGTGCCCCTCCCTGCGGCACCGCGGCGCGGCGAGCAGGGGCGCGGGGCGCGGGGCGGGCGGACGGGAGGCGCAGGACGGCTCCGCCACGCGCCTCCCGTCCGACAGTCCGCGCGCTAGACGCGACCCGGCGCGTACGCCTCGGCCAGCCGGTCCATGAGGGCGTCCTTCTCCTCGTCGACGACCTGCGCCTCCGGGTGCGCGTCGTACCAGGCGACCAGCTCGCGCGCGCCCTCGCGGAACGACGTGCGCGCCGCCCACCCGGGCACGAGCGTCCGGACCTTGCTGTTGTCGAACACCATGCTGTTCGCCTTGTCGCCGACCACGCCGGCGCCCCACTCCGGGTCCGCGGCCATGATCGCGTCCGCTGGCACGTGCACGATCTGCGGCTCCGGCGCTCCCGCGGCGGCGGCGACCTCCTGGTGGATGCGGTCCCACGTCGGCGACTCCTGGCCGGTGATGTGGAACGCCTCGCCGATCGCCTCGGCCCGGTCGAGCACCCCGACGAACGCGACCGCGAAGTCCCTCGCGTGCGTGATCGTCCACAGCGAGGTCCCGTCGCCCGGCACGACGACCGGCTTGCCCGCACGCATCCGCGCGACGACCGTCCACCCGCCGTCGAACGGCAGCAGGGTCTCGTCGTAGGTGTGCGACGGCCGGATGATCGTCATCGGGAAGTCGTCCTGCCGGTACGCGGCGACCAGCAGGTCCTCGCACGCGATCTTGTCCCGCGAGTACTGCCAGTACGGGTTCTTCAGCGGCGTCGACTCGGTCACCGGCAGGTGCGTCGGCGGGGTCTGGTACGCCGAAGCCGAGCTGATGAACACGTACTGCCGGGTCTTGCCGGTGAAGAAGTCGATGTCGGCCTGCACCTGGTCCGGGGTGAACGCGACGAAGTCGATGACGACGTCGAAGGTGCGGTCGCCGATCGCCGCCGCCAGCGCGTCCCGGTCCGCCACGTCGGCCTGGAGGCGCGTCACCGCATCCGGTAGGGTCCGCTTCTCCGTCGTGCCCCGGTTCAGCACCGAGACGGCGAAGCCCTGGTCCACCGCCTCGCGCACGCAGGCGGCACTGATGATGCCGCTCCCGCCGATGAACAGCACGCTCGGTCCGGTCATGGATGCTCCCTTGCTCCCGGCGGTGCGTCCGCGCACCGCGCCTCTTGCGATCCTGCACCGTCGCGGCCGCGTCCCGTCACCGGTGGCGCACCGCGCCCGCTCGACGAGCTCGCTTCGGGCGTCCGTGCCCAGGCACGATCGTCGAGAAGACCCCGGAACGATCACTGGCCACGGCCACATCGCCGGGGTCACGTCGTTCTCGGAACGGTTCCTGCTGGATCGGCGGTACTGACCGCAGGACTAGCGTCGCGAGCGGTGCCGCATCGACGCGGCCGCGACAGGAGTGACAGACACATGGAGTACCGCTACCTCGGCAACTCGGGCCTCAAGGTCTCCGAGATCACCTACGGCAACTGGCTCACCCACGCCTCCCAGGTCGAGAACGACGCGGCGATCGCCTGCGTCAAGGCCGCCCTCGAGGTCGGCATCTCGACGTTCGACACCGCCGACGTGTACGCGAACACCGGCGCCGAGACGGTCCTCGGCGAAGCGCTGAAGGGCGAGCGTCGCCAGTCGCTCGAGATCGCGACGAAGGTCTTCGGCCCGACCGGTCCCAAGGGCCACAACGACACCGGGCTCTCGCGGAAGCACATCCTCGAGTCGATCGACGGCTCGCTCGGCCGCCTGCAGACCGACTACGTCGACCTGTACCAGGCGCACCGCTTCGACCACGAGACCCCGCTCGAAGAGACCATGCAGGCGTTCGCCGACATCGTCCGTCAGGGCAAGGTCCTGTACGTCGGCGTCTCCGAGTGGACCGCCGACCAGCTCCGTGCCGGTGCCGCGCTGGCGAAGGACCTGGGCTTCCAGCTCATCTCGAACCAGCCGCAGTACTCCGCGCTCTGGCGGGTCATCGAGGAGGAAGTCGTCCCCACCTCGAAGGAACTCGGCATCTCGCAGATCGTCTGGTCCCCGATCGCCCAGGGCGTCCTGACAGGGAAGTACCAGCCCGGTCAGCCGCTGCCCGAGGGCTCCCGCGCGACCGATGACAAGGGCGGCGCGAAGATGATCGAGCGCTTCATGAACGACCAGGTGCTCACCGCCGTGCAGGAGCTCAAGCCGGTCGCGGACGAGCTCAGCCTGTCGATGGCGCAGCTCGCCGTGGCATGGGTGCTGCAGAACGAGAACGTGGCGTCGGCGATCATCGGAGCCTCGCGTCCGGAGCAGGTGCACGACAACGCCGGCGCTGCCGGGGTGCAGATCCCGGCCGAGCTGATGTCCCGCATCGACGACGCCCTCGGTGCCGTCGTCGAGCGCGACCCGGCGAAGACGAACGACAGCAGCCCGAAGACCCGCGAGGCGTAGACCGCGCTGCCCGGCCGGGACGAGCCTCCCGGCCGGCTGCGCACAACAGAAGGCGGCTCGAACCACGGGAATCCGCGGTTCGAGCCGCCTTCCGTTGTGCGTGGACGATCCGAACCGGTTCCTGTCGGCTGCGACCGCCGAGGCAGTTCGCCTGCGCGCGCAACGCAAAAGAGCCCCCTACCGAAGTAGGGGGCTCTTCACTGTGGCTGGACGCGGCGTCGATCCGCGGACCTTTCGATTTTCAGTCGAACGCTCTACCAACTGAGCTACCCAGCCGTGGCGACCCTGACGGGACTTGAACCCGCGACCTCCGCCGTGACAGGGCGGCACGCTAACCAACTGCGCTACAGGGCCATATGGAATTGCTTGTGTTGCTGGTCTTGCTTCGGTGTCGTTCTGTTCTGCTTGCTGTCCCCCGGTGAGGAGTGACCCCAACGGGATTCGAACCCGTGCTGCCGCCGTGAAAGGGCGGTGTCCTAGGCCACTAAACGATGGGGCCGCAAGCAGTGCATCGCGCTACCGATGGACAAGCATACGGACGGTCGGCCCTCTTGCCAAATCGAGCCCGCCGAACGATCCGCTTGGGCGTGTCGCGCTACCTCGACGGACCCTCAGGGAGTGGCCGGAGCGGGCTCCCGAGGAGCGGGCCGGCCCGGTGCGAGCATCGATGCTGACCTCTCACCCTCGAACGGGGTGTTCCTCGGCTGACCCATGTTGTTACTGTTGCGTCTGTTGACAGTGTGACGTGCGCCACGCCGGACTGTGACGAAAACGAGACTCATGTCGACTCCCTCCCTCCTCCCCGCTCGCCCCCGCCGCCGTCTGCTGGCCGCCGGGGTCGCAGTCGTGCTCGCCGCCGGGGCCCTCGTCGCCCTCGTGCCGTCGGGTGCTGCCTCGGCCGCGACGTACCCGAGTTGGGACGACGTGCAGGCCGCCAAGCAGTCACAGTCGGACCAGGCCGCCAAGGTCACCGAGATCAGGGGCCTCATCGCGCAACTGCAGTCGCAGTCCGCCGCGAAGGAGAAGGCCGCCGCCGCAGCCGGTACGGCGTACCAGGACGCGCAGACGGACTACGACCGCAAGGCGCTCGAACAGCGGAAGCTCCAGTCGCAGGCGGACGACGCCGAGAAGACCGCGGCAGCTTCCGAGGCGCAGGCCGGCCAGCTCGCCGCCCAGCTCGGCCGCTCCAGTTCACAGGACGTCACCACGGACCTCCTCACCAAGCCCTCCGCCTCGGGTGACCTGCTCTACGAGCTCGGCGCCATGTCGAAGCTCACCGAGCAGGCGGACGGCATCTACTCCGAGGCGAGCCAGGACCGCGGGACGGCCCAGGCCCTCGCCGACAAGTCGAAGGTCGCCGAGGACGCGCTCGGCGTGCTCGCCGCCCAGGCCCAGGCGAAGATGCGCGCCGCGCAGACCGCCGCGGACCAGGCGCAGGCCGCCGTGGCCGCCCAGGCCGCCAACCAGGACCGCCTGGAGGCCCAACTCGCCCTCCTGACGTCGAAGACGAAGACGACGCAGGCCGGGTACGAGAAGGGCGTCAAGATCGAGAAGGAGCGCCAGGCGCGTCTCGCCCGGGAGCGCGCCGCCGCGGCGGCCGCAGCCGCCCGGGCCCTCCCGGCCGCAGCGACCGCGGGCGTCCCGGCATCCGGTGGCGGCGCGACCGGCGGCGGCGCCGCGAACTCGTCCGGCTGGGTACGCCCGGCCGCCGGCTTCCAGTCGAGCCCCTACGGCCTCCGCGTCGACCCGTACACGCACGTCTACACACTGCACGCGGGCGTCGACCTCGCCCCGGCCTGCTACTCGCCGATCTACGCCGCAGCGTCCGGCACCGTGACCTTCGCGGGCAACGGCGGCGGCTACGGCAACGAGGTCGTCCTCGACAACGGTGGCGGCATCTCGACGGCCTACGGGCACATCGTGAACGGCGGCATCATGGTCGCCGCCGGCGAGCACGTCACCGCCGGACAGCAGATCGCCCAGGTCGGTTCGACCGGCTGGTCGACCGGCTGCCACCTGCACTTCGAGACCCGGGTGAACGGCGCCGCCGTCGATCCCGTCCCCTTCATGGCAGCGCGGGGGATCTCGGTATGAGCACGAGCACTGCCAGGAGGCACTGACCCGCATGAAGAAGCCTGCACGTTCCCTCGTCTGCGGTCTCGCCACCGTCTCGATGCTCAGCCTCGGGCTCTCGCTGGTGGTGGCCGTCCCGGCGCAGGCGGCACCGTCCGCTCCGTCGTGGAAGGACGTGCAGGCGGCGAAGGACGACCAGGCCGCGAAGCAGCGGACGGTCGACGCCCTGACGGCACGCATGTCGAGCCTCCAGGCCACCGTGGACCGCACCGGCGCCACGGTGCAGGAGGCCGGGCAGCGGTACTCCCTCGCGGCGTCGCAGCAGCAGGAGGCCAAGGACACGCTGGACGGTCTCACCGGTCAGGCGAAGCGTGCCAAGGCGGCGGCGAAGCGGTCCGCCGGCCAGGTCGCGGCCCTCGTCGTCGAGCTCTCGCGCTCGGGTGGCGGTGACCTGTCCACGTCGATGCTCGTCGACTCGCGTGACGCGAAGGACCTGCTGTACCAGGTCGGCACCATGACGCACCTGTCCGAGCGGTCCGCGACCGTGCTCGACAAGGCGCAGTCGGACCAGCGCACCGTGGACGCCCTCGCCGCGCAACAGCGGCAGGCGACGAAGGCCCTGACCGCCGCGACCGCCAAGACGAAGGACGCGCTCGACAGCGCGAACGACGTCGCCGCGAACGCGCAGTCCGCGCTGGCGTCCGGGCAGGCGAAGCAGGACGAGGTCCTCGAGCAGCTCGCCTTCATCAAGGGCACCTCGGTGGCCACCGAGCAGGCGTACTGGTCGGCGCAGCAGGCGAAGCAGGCCGAGATCCAGCTCGCCGCCCAGGCGAAGCGCGACGCGGCGCGTCCCGCATCAGCGAACGGCGGCACGGACGGTCCCGGCGGGTCGACGACCGACGTCCCGCCCGCGCCGAAGCCCGTCACCTCGAACCCGTCGACGTCGAACCCCTCGTCGTCCGCGCCCTCGGGTGGTACCGCGGCAGCGCCGAAGCCAGCCGCCCCGAAGCCGGCCGCCCCGAAGCCCGCGGCCCCACAGCCCGCACCGCAGCCGGCCGCACCAGCCCCGAAGCCCGCAGCCCCGAAGCCCGCGGCCCCGAAGCCGGCGGCCCCCGCGCCCGCGCCGGCCCCGGTCGTCAGCAGCCCGTCCAAGGCCGCCGGCGCGATCGCGTACGCCCGCGGACAGCTCGGCAAGGCCTACGTCCTGGGTGGTGCCGGCCCGAACGTCTGGGACTGCTCCGGCCTGGTGATGATGGCCTACAACTCGCAGGGCATCACGACCGGTGGGCACAACGTCGTCTGGCAGTACAACTACTTCGGCTCGATCGGCCGCCTGGTGCCGCTGTCGCAGCGCCAGCCGGGCGACATCCTGTTCTACTCGAACAACGGTGCGGCGTCCGGCGGCTACCACGACTCGATCTACACCGGCAACGGGCGGATGGTCGAGGCCGCCCGTCCGGGTGTCGGCGTCGTCGAGCGTGCGGTGTGGACCCCGAGCCAGCTCCTGCCGTACGTCGCCCGTCCGAGCGGCGCGCTCTAGCCCCGAACACCGCAGAACGGCCCGGCCCCACGAGGGGGACCGGGCCGTTCGCGCGTCAGCAGACGAGCGTCAGTGACCCGCGGGCACGTACGCGGCCTGGCCGGCCTGCACGATGGCCTCGGCCTCGGCGGCGTCGCCCCAGCCCTCGGCCTTGACCCACTTGTTCGGCTCGAGGTCCTTGTAGCGCTCGAAGAAGTGCGCGATCTCGGCCTTGGTCTGCTCCGGGACGTCCGCGATGTCCTGGATGTGCGCCCAGCGCGGGTCCTTCGCGGGGACGACGAGGACCTTCTCGTCCTTGCCGGCCTCGTCGCTCATCTTGAAGACGCCGACCGGTCGGACCTTGACGCCCACGCCGGGGAAGGTCGGGAACTCGAGGAGGAGCAGCGCGTCGACGGGGTCGCCGTCGTCGGCCAGGGTCTTCTCGAAGAAGCCGTAGTCCGTCGGGTAGACGAACGAGGTGAAGAGCACGCGGTCCAGGTACACGCGACCGGTCTCGTGGTCGACCTCGTACTTGTTGCGGCTGCCCTTGGGGATCTCGACGACGACGTCGTACGCGGCCATGTGCACTCCTTGGTTCTTCCGGTGGTGGTCTGTCGGCCGTCGGGACGGCCCGGCTAACGTTACCGGGTGAACACCGAGCGTCCCCGGCTGGACCCCGCCGTCGCCGCCGTCCGTCTGGCGGTCCGCACCGCGCTCGCCCGCGCGCTCGACGAACAGGTCGTCACACCGGGCGACCTCGTCCTGGTGGCGCTGAGCGGCGGAGCCGACTCGCTGGCCCTCGCGGCGGCCACCGCGTTCGAGGCGCCGAAGCAGGGCCTGCGCGCCGGCGCGGTCGTGGTCGACCACGCGCTGCAGGCGGGTTCCGAGGCGGTCGCGGCACGGGCCTCCCGGCAGGCCGCCTCGCTCGGGCTGGCGCCGGTCGTCGTGGACCGCGTCGACGTCGGGACCGCGGGTGGTCCGGAAGCCGCCGCCCGGGAGGCCCGATACGCCTCGATCACGTCGGTCGCGGCCGCCGAGTGGTCACCCCTCGTGCTCCTCGGCCACACGCTCGACGACCAGGCCGAGACGGTCCTGCTCGGCCTGCTGCGGGGGAGCGGACCGGACAGCCTGACCGGCATGGCGCCGCTGGTGCGGCCGGACCGGCCGGGGCCGTCGCTCGCGCGGCCGATGCTCGCGCTGCGTCGGGCGACCACGCGTCAGGCCTGCGCCGCCTCCGGACTCGACCCGTGGGACGACCCCCAGAACGAGGACCCGGCGTACACGCGGGTGCGGGTGCGGAACGCGCTGATGCCGGTCCTCGAGCGGGAGCTCGGACCCGGTGTGCCGGAGGCCCTGGCTCGCACCGCCGACCAGCTGCGCGAGGACTCCGCGGCCCTCGACCACTTCGCCGAGGAGATGGCGGAGGACCTCGCCGAGCACTCCGAGGCCGGCATCTCGCTGTCCGTGCCGCAGCTCGCCGCGAACCCGCCGGCCCTCCGGCAGCGACTCGTCCGACTGGCGGTCGAGAGCGAGTTCGGCGTGACCCTGTCCCGACTGCAGACGCTCGAGGTCTGCCGGCTCGTGACCGACTGGCACGGCCAGGGACCGATCGACCTGCCCGGTGTCCGTGCCACCCGGACGGGCGAACGGGTGTCGTTCGCCGCCAGGGAGCCGCACTCGGGCGGTTAGGCTGGTCCGGTGGAACTCTCCGACGTGCAGGCCGACCTCTCCGAAGTGCTCTTCACCCCCGAGCAGATCGACGACAAGATCGCCGAACTCGCCGCGGCGGTGGACCGGGACTACGCCGGGCGCGACCCGCTCCTCGTCGGCGTGCTGAAGGGCGCTGTCATGGTCATGGCCGACTTCTCCCGCCACCTCAAGATGCAGGCGCGGATGGACTGGATGGCGGTGTCGTCCTACGGCTCCGGCACGAAGTCGTCCGGTGTGGTGCGCATCCTCAAGGACCTCGACACCGACCTGCACGACCGCGACGTCATCATCGTCGAGGACATCATCGACTCCGGTCTGACGCTGTCCTGGCTCAAGCAGAACCTGCAGTCCCGCGGGGCCGCCAGCGTCGAGATCGTCGCCCTGCTCCGCAAGCCCGAGGCCGCCAAGGTCGAGGTGGACGTCAAGTACGCCGGCTTCGAGATCCCGGACGCGTTCGTGGTCGGGTTCGGCCTGGACTACGACGAGCGTTACCGCAACCTGCGCGGCATCGGCATCCTCGCGCCGCACGTCTACTCCTGATCCGCCCGCGACGTCGGGTGCGACCGGGACGTCAGGCGGCGGGCGTCAGGGGCGTCGTCCGCAGGGCGATGCTCCTGATGCGTGGAGTTCGCCCGCAGAGGACACCCATTCTCGCCACAGAGTGACGGCCGTATGCTGAGCGGCACGCACTTCAGGCAGCAGAAAGGTGTCGGGCCGTCGGGCCCGGATCACATGGACTTCAAGCGCATCCTCCGCGGGCCGTACATCTGGATACTGCTCGCAGTCGTGGGGATCTTCGTCGGATGGACGTTCATCGCCCAGTCCGGCACCCAGGAGATCTCCACCCAGAAGGGTCTCGAGCAGCTCTCGGACGGCAAGGTCTCGTCGGCCGTCGTCAACTCCACCGAGCAGCGCGTCGACCTCACGCTCCGCAACGACGGTGGCACCGAGCAGTTCTACTACTCGACCCCCCGTGGCACCGAGGTCGTCGAGGCGGTGTCGCAGGCCGACCTGCCCAAGGGCTACAACGACCACGTCCAGCAGTCGAACGTCCTCGTGTCGCTCCTGCTGACGCTGCTGCCGTTCCTGCTCATCGGCGCCCTGTTCTGGTTCCTGCTCTCGAGCGCCCAGGGCGGCGGCTCGAAGGTCATGCAGTTCGGCAAGTCCAAGGCCAAGATGAACAACAAGGAGAACCCGCAGGTCTCCTTCGCTGACGTCGCCGGTGCGGACGAGGCCATCGAGGAACTGCACGAGATCAAGGAGTTCCTCAAGGAGCCCGCGAAGTTCCAGGCCGTCGGTGCCCGGATCCCGAAGGGCGTGCTCCTCTACGGCCCTCCCGGAACCGGCAAGACCCTGCTCGCCCGCGCCGTCGCCGGCGAGGCCGGGGTGCCGTTCTACTCGATCTCCGGTTCGGACTTCGTCGAGATGTTCGTGGGTGTCGGCGCGAGCCGCGTCCGTGACCTCTTCGACCAGGCCAAGCAGAACTCGCCCGCCATCGTCTTCATCGACGAGATCGACGCCGTGGGACGTCACCGTGGCGCCGGCATCGGCGGCGGCAACGACGAGCGCGAGCAGACGCTGAACCAGCTCCTCGTCGAGATGGACGGCTTCGACGGCAAGACGAACGTCATCCTCATCGCCGCGACGAACCGTCCCGACGTGCTCGACCCCGCGCTGCTGCGCCCGGGCCGCTTCGACCGGCAGATCGGCGTCGACGCGCCCGGACTGCAGGGTCGCAAGCAGATCCTCGAGGTGCACGCGAAGGGCAAGCCGCTCGCCGCGAGCGTCGACCTCGAGCTGCTCGCCCGCAAGACGCCGGGCTTCACCGGTGCCGACCTGGCGAACGTCCTCAACGAGGCCGCGCTGCTGACCGCCCGGTCGAACGCGCAGCTCATCGACAACCGCGCGCTCGACGAAGCCGTCGACCGCGTGATGGCCGGCCCGCAGCGCCGCACCCGGATCATGTCCGACCAGGAGCGCCTCATCACCGCGTACCACGAGGGTGGTCACGCCCTGGCGGCCGCAGCGATGCGCCACACCGACCCGGTGACGAAGATCACGATCCTGCCGCGTGGTCGGGCCCTCGGCTACACGATGGTCCTGCCGCTCGAGGACAAGTACTCCGTCACGCGCAACGAACTGCTCGACCAGCTGACGTACGCCATGGGTGGCCGTGTCGCCGAGGAGATCGTGTTCCACGACCCGACCACGGGTGCGTCGAACGACATCGAGAAGGCCACCGGCACCGCCCGCAAGATGGTGACCGAGTACGGCATGAGCCAGGCGGTCGGTTCCGTCAAGCTCGGCTCCGGGTCCAGCGAGCCGTTCGTCGGCCGTGACATGAGCGGCGGCACCGGTCGCGACTACTCGGAGAACATCGCCGAGACCGTCGACGCCGAGACCCGCGCCCTGCTCGAGGCCGCGCACGACGAGGCCTACCAGGTGCTCAACGCCAACCGCGACATCCTCGACCGCCTGGCCGGCGAACTCCTCGAGAAGGAGACGCTCGACGCCCCGGAGCTCGTGGAGATCTTCAAGGACGTCCGCAAGCTGCCCGAGCGCCCGCAGTGGCTCTCGAGCGACAAGCGTCCGGTGAGTGACCTGCCCGCGATCGAGGTCCCGGGCAAGGCCGCCGCGATGGCCGAGGAACCCGTCGGGATCGACGCCTCGAAGCCGCGTCGTCACCGTCCGTTCGGCAACCCCGGTATCGCCCCCGCGTAGGCCGGCATGACCGACCTGCCGACGAGACGGTCGCGTCGGCTCGCCGAGGCGAGCCGGGCCCGCGAAGCAGCAGCAGCGCCGGCGACGGTCGCGATCGACCTCCGAGCACCCGCACCGGTGCCGGAGATCGTGACCGGCCGTCGCCGCGGTCGCTCCACCCCCGAGGGCACCCGCGTGATGGGGATCCTCAACGTCACCCCCGACTCGTTCAGCGACGGCGGTCTGCACCTGGCCGTCGACGCGGCACTCGACCACGCCCGGCACCTGGTCGCGAACGGGGCCGACCTGGTCGACGTCGGCGGGGAGTCCACCCGACCCGGTGCGGAACGGGTCCCGGTGGACGTCGAGCAGGAGCGCGTCCTGCCGGTCGTGCAGCAGCTGGTCTCCGAGGGGATCGCGGTGAGTGTCGACACGATGAACGCCAGCACCGCCGAACGTGCGGTCGAGCTCGGTGCCGTGATCGTCAACGACGTCTCCGGTGGGCTCGTCGATCCGGACATGTCCCGGGTCGTCGCCGAGACCGGCGTGGGCTTCGTCGTCATGCACTGGCGCGGCCACAGTGACCGGATGTACCGGAACGCCGAGTACACCCACGCCGTCGAGGAGGTCCGACGCGAGGTCGAACTCCGGGTCGCCGAACTCATCGTCCTCGGGGTGCGCCAGGAGCAGGTCGTCATCGACCCGGGCCTGGGGTTCGCCAAGCGCGGGCAGCAGAACTGGGAGATCCTGGCGGGCTACGAACGCTTCGCCTCGATCGGTCTGCCGGTCCTGGTCGCGGCGTCCCGCAAGCGGTTCCTGGACGGCGTCGGCAGTGCGGCCGGGGCACCCCCGGCCGAACGGGATCTGGCCACGGCGGCGATCAGCCTGCTCGCGGCCGAACGCGGCGCCTGGGGCGTTCGCGTGCACGACCCGGCGCCGACCCGCGCCGTACTCGACGTCTGGGACGCCTGGAGGGCAGCTCGATCATGAGGGACACCATCCGCCTCGTCGGAGTCCGCGCACGCGGGCACCACGGGGTCTTCGACCACGAGCGCGCCGACGGACAGGACTTCGTGGTCGACGTCGCGGTCGAGGTCGACGCGACCGCCGCCTCCGACTCGGACGACCTGGCCGAGACCGTGCACTACGGCGTGCTCGCCGAGCAGATCGTCGCCGAGATCGAACGTGACCCGGTCGACCTCATCGAGACGCTGGCGGAGCGGATCGCCGCGGCCGTCCTGACGCACCGTGCCGCCCTGGCGACCGAGGTCACGGTGCACAAGCCGCAGGCACCGATCACCGTGCCGTTCACCGACGTGTCGATCACCATCCGGCGCGAGTCCGCGGTGCGCCCTGACGCCGCGGCCGTCGCCGAGAGCGCTCCGCTCGAGGAAGAAGCGTGACGCGCGCCGTCATCGCCCTCGGTGCGAACCTCGGCGACCGGGGGAGCACCCTCCGTGCCGCAGCGGCCGCCGTCGCCGCGCTGCCCGGTGTCCGTCCGGTGGCCTCGAGCCGTGAAGTCGAGTCCGTCGCCCTCACCCTGGACGGCCCCGACACGACGAAGCCGCGGTACCGGAACGGCGTCGTGGTCGTCGACACCGACCTGGCGCCGCAGGAGCTGCTCGACGCCCTGCACGGCATCGAGGACGAGCACGGCCGCACCCGTGACGTCCGCTGGGGTGACCGGACGCTCGACCTCGACGTGATCGCCCTCGACGACCTGCGGATCGACACCGACACACTCACCGTGCCCCACCCGCGCGCCCACGAGCGGGCGTTCGTGCTCGCACCCTGGGCGGACGCCGACCCGGAGGCGGTGCTGCCGGGCCACGGGTCCGTCACGACCCTGCTCGCGGCGCTGGGCGACGACACGGACCGGGTCGACGAACCCCGCCTGTTCGGCCGCGCCGCGCAGGAGGTGACCCCGTGAAGCCGACCCGGGCCTCCACCCTGATCGGTGTCGCCGTCGTCGCGGCCGTCGCCGGCTTCGCGGTGGACACCGCCCTGACCGCCCGGCAGTCGCCGACGCTCCTGATGTCGGTCCCCCTCGGCCTGACGCTGGTGTTCATCGGCATCGCCCTGCTGTTCATGGCCGCGCCGATCCGTCGACAGACCCGCGGCCGGAACGACGGACGCCGGGTGGACCCGATGTACGCGACACGGGTGGTGTTCCTGGCGAAGGCGTCGAGCATCTGCGGGGCGCTGTTCGGCGCGTTCGCCCTCGGGCTGCTCGTGTACCTCCTGTCCCGGTCCGTCCTGCCTTCGCTAGGCTCGACCCTGCCGAACGCGGTGGCGTTCGGCGGCGGGATCGTGCTGACCGTGTGCGCCCTCGTCGCCGAGCGGATGTGCATCGCGCCGCCGACGGACGAGAACGACCACGACGGGCGGGGCAGCACCACGGCGTGACCGGCCCGGTCGGTCGACGCGGACCGACCACCGCAGACCAGGAGACCCCGATGCCGCCCGTACTCGACGAACCTCATCGGATGGACGAACCGCGCCGACTCGACGACGCCGGCCTGGGCCTCGACGGCATCACCTGGACGCGGGTCTCGGCGAAGCTCGTCTGGACCGACCTCATCGCGACGATCGTCATCGGCGGCGTCGTCACGGCGGGCCTGGTGCTCATCGGCGTCGCCAGCGGCGGGACCGGCGGGACGGCCGGACTCGTCTGGTTCGTCATCGGTGCGGTCGTCGCGGCCATCGCGATCGTCACGGCAGCGCTCACCCCGCGACGCATCCGATCGATCGGGTACGCCCTGCGCGACGACGACCTGGTGCTGCGCCGCGGACTGATGTGGCAGCGCTTCACCGCGGTGCCGTACGGCCGACTGCAGCTCGTGGACGTCAACCGGGGCCCGCTCGACCGGGTGCTCGGCATGAGCGAGCTGAAGTTCGTGACCGCGGCCGCGTCGTCGAACATCCGCATCCCCGGCATCCCGGCCGGTCAGGCGGACGACCTCCGCGACCGACTGGTCGAGCTCGCCGAGTCCCGTCGCGCCGGGCTGTAGGTCGCACGTGTCGTTCCGACCGGACGCCTCGATCCCCGCACCGCCGCGCAAGGGCGACGCCGCCGCGGCCGCGCCCCTGACCGACGGCGAGTGGCACCGGCTGCACCCGCTCACACCGCTGCTCAAGGGCGGCATCTTCCTCGTCGTGATCCTGGGCTACGTGCTCAACAACCTCCGCGACCAGATCGTCGAGGTCTTCATCCCCGGCGAAGGCGGGCCGCAGGAGGACGGCGACCCGGTCCGCTACGTGTACGAGCACGGTGTCGTCGGCTGGGTGCTGCTCGGGGTGGCGGTGCTGCTCCTGGTGCTGATCGGCCTGTTCTACCTGTCCTGGCGGATGCACGAGTTCCGGGTCACGGGCGAGATCGTCGAGGTCCGCTCCGGCGTGGTCTTCCGGACCCACCGCAAGGCCCGGCTCGACCGGATCCAGGGGATCAACATCTCGCGTCCGCTGATCGCGCGGGTCTTCGGCACCGCCAAGCTCGAGGTCGCGCAGGCCGGCAACGACGCGAACGTGCAGCTCGCCTACCTCGGAGCGAAGGCCGCCGACGACCTGCGGCAACGCATCCTGGTGCTCGCCTCGGGCGCGAAGGACGCCGACCAGCCCCGGTCCGCCGGTCCGGGCGGCGGCGTCCTGCAGGGCCGGGTGGACGAGTTCCTGGCACCCGAGCTCGACCCCGAGGCCGTGCACGCCACCCGGGTGGTCCGCGTCCACCCGGGTCGGTTGATCGGGTCGATGCTGCTCTCCGGCACGACCGTGGTGATCCTGCTGCTCGTCGTCGCGATCATCGTGAGCATCAGCCTGACCGGGCAGTACTTCCTGCTCGTGTCGCTGTTCCCGGCCGTCATCGGCGCCGGCGGCTACTACGTCCGCAAGTTCTCGAAGTCGCTGCGCTACACGATCGCGGACACCCGGGACGGCATCCGGATCGGCTTCGGCCTGTTCTCGACCTCGAACGAGACGTTGCCGCCGGGGCGCATCCACGCCGTGAGCGTCGCGCAGCCGCTGCTGTGGCGGCCGTTCGGCTGGTGGGACATCCGCATCAACCGGGCGACGAACGCCGGCAACGGGGCGTCCACGAACCAGCAGGTCTCGTCGATCGTGCTGCCGGTCGGTACCGCAGCCGAGGTCCGGCAGGTCCTCGAGATCATCCTGCCCGAGCTCGTCGGCTCGGCCGTCGTCGGTCCGGAGGCGTCGATGGAACGCCTGCGCGAGGGGTCCGCCGAGGCCGTGGGTGTCGTCGACGACAGTCTCACCACGAGCGGCGACCGCGGCGGTTTCGTGCACTCGCCCCGACGGGGTCGCTGGCTGCGCCCGCTGTCGGCGTCCCGCAACGGCTACCGCTTCGTGCCCGGTGCGGTGCTGCTCCGGCTCGGCGCGGTCTGGCGCTCGCTCGTGGTCGTGCCGCTGCCGCGTGTCCAGAGCGTCAAGGTCACGCAGGGGCCGCTGGAGCGCGCACTCCGCCTGGCCTCGGTGCACGTGCACACCGTCAGCGGTCCGGTCTCCGCCCGCGTCGGTGCGCTCGACGCCGGGGACGCGCAGCGGCTCTGGTCCGGCACGACCGAGCGTGCCGTCGAGGCCGCCGCGACCGACACGTCGCACCGCTGGCGTGACGGCCAGGAGGCCCGACCCACCTCCGGTACGCCGGGTCGCCACGCGCAGGAGCCCGCGCACGCTGCAGGGCAGATGCCCGGGCAGTGGACCGGTGCCGCGCCCGCCGCACCCGCGTGGCTGACGCAGGACGGGCCTCCCGTCTGGACCGCCGTCCCCGGACCCGGAGCCGTGCGGTGAGGGCCGGACGACTCGGCATCGGGATCATCGGCGCCGGACGCGTCGGCCCCGTGCTGGGTGCCGCGCTCGCGAACGCCGAGCACGCCGTCGTCGGGATCACCGCCGTCTCCGAGGCGAGCCGCGACCGTGCCGAGGCGATGCTCCCCGGCGCGCCTGTGCTCGGCACGCCGGAGCTCGTCGAGCGCAGCGAACTCGTGCTCCTGGCGGTGCCGGACGACCAGCTGCCGTCGCTCGTGCAGGGACTGTCGGACGCGGGGATCTGGCAGCCCGGGCAGCTCGTCGTGCACACGAGTCCGGACCACGGGGTCGACGTCCTCGCGCCGGCGATGCGTGCCGGGGCGATCCCGCTCGCGATCCACCCCGCGATGGCCTTCACCGGGACGAGCGTCGACCTGAGCCGGCTGCGGGACGCGTACTGCGCCGTCACCGCTCCCGCGCCGGTGCTGCCGATCGCGCAGGCCCTGGTGGTCGAGATGGGTGCCGAGCCGTTCGTCGTGGCCGAGCGGGACCGCCCCGCCTACGCCGACGCGGTCCGGGCGGCCGTGAGCTTCTCGACGGCGATCGTCGACCAGTCCGCCGGCACCCTGTCCGGCATCGGTGTCGAGCACCCGGGGCGCGTCCTCGGGGCACTCGTCCGGTCGGCGGTCGACAACGCGCTCACGGCGGCCGACGGTCAGTCCGCGATCTGAACCCGGCCGCGAGCCCGGACCGCCGTGTGCGCCGTCCGTCCGGCGTCCCGGCCGGACACGGCCGGGCGGGTAGCATCGACGCGATCCCCCACGACCTCCGGAGCCGCACCAGCATGACCGACGAGACCGCCCCCGCCACCACCGAGACCGCGGTCGCCGACGCCGCCGCACTGGCCGAGCAGGAGACCAGCGAGCAGCGTCAGGTCCGGCTGGACAAGCGCGCGCGCCTGCTGGAGTCCGGGATCGAGGCCTACCCGGCCGAGCTCCCGATCACCACGACGATCCCCGCGGTCCGCGAGCAGTACGCGCACCTCGAGACCGGCGAGGAGACGCAGGACGTCGTCGGCGTGGCCGGCCGCATCGTGTTCTCCCGCAACACCGGCAAGCTCTGCTTCGCGTCGCTGCAGTCCGGCGACGGCTCGCGCATCCAGGCGATGGTCTCCCTGGCCGAGGTCGGCGACGAGTCGTTGGCCCGCTGGAAGGAGTTCGTCGACCTCGGCGACCACGTGTTCGTGCACGGCCGCGTGATCTCCTCCCGCCGCGGGGAGCTGAGCATCATGGTCGACGACTGGGCGATCGCGGCGAAGGCGATCCTGCCGTTGCCGAACCTGCACAACGAGCTCAACGAGGAGACCCGGGTCCGGCAGCGGTACCTCGACCTCATCGTGCGCGAGGACGCCCGGAAGACCGTCCGGGCCCGCGCGGCCGTGATGTCCTCGCTCCGCGACACCTTCACGTCCCACGAGTACCTCGAAGTCGAGACGCCGATGCTGCAGACCCAGCACGGCGGCGCCTCTGCCCGGCCCTTCGTCACGCACTCCAACGCGTTCGACACCGAACTGTTCCTGCGTATCGCGCCCGAGCTCTTCCTCAAGCGGGCGGTCGTCGGGGGCATCGACCGGGTCTTCGAGATCAACCGCAACTTCCGCAACGAGGGCGCCGACTCGTCGCACTCGCCCGAGTTCGCCATGGTCGAGGCCTACCAGGCGTACGGCAACTACGAGCAGATGGCCGACCTGACCCAGGAGCTGGTCCAGAACGCCGCCCGCGCGGTCACCGGTGGCTCGTTGGTCGTCACCCTGCCAGACGGCAGCGACTACGACCTCGGCGGTGAGTGGGCACGGCTCGACATGTACGAGTCACTGTCCGAGGCGTCCGGCCACGAGATCACCCCGGAGACGCCGCTGTCCGAGCTGCAGGCGCTCGCCGACGCCGAGGGTGTCGAGGTCGCGCACGCCACACACGGCAAGTACGTCGAGGAGCTCTGGGAGCACTTCAACGGGGACGAGCTGTACGCCCCGACGTTCGTCATGAACTTCCCGGTCGACACCTCGCCCCTGACCCGGCAGCACCGCACCCGTCCGGGCGTCGTCGAGAAGTGGGACCTCTACGTCCGTGGCTTCGAGCTCGCCACGGCGTACTCGGAGCTCGTCGACCCGGTCGTCCAGCGGGAGCGGTTCGTCGAGCAGGCCCGCCTGGCCGCCGGCGGTGACCCGGAGGCGATGCGCGTCGACGAGGAGTTCCTGCGGGCACTCGAACACGCCATGCCGCCGTCGGGTGGCATGGGCATGGGTGTCGACCGGCTGCTCATGGCGATCACCGGCCTGGGCATCCGCGAGACGATCCTCTTCCCGCTGGTCAAGTAGGGCGCTGGAGCTCAGAGCGACGCGCCAGCGGCGCGCGACGCCAGCCCCGAGGGAGCCTGCGAGCTCGATCCGCGGGCAGCACGACGTACGATGGGACCATGCCGCATGGAATCGTCTCCGGAGTCGTCTTCGCCCTGACCCCGACGATCCTGCTCGGTCTCATCTTCTGGTTCATCATGCGCGCGATCATCCGTGCCGATCGGACCGAGCGTGCCGCGTACACGAAGATCGAGGCCGAAGAGCGTGCTCGGTTCGAGCGCGAGCGTGGCGTGACGACGACCGCGCCGACCAGCGCCGAGTAGTCACGCCCTCGACCGCGTCCGCGGCGGGGCACCCGCGCGAGTGACCTGGGGTCCTCTTGTCCTGGTGTCCTGACCGTCACCCACCGTTCACCCCGCCGACGTCCGGCGGTGCGAGCATCCTCGGCATGTCCATCCTGCATCCCACCGCGTCCCGCAGTCTCGTCGGTGACATCGAGAGCGAGTACGACGAGTTCGACCGCGACCCGGACCTCGAGGTCTCGAAGAACCGTGACGGGTGGCTCGAACCCTCCTGGTGACACCGGGCCCGTCATCGTCCGCGGGCATTCCTTCGGGGTACGTCAGCTGGATCTCCGGATCCGGCGCGACGTACCCCTTTTTCGCTGTCCGGAAGGCGTTGCACCCCGGGGTACACGTGTCCCCCTCGGTCCGGCTCGGGAGTCACACCGTTGTGATTCCGCTTCGATCGGCAGCACCGCGGGGATCGAGAGCGACAACCGCCGTGACGAGGTGTACCCCGACCCGGTGTCCCCCGATGGCGAAGCACGGAGAAGCCTGAGAATCGCTCGCCGTGGTTTGTGGGGTACACCTCCGGCCCGCCAAACTCGGTCTCAGCCCACGAAGGACCATCACCGTCACAGGCAGGGAGAGTCACCATGGCGATCGCAACGGCCGCACCCAGCACCACCTCGCGCCGCACCAAGAAGGCAGCGACCAAGACCACCTCCGCCGAGGCCACCACGCTCGACACCGTCGCCGAGGTCGAGGCCGACGAGCAGCTCGCCGGCGTCCGCGGCGCATCCGTCGACCAGGTCGGCGACTACCTCCGTCACATCGGCCGTCTCGCACTGCTGACCGCTGAGGAAGAGGCGGACATCGCCCGCCGCATCGAGGTCGGCCTGTTCGCCGAGGAGAAGCTCCACACCGAGCCCGGCCTCGAGAAGTCCCTCGAGCGCGAACTCCGCTGGCTCGTCCGCGACGGTGAGCGCGCCAAGGAGCGCATGATCACCTCGAACCTCCGCCTGGTCGTCAGCATCGCCAAGCGCTACTCTCAGCGCGGCCTGCCGTTCATGGACGTCATCCAGGAGGGCAACCTCGGCCTGGTCCGTGCGGTCGAGAAGTTCGACTTCACGCAGGGCTACAAGTTCTCGACCTACGCCACCTGGTGGATCCGCCAGGCGATCTCGCGTGGTCTCGCCGACAAGGCGCGAACCATCCGCATCCCGGTGCACACCGTCGAACTGATCAACAAGATCTCGCGCACCGAGCGTGACCTGACCGTCGACCTCGGCCGTGCGCCGATGCCGGAGGAAGTGGCCGCCGAGCTGAGCATGAGCGTCGAGGAACTCGTCGACCTCAAGGGCCGCTCGCACGAGCCGGTCTCGATCCACACGGTCGTGGGTGACTCGGACGACAGCGAACTCGGTGACTTCATCGAGGACGAGGACGCCGCGAGCCCGAACGAGCTCACCGAGACGACGCTGCTGCACCGCGACATCCGCTCCATCGTCGCCGAGCTGCCGAGCGACGAGGCCAACGTGATCCGCATGCGCTACGGCCTGGACGACGACAAGCCGATGACGCTCGACGAGATCTCGAAGATCGTGCACACCACCCGACAGGCGGTCAGCCGTGTCGAGTCGCGTGCGAAGCTGCGCCTGTTCGCGAAGGCCGTCTCGCAGGACATGCAGCTGTACCTGACCGAGTAGGTCAGCAGACTTCGGCTGGTCCCGTCAGGGACCGGTGCGGGGATCCGGGTCGTCCGTGGGACGACGGCCTGTGGGGTGATGGGAGCGAAGGCCCGTCCGGTGCGAACCGGGCGGGCCTTCCGTCGTCCCCAGGGCCCTGGCGTGGGGTCGCCGGCCGGGAGGCGCGGATCGCGTCAGTCCTCGGTCTCCCGGTGCAGCTTCTGCCGCAGGTCGTGCGGGATCAACTCGATGAGCTGGTCCGGCCGGAGCGGCAGGTCCAGCAGGCCGAGCTTGAGGCGCCCGGTCCGACCGTGCCGTTCGGCGTCCAGCCGGACCACGCTGCCGGCGTCCTTGCGGAGCCGGACCTCCAACTGCGCGCCGGTGGCGACCTCGCCGACGACGAGCCCGTCGACCTCGAGGGCCGCGCTGCGGGTGCCCTCGGCGATGTCGAACCGGTAGCGCTCACGGGCGGCGAGCACCACCGAGCGGTCGATCCCCGCCATCGGGGCCACCGGCGTGACGACAGACCCCGACAGTGCGGGGGACAGGACCGGGCCTCCCGCCGCGTAGTTGTAGGCGGTGGACCCGGCGGGCGTCGCCGCGACGACGGCGTCGGCGCGGTAGTACCCGTACATGAGCCCGCCGACGCTGAGGTCCGCGGACACCTGCCCGGCACCGGGACGGCGGACGATCGTGATGTCGTTGAACGCCAGGTAGTCGGTCCGGGCACCACCCCAGGAGAGCCGGGCCTCGAGGGCGTGGTGCGGTTCGAGCTGGTACTGGCCGGCGGAGAGCCGTTCGAGCGCGGACTCGAGCTCGGGTGGTTCGATCTCGACCAGGAACCCGACGTTGCCGTAGTTCACCCCGAGCACCGGGACCGGGCGCCGGGCGACGAGGCGCATCGCACCGAGCATCGTGCCGTCACCACCGAGTGCGACGACCAGGTCGACGGTGTCCGTGAACTCGTCGTCGTCCACCGCGTCGATCGCGCTACCCAGGCGAGCGGCGTCGATCCGCCGCGCGACCAGGCGCCCGGCTCCGGACGCGTTCCAGCGGTCCAGGACCTCGACGGACTCCTGCACGTTCTTCGAGGGGTGGACGACGAGGCCGACGACGGGCTGCTCCATGCCCCGGATCGTACCGGCGAGCCCTCCGAGCCGGGCGCGAGTGCCGCCGGACGGACGGTGTCCCGGGGAGTCGGGAGGGGCCTCCAGGCCGCGGCGCGCAGCACACGCACGGGGTTCACGCCCACGGCGAACAGGGGCAGCCCTGACGGGGAGCGCTGGTTAGTCTCGATGTACGTGACCGGACTCACACGAGTCCGGCTGTCGGCCCCGGTTCGTTCGGGGCCAAGGGAGAGCACATGTTCGAGAGATTCACCGACCGGGCCCGTCGTGTTGTCGTCCTCGCTCAAGAAGAAGCGAAGATGCTCAACCACAACTACATCGGTACGGAGCACATCCTCCTCGGCCTCATCCACGAGGGCGAGGGCGTCGCCGCCAAGGCGCTGGAGTCGCTCGGTATCTCCCTCGATGCCGTCCGCGAGCAGGTGCAGGACATCATCGGGCAGGGCCAGCAGCAGCCGACCGGGCACATCCCGTTCACGCCGCGTGCCAAGAAGGTCCTCGAGCTGTCACTGCGCGAAGCGCTGCAGCTCGGCCACAACTACATCGGGACCGAGCACATCCTGCTCGGTCTGATCCGCGAGGGCGAGGGTGTCGCAGCCCAGGTCCTCGTGAAGCTCGGCGCCGACCTCAACCGGGTCCGCCAGCAGGTCATCCAGCTCCTGTCCGGCTACCAGGGCAAGGAAGCGGTCGCCGTCGGCGGCGAGCAGCAGCAGAACGCACAGCAGGGTTCGCAGGTCCTCGACCAGTTCGGTCGGAACCTCACCCAGGCAGCGCGCGACGGCAAGCTCGACCCCGTCATCGGGCGCGAGAAGGAGATGGAGCGGGTCATGCAGATCCTCTCCCGCCGCTCCAAGAACAACCCCGTCCTGATCGGCGAGCCTGGCGTCGGCAAGACCGCCGTCGTCGAGGGCCTCGCCCAGGCGATCGTCAAGGGCGACGTGCCCGAGACGCTGAAGGACAAGCAGCTCTACTCGCTCGACCTCGGGTCGCTCATCGCCGGGTCCCGCTACCGCGGTGACTTCGAGGAGCGCCTCAAGAAGGTCACGAAGGAGATCCGCACCCGCGGCGACATCATCGTCTTCATCGACGAGATCCACACGCTCGTGGGTGCCGGTGCCGCCGAGGGCGCGATCGACGCAGCGTCGATCCTCAAGCCGCTCCTGGCCCGTGGTGAGCTCCAGACCATCGGTGCCACCACGCTCGACGAGTACCGCAAGCACTTCGAGAAGGACGCCGCACTCGAGCGCCGCTTCCAGTCGGTGCAGGTCAACGAGCCGTCGCTGCCGCACACCATCAACATCCTCAAGGGCCTCCGCGACAAGTACGAGGCGTTCCACAAGGTGTCCATCACCGACGGCGCGATCGTCTCCGCGGCGAACCTGGCGGACCGCTACGTGCAGGACCGCTTCCTGCCCGACAAGGCCATCGACCTGATCGACGAGGCCGGCGCTCGTTTGCGGCTGTCGATCCTGTCGGCGCCGCCGGAGCTCCGCGAGTTCGACGAGAAGATCTCGACGGTCCGCGGGTCGAAGGAAGCCGCCATCGAGGAGCAGGACTTCGAGAAGGCCGCTTCGCTCCGTGACGAGGAGAAGAAGCTCCTCGGTGAGCGTCTCCGCCTCGAGAAGCAGTGGCGTGCGGGTGACGTCGCCGCGTCCGGCACCGTCGACGAGGGCATCATCGCCGAGGTCCTGGCGCAGGCCACGGGCATCCCGGTGTTCAAGCTCACCGAAGAGGAGACCTCGCGTCTCGTCTTCATGGAGAAGGCACTGCACCAGCGCGTCATCGGTCAGGAAGAGGCCATCTCGGCCCTGTCCAAGACCATCCGTCGCACCCGTGCCGGCCTCAAGGACCCGAACCGCCCCTCGGGCTCGTTCATCTTCGCCGGCCCCACGGGCGTCGGCAAGACCGAACTCGCCAAGGCGCTCGCGGAGTTCCTGTTCGACGACGAGGGCGCACTGATCTCCCTCGACATGTCGGAGTTCGGCGAGAAGCACACCGTCTCGCGCCTGTTCGGTGCCCCTCCCGGGTTCGTCGGGTTCGAAGAGGGCGGCCAGCTCACCGAGAAGGTGCGCCGCAAGCCGTTCTCCGTGGTCCTGTTCGACGAGATCGAGAAGGCCCACCCGGACATCTTCAACTCGCTGCTGCAGGTCCTCGAAGAGGGTCGTCTGACCGATGGTCAGGGCCGCGTGGTCGACTTCAAGAACACCGTCATCATCATGACCACGAACCTCGGTTCGCAGGGCATCGCAGGTGGCCCGGTGGGCTTCCAGGTCGAGGGCAACTCGGCCGTCGGCTACGACCGGATGCGCGGCAAGGTGAACGAGGAGCTGAAGAAGCACTTCAAGCCCGAGTTCCTGAACCGCGTCGACGACACGATCGTGTTCCCGCAGCTGTCGCAGCCCGAGCTGCTGCAGATCGTGGACCTGTTCGTGAAGCGCCTGTCCGACCGCCTGCTCGACCGCGACATGACCGTCGAGCTCTCGCTCCCGGCCAAGGAGCAGCTCATCAAGGTCGGGTTCGACCCGTCCCTCGGTGCCCGCCCGCTGCGTCGTGCGATGCAGCACGAGGTCGAGGACCAGCTGTCCGAGCACATCCTGCAGGGTGAGCTCACGGCCGGCGACCACGTGAAGGTCGGCTTCGTGGACGGTGCGTTCACCTTCGAGACCGGGCGTCAGCCGGGCCGCGAAGAGGTCCTCGCCGGCGCTCCCTCGCTCGAGAAGGCGCCCGAGGCGCCCGCGCCGGAGATCGAGGGCTAGTCAGCCCAGCGACACGACAGACGGGAGGCCCGGTACCAGCTGGTACCGGGCCTCCCGTCTGTCTGCGGTCAGGCGTCAGGCCTGGACGTCGCCGCGCCAGCCGTCGCTGGTCGGGGCGGCCTCGACACGCTCCTTGTAGTTCTGCAGGTCCTTCTTCACGGCGTGGCCGCCGACGCCGACCGCCGAGCCGAGCTTCTCGAGGATGCCGGACGGCTCCCAGTCGATCTGCACGGTGACGCGGGTCTCAGCGTCGGAGAGCTTGTGGAACGTGACCACACCGGCGTGCTCGGTCTCGCCGTCCTTGACGGTCCAGGCGACACGCTCGTCCGGGTGCTGCTCGGTGATGAGGGCGCGGAACGAACGCTCCTGGCCGGCGACCTTGACGGTCCAGTCGGTCGTGGTGTCGTCGACCTGGACGATCTTCTCGACCTCGTCGAGGAACGTGGGAAACTCCTCGAAGCGGGTCCACTGGTCGTAGGCGGCACGGACGGGGACGTTGACGTCGACGGTCTCGATGATCTGGGGCATGTGGTGCTCCTCCTGCTCGTCGTACTGGTGTGTCTCGGACGGTAGGCCGGTGCGCCTGTGCAGGGCCCTGACGCATGTCCCCCGATGACGGCGTGTGACGTGGCGGGTCGGACGGGGCCGCCCGGGCCGGGTAGGGCGCGGCCAGGGCCGTCGGCGGAGACGTAGGCTGGACCGGATGACTGAGCACGGACGGCATGCGTTCTCCGAACGGGACGACCACGGGATCCTGGTGCGCCCGGCGCTCGCGTCCGACGTCCCGCACATCCAGCGGCTCATCGCGCCGTACGTCGACCGACGGATCCTGCTCGGCAAGGAGAACGTCGTCCTCTACGGGTCGATCCAGCAGTTCCGGATCGCCGAAGGGCCCGACGGTGTCCCGATCGGCTGCGGCGCCCTCGCCGTGTTCTGGGACGACATCGCCGAGGTCCGCACGCTGGCCCTGGACCAGGACTGGATCCACAAGCGCGTCGGCCACCGCATGCTCGAGGCGCTCGAACACGACGCCCGCGAGCTCGGTGTCGCCCGGATCTTCTGCCTGACGTTCGAGGTCGACTTCTTCGCCAAGCACGGCTACCTCGAGATCGGCGAGACCGTCGTCCCACCCGAGGTGTACGCCGAGCTCGTGCGCTCGTCCGACGAAGGCGTCGCCGAGTTCCTGGACCTCGCCCGGGTGAAGCCGAACACGCTCGGCAACACCCGCATGCTGAAGATCCTCTGACGGGTTGACCGGCCGCCCGGCGAGGGACCTCCTCCGGGCTCGCACGGATGTCTACCCTGTGCGCATGTCGTCGTTCCGCCATCCCGTCGGCCCCGAGCGTCCCGGCACCTACTGGCGCCGCCGAGCCCTGGTGCTCGGGGTGGTCCTGCTCGTCGTGGTCGTCGTCGTGCTCATCGTCGTCGGTCGTGGCAACGGAGCCCCCGCGGCCGGTCCGACGCCGGGTGCCGGGGCTTCCTCGGCAGCAGCTGGTTCCTCCACCGGCTCTGGCGGGGCTGGCGGTTCTGGCGCGTCGGATGCCGCCTCGGGCGCGCCGAAGTCTTCGCCGGCCCCGTCCGCCGCAGCCCGCAAGGACGGCGCGGCCTGCGACCCGCACCAGATCGAACTCACCCCGGTGCTCGACAAGCGCGTCTACGCAGCCGGCGAGGACCCCCAGGTCGCGATGTCGATCAAGAACACCGGGTCGAACTCGTGCCACATGGACCTCGGGTCCGCGCAGCAGGTGCTCACCATCACCTCGGGCACGGAGCAGTACTGGTCGTCGAAGGACTGCCAGACCGGAGGCACCGACCAGGACGTCACCCTGAAGGCCGGCCAGGAGCTCACCACGCCCGCCATCGCCTGGGACCGCACGCGGTCCTCGGCGACCACGTGCGACGCCGCACGCGCCTCGGTGACGGGCGGGGGAGCCAGCTACCACCTGCAGGTCGCGGTGGGGGAGATCACGTCGGCGGAGTCGGTGCAGTTCGTCCTGAACTGAGGACATCGGGGCGGGAACGACGAAGCGCCGGGCCCGAGGATCACTCCTCAGGCCCGGCGCTCACGAAGACCGGTACTAGCCGATGACGGTGATGTTCTCCGCCTGCGGGCCCTTGCGGCCCTCGGTGATCTCGAATTCGACCTTCTGGTTCTCCTCGAGCGACTTGTAGCCGTTGCCACCGATCGCAGAGAAGTGGGCGAAGACGTCAGCGCTGCCGTCGTCCGGCGCAATGAAGCCGAAGCCCTTTTCGTTGTTGAACCACTTGACAGTTCCAGTTGCCATTTCGGCGTTCCTTACTTTCTTACGTGCGCGGCGAGAGAATTCCACCACCGCGGGTTTCGACGACGTTGCCATCGAGTTGTGTGCGACACCCGGCATCGTGCGGGGTGACGGAGATCAGAGGTTCAGTGCAATCTGTAGGCACTGACCATCGGGCAGGTGAACGGGTCGCGCGCTGCGAGACCGACTCGGTTGAGGTACCGGACGACGATCCCGTAGGAGCGGAAGAGTGAAGTCTCCGTGTACGGGACCTCGTGCTGTTCGCAGTGCTCACGCACGAGGGCCTTCGCACGACGCAGGTTGGGCCGCGCCATGCTCGGGAACAGGTGGTGCTCTGCCTGGTGGTTGAGACCACCCAGCAGGTGGTCCACCCACACGCCACCAGTGATGTTACGGGAAGTTCGGACCTGACGCGAGAAGAAATCTATCTTGGCCCCCTCGGCGATGACCGGCATGCCCTTGTGGTTGGGCGCGAACGACCCTCCCATCATGACACCGAAGACCGCCATCTGGACCGCGAGGAACGCGAAACCGATGCCCAGCGGCATCACCGCGAAGACGAACCAGACGAGCAGACCGAAGCGTGCGACGAGCAGCACGGCCTCCAGGCGGCGCTCCCTCGCCGTGCCCTTCGCGGCCTTGCCGGTGACGACGGCACGGACTGACAGCCAGTGCAGGTTGGCGCCCTCGAGCGTCAGGAGCGGGAAGAACGCCCACCCCTGGACCATCGCGAGCTTCCGGAGGAACCCGCGCCGCTGCTGGGCGTCCTCCTCGATGAAGACCACGCCGTCCGGGGCGATGTCGGGGTCCTTGCCGATCGTGTTCGGGTTGCCGTGGTGGCGGTTGTGCTTGTTCATCCACCACGAGTACGACAGGCCGACGACGAAGACGCCGATCCAGCGACCGGCGTGGTCGTTCCACTTGCGCGAGGCGAAGATCTGGCGGTGTGCCGCCTCGTGCGAGAGGAACGCGAACTGCGTGAAGAGGACACCCAGGACCCCGGCGGGGATCAACTGGAACCACGACGCGCCGAGCAGGGCGGAGACGCCGAGGGTCGCGGCGGTGGCGACGACGAGGGACGCGAAGACCGCCCAGTAGAAGCCGGTCCGGCGTTCGAGGAGACCTTCGGTTCGGACCCGCTCGAGCAGGTCCTTGTACGTCGAGGTCGGTGTCGGCGCTCCGGGGGTCCGGGGAGCGGTCGAGCGGTAGAGGGTGGGCGATGGTGCCGGCATGAGAGCTGCTTCCCCATCAGGAACAGCCCTTCGGCCGTGCAACGAGAGTTCCCGCGACTGCGATTGAGGCGAAAGTAGTGACGTTGTCTGAGTTATCACCGCGAAGCGCGCCTGCTGAGTGCGTCTACAGGACGACGGGCGACTTCGTCACGGCGGCCGCGGCGTAGCGTCACGGACATCGACGGAAGGCTGGGCAATGAAGTACCTCATCTACGGGGTCGCCTCGGTCATGACGAGCGATGAGGCCGCATACGCCGTGCTCGACTACGCCACAGCCCTGGCCCAGTCCGGACTCGCCGATCGTGTCGATGTCCCCTCGGTGGACGACTACGGCATGGCGGCCACGTCGAGCTTCATCCTCGCCCCCGCGATCGGCGTCCTGGTGCAGTCCGTGCCCGACGATGAACTCGGGCCGGAGACCACCCAGTTCGCCGCTGACCCGCGCACCCGGACGCACGCGGTGCAGGTCGGACGGGTGCACTGAAGCGGTCCCGCCCTCCCCTGTCTGACGGTTTGACCGGACCCGTGCGCACTCGCATGCTGCTTGACTAGGGGCGATGGCAGAGAAGGAACAGCGCTTCCGGAGTGAACAGCTCGAGGAAGCCCTCGCGAAGCAGGACGTCGCCGCGGTGGCGTATGCGCTGCGCAACGACATCGTGATCGTCCCGCGGCTCGTCACCGGGAAGAAGGACATGCAGGTCCGGGTGTTCGGTCGTGAGGACTCGGACAAGCGCATCCTGCTGCTGTTCTCGTCGGCGGACGCCTACACCGCGATGGTGCCGGGCGAGAAGCTCCGGCAGGTCATGGTCTACGACGCCGCCCGACTCGAGGAGTTCCTGGCGGCACACCTCGACTCGCTCGAGGGCGTGTTCTTCGACATCGCCGGGCCGCACACCATGCAGTCGGAGCCAGCGGACCTGTTGGCCGCGCTGCGCGCCTGACCGGTCTGGAGGCTGTGTCTGGAAATCCAGACGGGCTGCCGATCTCAGAACGCGGCGTCGAGCTCGCGCTCTCGCGGTGACTTCGTCATCGAGAACGCGACCCGCAGGGCTTCGCGCAGGTGCTCGGCGTCAGCCCCCAGGACGGTCGTGAAGCCCAGACGTCCGGCCTCGTTCGCCCGCTGCTTCGCGCCGGTCGCCGCGCGGATCTCGCCGGCCAGGCTGATCTCCCCGATCGCGGCGAGGGTGTGCGGGTACGGGCGGTCCCGAGCGGCACTCGCCAGGGCGAGCACGATCGCCAGGTCGGCGCCCGGCTCGGTGAGCTTCATGCCGCCGACCGTCGACACGTAGACGTCGGCGTCCGACAGCTTGATGCCGGCGCGGCGTTCCAACACCGCGAGGAGCATCGCCACCCGGGACGCGTCGACACCGTTCACGACCCGACGTGGCTGCGGCGCGGAACTCGGGACGACGAGCGCCTGGATCTCGACCGGGAGGGCGCGTCGGCCTTCCATCGCCACGGTGATGCACGTGCCGGACACCGGGGCGCCGTTGCGGGACATGAACAGGCCGCTGGGGTCGGGGACCTCGTGGATGCCGTCGCCAGCCATGTCGAAGCACCCCACTTCGTCGGTGGGACCGAACCGGTTCTTCAGCGCTCGGACGAAGCGCAGCGCGGTCTGTCGATCGCCCTCGAAGTGGCAGACCACGTCGACCAGGTGTTCGAGCAGTCGGGGGCCGGCGATCGTGCCGTCCTTCGTGACGTGTCCGACGATGAGGACCGGGAGCGCCTTCTGCTTGGCCACACGGATCAGCGTCGAGGCGACTTCGCGGACCTGGGACGTGCCGCCCGCGATGCCGTCGACGGAGGCGGACGAGATGGTCTGCACGGAGTCGGCGATGAGGAGGTCCGGTTGCACCTGCTCGATCTGCCCGAGGATCACGCCGAGGTCGACCTCGCTCGCCAGGAACAGGTCGTCGTGCATGGCGCCGGTGCGCTCGGCACGGAGCCGGACCTGGTCGACCGACTCTTCAGCACTGACGTAGAGGACGCGCTTGCCCGTCGCAGCCGCGCGTGAGGCGACCTCGAGCAACAGGGTGGACTTGCCGACGCCGGGCTCACCGCTCAGCAGGACGGCCGCGCCCGGGACGATGCCGCCGCCGAGGACCCGGTCGAATTCACCGATGCCGGTCTGCCAGCGCTGGAAGGAGCCGCTGCGGGCTTCGGTGATCGGTCGGGCGATGCGGTTGCCGGTGACGGCGATCGACGTGGTGCCGCGTGTGCTCGCCGTCGCGGCAGATGCGTCCTCCACCGTTCCCCACGACTGGCACTCGCCGCAGCGGCCGACCCACTTGATGCTGTTCCAGCCGCACTCGGTGCAGCGGTAGGACGACTGGGGGCGGGCCATGCGACGAGGTTAGGCCGCTCCACCGACATCGGTCGGCTCATTGCCATCGGTCCGGCCGGGCAGCGGGAGCGACCCGGTGACGCGCTGTCGCAGGCGGTCGAGCGAGCTCGGACGGTCCGCCGTGTCGAGTGCTTCGGCGCCGTCGGTGTCCTGCTCGGCACGGGCGTGGGCGACGTCACCGGCCTGGCGACCGAGGTCTTCGGCTTCCCGCGCGGACAGGTACCGCCGGATGGCCGCGACGGTGTCGACCCGGGCGTCGACGGCGGGCTCGAACGCGCTCGCCCAGATCTCGTACCCACGGTCGTTCGGGTGGAACAGATCGCCGTAGGAGTTGAAGAACGTCCGACGGATCCCGACCCGTTTCGTGATCGCGTGCAGCGGCGCCACGGTCAGACCGAGTTCGTCGGCCACCCGGTGCACGATCTCGTTCGCGACGGCCACCTTGCGCTCGCGGTCGGGCACGAACATGCACGGCAACTCGGCGACGATCGCGTGCGACGGGACGGCGCCGTAGATCGCGCGGATGTTCCGCTCGAACTTGTCCGGGTGGAAGTCGGCGATGTCGTTCGCGCCGATCGAGACCGTGCAGACGTCGGGGGTGAAGTGCCGGAGCTTCGGGAGCTGGTCCTTCTTCGCACCCCACGTCGTGGCTCCCGACACGCTGAGGTTCACGACGCGCACGGTCATCCGCGACCGATGCCGGATCCGACGGCTGAGGAGCCCCACGTACCCGCGGCCGGGAGTCGTCGCACCGACGCCCTGTGCCGCCGAGTCCCCGATCGCCAGGTACGTCAACTGACCCTCGTGGTGGAGCCGTTCGCGCCACCAGTCGGCGTGCACCGGGAGCATGTCGACCACACGCTGCGACGCGGCCCGCTGTCCCCGGATCCCCGCCCGTGCGCCGAAGCCCGCTGCTCCGCTGACGACGGCGGCGCCGGCGAGGGAGGACAGCAGGGCGACGAGGGTGCGCGTTCTCATGCCGGAGACGGTACGCGCGGACCCTCGGGTCGAGGTCACCGTCGTGACGGTCTGGGGACGAGGCGCCGGAGGTGCGCGCCTGTGGAGGGGAGGCGTGCTGGGTGTCGCCGGGGGCCTCCCGGATCGTGTAAACTCTTCCCCGGTACCGTGTCCGAGCGGCCGAAGGATCATGTCTCGAAAACATGTGTGGGGGCAACTCCACCGTGGGTTCAAATCCCACCGGTACCGCCACAGGGCTGTTTGCGAAACTGGGCTGCCCAGTTTGCGAAACTCCCGATAGCAGAAGAGCCCCCGACCAAGCGGTCGGGGGCTCTTCTGTTTCAGTCTTCCCCTGTGATGTCCGGCTTGACTTCGACGCTGCGGAACTTTTTCCGGTTCCGTCCGTAGTCGGACCACCCGTGACGGTCTCGGCTGCGGACCTTCTTCTCGGCGGGCTTGGCTGCGGGGGCTGGCAGTGCGATGTCGGGTCGGATGGATGTGAGGTTGGAGCATCGCTTCTCCTTCTCGGTTGCGCGGAGCTGTGCGCGTGCGTAGTCAGCGATGCGCTTGTAGTTGAGCGCGGCTGCCTTGAACGTGAACACGTACTGGTTCGCGGCGAGGCCACGCATCCGTCGTTCGGTGTTCAGGTCAACGCGGAAGCCGGACTTGAGCTTGTCGTTGACTGACTCCACAACGTTTCGGTCGGTTCGGTAGACCTCGGACCAGGTGTCGCTGCCGTATCGGTACTTCTGCTGTTCGGTGATGAAGTCGTTCGGGTCGACGGTGATGGAGTCCTGGCAGCAGACAGCAGTTTCCGCCCAGCGCTTCGGGAGGTCCCTCTTGTGAACCTGCCCTGGGTCCCGCTTCCCTCGGAAAGCACGTGCGGGGTCTGCTGCACGGATAGGTGACAGTTGTAGTCACGCCACGAGGGCGACGTTGATCTTCATGATGGTTTCGAACTCGATGGGCGTCAATCGGCCGAGGCGGGCCTGACGTCGACGCCGGTGATAGGTCCGCTCGATCCAGGTCACGATCGCGATCCGCAGTTCTTCGCGCGTGGCCCACGTGCGTCGGTTCAGGACGTTCTTCTGCAGGAGCGCGAAAAAGCTTTCCATCGCGGCGTTGTCGCCGCAGGAAGCGACTCTGCCCATCGATCCGATCATGCCGTGGCGCGTCAACGCCTGCCGCAGCTTCCGGCTCCGAAATTGCGATCCTCTGTCCGAGTGCAGCGTGCATCCGGCGACGTCGCCGCGCATCCGGACCGCGTTCTCCAGCGCGGTCACGGCCAGCCTCGATTTCATGCGGGAGCCGATCGAGTACCCCACGATCCGACCCGAGCAGGCGTCCTTGATTGCGCAGAGGTAGAGCTTACCTTCGCCGGTGTTGTGCTCGGTGATGTCGGTCAACCACAGCCGATTCGGCGCCTCGGCCGCGAACACGTGCCGGGTCCGGCCCTGCTCGTCGGTCACCGTGCACAAGTCGTCGTGGACCGCCGGACCGGGCTTCTTGCCGCTCCTGCCGCGCTTCTTCCCGAAAACGCTCCACCAGCCGTTCTCCGACGCGATCGTCCATGCGGTCCGGTCCGCCATCGGTTCGCCGGCGTCGCAGGCCTCATCGGCGAGGAGCCGGTACCCGAACTCCGGGTCTTCCGTGTGTGCGTCGAACAGCGCGTTCGCCCGATACGCCCGCACCACCTCGGTTCGCGACACAGGAGCCGCCAGCCACCGGTAGTAGGGCTGGCGGGAGAGCTTGAGAACCCGGCACGTCACCGCGACGGGGATCCCGTCCGCGGCGAGCTCGCTCACGAGCGGGTAGAGCCTTTTCCCGGCAGGTTCGCCTGCGACAGATACGCCGCCGCTCGTCGCAGCACCTCGACTTCCTGCTCGAGGAGCCGGTTCCGCCGCCGCAACTCACGGACTTCGTCGGACTCGGCACGCGTCGTTCCGGGACGCTCCCCGTCTTCGACGGCAGCGCGGCGCAGCCACTTCGTCAACGTCATCGGGTGGACACCGAAGTCGGCGGCGATCTGCTCGATTGTCACTCCCGGCTCACGGCTCCGAGCAACACGCACGACATCGTCGCGGAACTCCTGCGGGTAGGGCTTGGGCACGATGGCATCCTTCCAGGCTGCCCTCCCGGGCAAGCCAGATCAGACGTCACCTATCCGTGCAGCAGACCCCTTCCTGCGTGCAGTACTTGATGAGATGGCGCGGTCACCGCGCCGTTCCGACGTCCCAATGAGAAGCCACGCGGATGAGCAGGAATGACAAGCGACTCTGCCGGTGCTGCACCCAGGTGAAGATAAGCCAGCTCTGATGCTAAGGACGCGTCGACTTTTCCTTGCCGCTGTCGTCGTACAGGTCTAGGAGGAACCGTACGTGCGCTGTGAGATCGCCGGTACGGAGCGCGTCGACAATCATGTCCTCGTAGCTTGCTTTCATCGACGCGGGTACCAGGATCGCGTCGTAGCCGTGAGACATGATGACGGCATTCATCGTGTACCGGCCGGTACGCTTGTTGCCGTCAAAGTAGAACTGCTGATACGCAGCGAACGCAGCCCAAGTCGCAGCTCTGACCACGGGGTGCTCGATCGTCTGGATACGGGCGAGACCTGCCTGCAACGCATCGTGTGTCAGGCGAGCGTCAAGAGCTCGGAAGCGTTCACCGCGACCTAGCTTCACGGAAGGGCCGTCGTATCGTTCCTTCTGGTCGCCGCGAAACGCGACCGACCTCACGTCAAGGTGCGACGCGATGAACATGTGCAGGTCGTCCGACAGCGACTGCGTCGGTTCAAGCTTGCCCTCGCGCACGCGGTTAACGAGGAACGTGACAGCTTTCAACAGGTCGCGGACCTGGTACTCCTCGCCCTCCGTGTGTCCGGGCACATGGGTCCCGCCGATGACCTCGACGATCTCCGGTTCTGTGTAGGAGATTCCTTCGAGCCATGCGTCGTTGAAAATCGCGTCGGTCTGCCGATCGCGGAACCGCGCTAGAGCCCGGTCCACACCTTTCGGCAAGACGGCGCGCATCGAATCGGACAAGTCCTCCCACGCCGGTTCCGGCACGGCTTGGTAGTCGGCCGGCACGGTCGGGTACTGCCTCAGCCGTTCCGCCCATGGATCGTCCGCGCCAATAAGTGACACTTCCGCCTCTGTAGCTCGGCCGATCGCCAATGCGCGGCCCACACCTCTCACCTGGTGCTGATTTGTTCCACGACCGCCTCCGGTCTTACCCATCAGAGCCTCCCTGCGCTATCGACGCTTGATGCGAGTACCCGTGCCAACGGCGCGGCATTGCCGCCTTCCACGCAAGCAACGAACGCTCGCCGGTACTCCTCCGCATGCTTGACCGGTGGAAACAACCATGGGTAGCCCTCGCTCAGGAGCACTTCATTCATCAGATGGGCCGACAGCGCTGGATCGGCGCCACCCGAGAGTGCCCGTGCGTACCAGTCGAGTGCACGTGGCACGGTCGAGAACCTCTCCTCTGGGAGGACCACTGCCTCGTTCGTCATCCACTGCAAGGGACGCCGCTGACCATGGAGGACGCGATTGATGCTGGCGCGAACCGATCGGGCGAGAACGCGAACGCGCCGCACGTCGATCGGATCGCCTTCCACCGTCCAGCCGTCGACGATGGTCTTGATTTTCCCCCAGCTCAAAGAGAGGCCTTCCGCGGCCGCGTACCCCTCGACGATCTCTGCGGCGTCCTGCCGAGCTTCGCGTGCCACCATGCCGGAGGTGCTCTGCAAGCTGTCGATGAAAGCGATGGCGTCCTGATCAAGATTTGGGTGCCACCCAATGGGCTCATGTGGGAGTCGCGCTGCGACGAGCGTCATCCCCAGCGCGCCAAGGATCCGGTTCGCGGTGTCGAGGCGCGGTACTTTCTGTCCGTGCTCGTAGTCGGATATCGCAGACCGGGATGTGCCTGACTTCGCTGCAAGATCGCTGACGGACAGCCCAGCGGCTTGTCGGGCGTTCCGCAGTTCGCGTGCGAACATGGCATCCTCCGTACTCGATTGGGTACATCGTAGGCGATCGCGCGTGGCACCCAGGGGTCTATGCGCGGAGCCGCGGCTCACTCGTTCCGTTCGCCGGTGTCATCGCGACATGGAGGTTCCATGCCGTAGGAGTCGAAGCCGTCAAGCGGTCTGCGGCACCGGCGAAAGTTGGTGCGGCAAGCGAGCCTCCGCAGCTCGACGAACACGTTCGAGGAGCCCGCCGAGCACCCGAAAGTCCCACGCGTAGTCGTCAGCGACCTGGATCCCATCAGCGTGCCGCTCATCCTCAACGTACCGGCGAACCCGAGGCAGTCGGCGTGACGAGACGGTAGCAGCAGGCCCCCGTGCGGCTATCTCGGACGGTCTGGTGTCAGTATCTCGGCAACGCGAAGAGCCCTGCGTCCCTGACATGTGCTTCCGCGAATCTGACCGGCGGATCGTCGTCCTGTCAGGACGGTCTTCGTGGCGCTGCGCAGGGCAGACGAGGTGCAAGCGCGCTTCCATGCGGAGGTTCCTGGGCGTCGCGATCCCGCAGTCCCGCGTCGTCGAGGACGAGGGGCGAAGGCCGCCCACTAATCGCCACTTCAGTTGGAACGGCCACAATAGTGGGCGTGTAGTTGCAGGGTCAGTCCCGGAGGAGCGGACACGGAATCCGCCGAACAACAACACCTCGAACGGCTCCTCGGCATGAGAACGAAAGCGGGTTACGCCTGCCGGCTGGCCTCAGCCGACGACGTAGCGCAAGCCCGACGGGCGCACGAAGCGCTCCTCAATCGAGTCGCTGAGGTCCCGCAGCAGCTGAAAAGGCGAAACAACAATGCCCCGCGCCTTCCGGTGCACTGTCCTCGAAACCGCGCGCGGCTAACCTACAGGGGTGCCGAAACGGAAAGCGCTCCAGCTGTGGATGATCGGGGCGTCGCTGGTCGTCGGCGGGCTCCTTCTTCGGAGTGTGCTCGACGTCTCCAAGGTGCAAATCCCGGTGGTGATCATCACCTGCGTCGGCGTCGCAGTGATGGGCATCGCCGTTGCCCGTGCTGCACGGAAACCGCGGCGCGCCGCCGAGGCGACCTCCGGCAGCACGGCGCCGACCGGGAAGCAGTACGACCCGCACCGTGCAGCCCGCGTGCGGCTCCTGCTCACTGAGATGGACAAGCGCATGGAAGCGGCGATACGCCGCGGGGCCGGCTTCGACACGAAGGCGGGATTCATGCTCACCGCGGCCGGCCTCATCGCAGCGAGCAGCGCCGTGACCGCCACCAGCTCGACCGCACCAGCACTGGCGAGAGTGCCGACAGGTTTGGCGCTCCTCGCAGTCGCAGCCGCGTTGTGGGCGCTTTGGACCAGGATGGTGAACGTACCCGACGCGCGCAGCATTGTGAGTGGATACGTCAACCGCAACGCATCCCCTGAACACCTCGAGGACGTCCTCCTCGAAGTGCGGACACAAGAAGTCGAAGCGCGAGAAGCGCACAACAGTCACCGGGCTGAGGCGGTGACGGTCGGTTTCGTTATGCTCGCCGCAGCGGTCGTGGCGCTGCTCGTGTTCGTCGCCGTCGCACCCCAACAGCAACCACCAGGAGCGCCTGATGCCACGCCAACCCCGACCCCAGCAGCAACCGAGCGACGATGACAAGCCCGCGGGACGCCCGGATGTGGCCGACATCATGAAGCCGTTGACCCATTCGGCCGACGGGGAAACCTTCGGATCAAAAGACGGCGAGCGAGGATGATGAGCGACACCGAGGACGACGACAACACTGAGAAGCCGAAACGGCCAGACGTCGGCGAGCTTTTCCGACGGGTGCAAGAAAGCAAGGATCCGCCGCCGCCTGGCCCTGACCAGTCGTAGACGCGCGGGCGCCTCCGGTCGAGATCGCAGAAGGACTCACGGCGAGCCTATGGAATCGGAACTGCGCTCCGACGTCGTAGCAAGGACAGCCGTCACGTCACTCGCCTGCGCTCGGTGACGCAACTGATCGCGCTTTTCACCCTCCGCTTGTATTGCCCGTACGCGCGCCGGTGGCGACGATAGGGGTATGCCTGCTGAATCCTGCGCGACCTGCGGAGTCCGACCCGCTGAACGGCGAGGTGAACACGTCTGGCCGCAGTGGCAGCTGAAGCTCCGCGACGCCAAGGGCCGGCCATCGGAACCGTGGCGTGCGAACGGGGACATCATCCGCAACCGTCATGACGTTCCAGTGCATCCGGAGCGTCGTCAGCGGGTGCTCCTACCCGCATGCCGCGGCTGCAATCAGACGATGAACAAGCGGGAATTGATGAGTCGGGTGAGGGCTGCACGTGCTGGTTCTTCGAACCGCCGTTGGACAGCGGCCGCGACCAGTGACGAGTGGGAGGCGATAGGGCGTTTGGTTCGCGAAGACACTCAGCCTCCTGGGGAACCCTCGCGCCCGGTACGACGAAGTCCCTCATTCACGAGAAGGCATCCCGCTTCGGATGGGGGCACCCCGACTACGGCTGGCTATACGACAGCGACGGCATCACACCAGACGGGCTCTCCCTCTACGTCTTCCGTATTGAGGACCGCGAACGCGGCCAAGCCCAGCACCGTATGCCTGTCCCCGCTCGAGTCGTCCAGGACGACGGCCACGTCGAGGACTTCCACCTGCTCATCCACGTCGAAGACGGGATCTGCGTTACCCTCCTCAACCATCCCGGATGGGTCGTCGAACACCCTCTCGTCGACGCCGGTGAAGCCTGGGAACTTCTGCATGGCGCACCCGAGGACGGAGCGACACTCGCATCGTTACCTGCGTTGCCGTGGAACACGATCATCTGGACCGGTGGGGAAGCTACGCTCAAACCCGGCCTCCGTCTCGGAGCCGCGCTCTCTCCGCTACGAGAAGCAGACGGTCCGCTCCCGGCCAGCATTGAGAAGCTCAGCATGAAAGCGCAACCCGATCACGGAGCGGAGCATCGCACCGCACGCCTCACCGCCGCCGGCAGCAAACGGCACTGACGGGCCGACTTGCAGGGGCTGACCCACTTCGACTGATGTGCGGGAGGTCTCCAGTATGTCAAGGGGTGTCGGAGCCGGCCGACAAGATGGGTCCATGCCCACCCCGACCGCTGCCAGCGTGATGGCATGGCTACCCGATCACCAGCTCCACGTACTCGGGTCGCTGGGGCACATCGACGATCAGATGCAGAACGTCGCCGAGCTCATCCAAGCGCACTCTCGTGCCGGGACCTTCGATCTTCGCAACGACGCCGTCGGCGATCGGATGCACACGATCATCGTCGGCGTGCATCCCATCCCTGCCGCCGTCAGTCGAAGCGTGGGCGACGTTGTCAGCGCGCTTCGTGGCGTCCTCGAACATGTGGTCTTCGCGGAGGTAGAGCACCGGGCAGACCGGGGGCTCAGTGAGGTCGAGGAGCGAGCCCTCGAAGTGCCTGCACTCCCCGCGAGCGACCAGTTCGACAAGTGGGTGCGGGACAAGCGCCGCCGAGACCTACCCGGGCTCGGAGAGGGAGGCGAACTTACGGAACGACTTCGCAAGCTGCAACCGTTCGCATGGAACGGCGACAACACGGCGCCGCTGCGGCTACTGGTCGACCATTCGAACGTGTCGAAGCACCGTCGTCCAGCGATGGTCGCAGCGCGCCTTGGTCGTGTCGTCGCCGACTTCGATGTGCCCGGTATGCAACTGGCGGAACCGAGCGGGCAACCAGCGCAGGATGGCGACCTGATCGCCGACGCGCCACTCCGCCCACGAGTGGGACTCGACCTATGGCCCATCATCGCGTTGCGGAGACCGGGCACCGACAGCTGGCCCGTTCTCATGGCAGAACTGTCCCTGCTCGAAACCTGGACTCGAGAAGTTGCGCTACCAACCCTGCTGAACCTCGGACCGGGCCAGGACCTTCCAGCAGCGACCGACGTGCACATCGGACACGTCGACAGCAGAGCGGCCGGAGCAGCGGCTGCAGGCCACGCCCCGGCAGCAACCCGGAACCAGGACCGGCTCGTCGCGGAAGGAGTCGTCCGACCCGCCTTCAAGGACGAGCTTCGCCGCCGTTGCAGCACCCCATCGGAGGTCACCGCAACTGCCGGCTGGGTCGACTCGCTGGGCGACGCGGAGGTCATCCGACGTTGGGATCGATTCGTCGCAATCGTGCCAAACGCAGCGCTATACGCCGAAGCAGCCGGGCAGCTCATCCGGACAGCAGTTCGATGGGAAGCTCAGCAACGGAGCACGCTGCCACGGAAGACAGTCAAACGCTGACCAACGGCTGCACTCGGTGGTGCCCTACGCCTGATGTCGGCGGCGTGAAGCGGGTCAGATACTCGGACCTTCAGCGGCAACGGTGACAGCCGGTTCCACCCACGCACGAACCTGCGTACGAGCGAGGCCCGACCGGTGCTGGCACTGGCAGCGTTCCATCGTGAGGGAGTCCGCGTCGGTGCAACCGTCAACGTCATGCAGTTCATTCGATGTCGGATGACCGCATCGGCAGACCGGGTTGTCGCCGTCGAGACCGTCCGAATACCTTACGACGGCGTCGTGCAGACCCCGCACCGCGTCGTTTGACTCCAAGCCACGGGCGGTCATCTGCACCCCGATCTCGACCAGCAGCGCATCGACCGCAGCCAGGAACGTTCGCTCCTCGGCAATGTTCGTCCAGCCGAACCCCACCATGCCTGCACTGCTCCGAGCGTGCGGACATACTGTTCCGCCCCGGGTTTAGTGGAGGCTCGGTAGTGCCGCTTCGACGGTAGTCGGAGCGGGGTTGTGACGGTAATGGCCTTGCTCGAACTCGACCGGCGGGACCATGCCGA